>JALOMJ010000031.1 GCA_025455485.1 Bacteroidia bacterium | reverse complement strand
CCCGTTGCAGGCATTGCTATGGGATTAATTACCGACGAAAAAGGCGATTATGCAATCCTCTCCGACATATTGGGAGATGAAGATCATTTGGGCGATATGGACTTTAAAGTGTGTGGCACTAAAGATGGCATTACAGCCGTGCAAATGGACCTTAAAGTGAATGGTTTGCCTTACGAAGTGATGGCAAAAGCCATGGAACAAGCCAAAGCCGGCCGTTTACACATTATGGGCGAAATGTTAAAAGCCCTGCCTGAACCACGCGCCGATTACAAACCACAAGCACCACGCTTTGAGAAAATTGTTATTGCCGGTGAATTCATAGGTGCTATTATCGGTCCGGGTGGTAAAGTAATTCAGGAAATGCAGAAACTCACCAACACCACTATTGTTATTACCGAAGTTGACAAAAATGGCATTGTTGAAATTTTCGGAAATAACCTGGCAGACGTTACTGCAGCGAAAAACCGCATCAAAGGCATTGTAGCAGTTCCTGAATTAGGCGACATTTATCAGGCTAAAGTTAAAACCATTATGCCATACGGGGCTTTCGTTGAAATCATGCCCGGTAAAGACGGTTTATTGCACATCAGTGAATACGATTGGTCGCGCGTTGAAAGCCTTGAAGGGCTTTTAAAGGAGGGCGATATTGTGGAAGTAAAATACGTGGGCGATGATCCTAAAACCAAAAAGATTAAATTGAGCCGAAAAATATTATTACCAAAACCGGCCAGCGAAAAGAAAGAAACCACTTCATAATCTAAAGCCCCCCTCATCCGGGGGCTTTTTTTTTGCTTTCTATCGTTTTTAATCAACTCGTCCTGTTGTTCACTCAACCAAATTGTACTTTTACAAATTTCTTTGCCTGAAGCTTGAACTCTGCTATACCTTTATCCAAAAATCATCCTTATGATCAGAAATCTACTCGTTTTAAGTATCGTTTTCAACGCCATCGTTCTGCCCGGGCAAAATTTTACCTGGATGAAAGGCAGCAACACCGGAGGTCAAATTGGTTTGTACGGAACACAAGGGGTGGCATCTGCCACCAACAATCCGGGTTGCCGACATGGTTCAGCCACCTGGGTGGATGCGCAAGGCAACCTTTGGATGTTTGGAGGTGAAGGGTATAGCAATAACAACACGCTTTGCTGGTTGAACGATTTATGGAAGTACGACATCTCAAACAACATGTGGACCTGGATAAGCGGCGCCAATACCGCCAATCAACCAGGTGTGTATGGAACACAAGGGGTGCCCTCGGCGCTTAACCATCCCGGAGCCAGGGAATTTATGCTAAGCTGGACAGACGCTTCCGGCAATTTTTGGTTGTTTGGAGGCGACGGGTTCGCATCAACAGCCGCCTTTGGGAAATTAGGGGATTTATGGCGCTACAACCCAACAAACAATCAATGGACCTGGATGAAAGGGTTTAATACTGTAGATCAAAACGGAGTTTATGGCACCTTAGGCCTTGCAAACGCAGCCAATCAACCGGGTTGCCGCAGTTCTTCCGGTGCCTGGTTCGACGGTGCAGGAAATTTATGGTTGTTTGGTGGCAGGGGCCTACCCGCCGCAGGCGCAATAACCGGATTTTTAAATGACCTCTGGAAATATTCTATTTCTACTAATCAGTGGACCTGGGTAAATGGCTCCAACCTTATATCTCAAGCCAGCGTATATGGTACACTAAACGTTGGCGCTGCCTTAAACACGCCGGGCGGAACTGAATTTCCAAGCTATTGGGCCAACGGCAACGATCTTTATCTTTTCGGCGGACGCGGATTCCCGGGCTCAGGCCCCTTGTCGTATTTAAATACATTTTGGAAGTACTCCATTTCACTCAATCAATGGACCTGGATTGGTGGCAGCAATTCCATCATGGCTGTTGGAAATTATGGAACTCAGGGTGTATCCTCTGCAACAAATATTCCGGGAGCCAGAATGTCGGCAGCCTCCTGGAATGACGGTACGGGTAATTTATGGTTGTTTGGTGGGGAAGGAAATGCTGCCTCACCCGGATTGGGCAGTTTAAACGATGTATTTCGTTATACCATCGGCACAGGACACTGGACCTGGATTAAAGGCGCTAACAGCGTTGACCAACTTGGCACCTATGGTACGCAAACCGTTCCGGCACCCAACAATGTGCCCGGTGGCAGGTATTACAACACCTATTGGCCATACACAAATGGTGTATGTTGGCTGCAGGGTGGTTTAGGTTATTCCAACAGCAACACGCCTGATAATATGGAAGATTTGTGGAAATTTGTTCCTTCCTGCCAGCCTGAAAACATCAACATCAGTCCCTCCTCTACCCTTTGCGCCGGCAACACCATTACACTAAACACATTAGCCAATGGCAGCAACACGGTTACCTGGTACAACCAACCTGCCGGAGGTACCGCCATTGCAACAGGAACTCAGTTTATAAACACCATACCAAGTTCAAGCCTTAGTGTAAGTGTAAACACAATCTATGCTGAATCGGCCAACTGCAGCGCTTATCCCAGAACCTCAATTACCCTGACTGTATTTGGTTTACCGGTAATTAACATTAGCGGCAACACACTCCTGTGCGCAGGAGATACATTTTCTTTAATCGCCACAGGCAATGCCAACACCTACACCTGGAGCACCGGTTCAAATTCCAGCAGCATCAGTAACACCATCAATACAACAAGTTCTTTCACCATAAGTGGAAGCAGCAACAATGGCTGTATCAATCAAAATGTAGTCACAGTAACTGTTCACCCTCAGATTCTTTTATCCATTGCAGGAACCAACACGGTGTGTAGCGGAAACACACTCACCTTAACAGCCCTTGGAAACGCCAACACGTATACCTGGAGTACAGGATCGAGTTCGGCCTCCATTACACTCAGCCCAATTGTCAATCAAACAATCACCCTTATTGGAGAAAACCTAAATGGCTGCAGTGCATCAACCTCCTACAGCCTTTCAGTGCTTGATTTACCTCAGATAAGCATTCAATCCAAAAGTGTAATGTGCTTAGGAGAACAAGCGGTGATAACGGCCTCAGGGGCACTCACTTACTTCTGGAATACAGGGCAATCCGGCAACAGCATTTCTGTTTCCCCGCCAAACACCACAACGTATTCGGTAACCGGCACAGCAGCCAATACCTGCAGCAGCAACGCCGTGTTTACAATCAACGTAGAGGCCTGTCTTGGTTTGGAAAAGCAAAACATCAACACCGTTTTGTTTTCCGTTTATCCCAATCCTAGCTCAGGACCACTGCAAATAAAAACCGGCCCTCTGAACGCGGGAAGACTTTCTATAGTTAATGCTCTGGGTCAAATTGTGTATTCAGAAGCCGTGAACAATGAGCTCACTGAAGTAAACCTTTCAAAGGGAATTTACATTTGTGTTCTTTATTCCGGTGAAGCCATCCTAAAAACAAAGAAGGTTTGGATTGAATGATGAATTAAAGCACTTATTTAGGGCCTGCTGAAAAACATCTGCAAAGTTTTTTGAGTAAATGCTCAAAAACCCTTGCATTCCAAACAAGATTATAATCGTAAAATACTGCCGATAAAAAGACTGCATGTTTTTCAGCAGGCCCTATTTAATTTCAGCCGGATCAATTACAATAACATGTTGTTTTTCAAGTGTGTTGGTTTTAGGATCCAAACGGTTCCATTTAATTAAATCGTTGCTGCTCACATGAAATTGTTTTGCTAAATCCTCAAGCCGTATCTGTGTATCAACGTATACCGTATTTTCAGGAGTCTTCAAAACTGTACTATCCTTAAGTGCCCGCAAGGTATCGGATGCAAAGTTTACTAAGGGGTGCAAGTCTGAAAGGTAATTGCTGTAATCTGTTTTGCTGTTTTTTGGCACTTTTATTTCAAACAAAATACCTGTAGGGTTATCCAGCTTATCGGCAATGAGCCATGGGTTATGACCTTTGAGTGTGCTGTAACTTACACCAATGTGCCGGGCAAAATCAGACAGATTGCCAATGTTGCTGTCTACTCGAAAAATTTTATAAGGAATTTTCGGAAGTGTTCGGATCTGTTTTGTATTGATACCAAAGTGTCTGGGGTTTGAAAGCAAAGTTTTATACGCCAAAATGCGGTAAACAAAAGTGCCGGTTTCGGGGTTCAGCAACAACTGATGATAATCTCTTGTACCCTGTTTTTTCATAGCGCGTAAAATACCATTAATGCCGCGGTTATAGGCTGCAGCGCTCAAGGTCCAGTTTTTAAACACCATGTGCGCCTGTTTTATCAATCCACAGGCCGTGCGTGTGGCTTTTTCCACATTTAGCCTTTCATCCACTGTGGCATTCACGGTTAAGCCACCATTAATGGCTGAATTGGTAATTAGCTGCCAAAATCCGGCGGCCCCGGCAGACGAATGCACATTGGAGAGATGGCTTTCAATAACCGCCAAATATTTAAAATCATCGGGTATTCCTTCTTGTTTTAAAACGGCTTCTATATAACCAAACCAGCGTTGCGCCTTATTAAACAACAAGTGAGTAGATGACCGCGAATACTGATTTTGCATGAACTCTTTTTCAAGTATCCCTTTAATTCGATAATCATTTGTGGGAATATCTTCTCCACAAAAATTTAATTTAACCGGAATGCTTAAATTAAATACGTTACTGTTGTTGTTACTGTATGAGACCTGATTAACAGTTGGATGGGTATAAGAAAAAAATAGGGCGTATAACAAAGAAATTAGGATTAAAAACCCAACAACACCAAGCGCCTGCAAGACCGTTAATTTGGAAATTCTGAATTGTTGAAAAGAATTCACCTTTTCTTTATAATTGTGTTTAAATATAAACCTAAGAAAACCATTAGAAAATAAGAAGCAGCAAGATAAAAAATCACCATACTAAAATGCATCACCAAAAGGTATGCAAACACCACAGAAATTGAACCAAGCAAAAAAAACAAAACGGCAATTTTTTTTTCGTTTAATCCTTTAAAAAAAAGATGGTGTGTGGTGTGATCTTTCCCTCCAACAAATGGCGAATTACCAATACGCACGCGGTTAATAACCACCGTTATTGTATCGCACAAGGGAAGCATAAAAACCAGGGCAACAACCAAAAAATTTGAAAGCGGAAAATCGCCAAACCACACCTGGGTAGGCGTGTTCCAGGCATGACTTATGCCCATCACAGCTAAAAATAAACCAAGAAACTGCGATCCTGTATCCCCCATAAACATTTTTGCGGGATGAAAATTATAAACCAAAAAACCAATCAAAGCGCCCATAACACCTAAACTTAAAACAGTGGCGTAGCCCGTAGTATTGGTAATAGCAAGATTTAGGATGACAACAAAAAAACAGGCTACGATGGAAACAATGGTGGCAATGCCATCCATGTTGTCAAGCATGTTCAAAGAATTCATCATGCCAACAACCCATAGCACCGTTAGAAAATAATTTAAAAATTCATTTTGAAAGATTTGAATGGATAAACCCGAAAGAATTACAATCAATCCGCAAAATATTTGGGTTAGAAACTTTAAAAGAGGTTGGGTATTAAATGCATCGTCGGCAAGCCCCATTAAAAAGGACAAAGTGGCTGCCAACAAAATTCCAACCACCTGAATATTAAACCCCACTTGTTCGTGTGGCAACAGCACGGCAAAAATAAAGGCTACCAAAAAAACAAGGTAAAAGGAAATGCCGCCTAAAGAGGGCTTCACTTCCGGATTCCATCGTATTTCATTCTCATTTCTGCCCCTCACACCAAGAGTTTGTGCAAAGCGCAGCATGATGTAATTAATAAGTATGGAAAACATGAAACAAATTATAAACAACGCTGTAAGTAAAAACTGAAGATTAAAGTTTAAAGACAAAAACTTTATGCCATCCATCAGAAATATACTTAAACCGTCTGTCATGTAAACAGGGAGTCAAAGGATGAAAATAATTTTCCGGTTTTATCCTTGTCCGATAATACCACCTCATGTGTGTTCCACTGAATGCCAATATCAGGGTCGTTCCACAACAAACAATCCTCGGCCTCCTTCTTATAAAAACCGGTGCATTTGTAAGAAAACACAGTATTATTTCTAAGTGTTAAAAAGCCATGTGCAAAACCTTCCGGAATATACATCTGCCATTTGTTTTCCTCACTGAGTTCAAGCCCAAACCACTTTCCATAGGTTGCAGAATGCTTGCGAATGTCAACCGCCACATCAAACACGGCTCCGGTAATCACACGAACCAATTTGCCCTGTGCAAACGGAGGGTTTTGAAAGTGCAAGCCCCTCAGCACACCTTTTTGTGAAAGCGATTGATTGTCCTGAACAAAATCAAGGATTAATCCTTTTTTTTCAAAAATTTCCTTGTTGTAACTTTCAAAAAAATACCCCCTGGCATCCTCAAACACCTTAGGTTTTATAACAAACAGTCCTTTTAATTCTGATTCAATAATTTCCATTTTTTTTTCGTTTTTTGCTTTTCTTTCCCATGTCTTCTTCCGAGTAGTAGCCACTGCCATAACCGTAGCCATAACCGTAGCCGTAGCCGTAATTGTAACTGTAAAGTTTTTTGCTCACGTCCACATCGTTTAAAATCACAGAAAGATTCTTAACATTTGATTCATTCTTGAGCCGGTCCAAAATCTGTGTAAACATTTTACGCGAATACCCCGCTCTGAAAACATAAATCGGGTAGTTGGCTTTTTGAATTGTTGCAATACCATCGGTAACAAGCCCCACAGGTGGGTTATCAATCACAATGCAGTCGAACTTGGTTTTGAGGTAATCCAAGGTTTCATCCAAAGCCTTACTAAGAATTAGTTCGGAGGGATTGGGTGGCGAAGGACCTGCGGTAATGAATTTCAAATTGTTCATGGTACTATCCATCAAGCACTCGTCTACTGTGGTAAGACCGGTAAGAATGGTACTCATACCAATGGTGTTGCTGGTACCAAACCCCTTGTGAATTTTAGGTTTACGCATGTCCAAATCAATAATCACAACACGTTTGCCGGTAAAGGCAATAATGCCTGCCACATTGATGGAAACAAATGTTTTACCTTCTCCACTGATGGTTGAGGTTACAGATACAATTTTTGTACCCTCGTTACTGGCATCCATAAAATTCAGATTCGCCCGTATGGAACGGAAGGCCTCACTGATAAGGGCTTTAGGGTTTTTATCCACCACCAGTTGCGACACAGGAATGTGATTTTCGTATTTGGGAACAACCCCCAACAAGGCCACATCACCACTCGAATACCGTGTAATGTCGTACAGGGTGTAAATCTTATCATGAAAAAGATACCGCGTAAGTACCAAACCAAGGGAAAATAATAAAAATGCAAGCGATGCAATCAGCAAGGCTTTATTTCGGTTAGGAGAAACCATAACTCCAATGCCCTGTGCCTTCTCAAGGATAATGTTTTTAGACACATACCCTGCTCGTGAAATGGAGAACTCCGTCTTTTTTTCAAGCAACATGGTGTAGTACTTTTCACTGATGGTGTACAAACGCGACAAACGGGAATATTCGACCTCATCCTCAGGACTCTTATTCAGCTTATTCTGAAAATCGCCGGTCTTTTCCATCAAATTATTATACTCTGCTTTGTATTTCATACGAAGCGCATCCAAACTTTCCATTAATAAGCGCTTTTGATTTTCTATCTGAAAGTTAATTTGTTTGATGTTCTCAGAATTGGGGGTAACCGCATACAGCAAATTCTCTTTGTCGCTCAGCAGCTTTTTTATACTCTCCACAATTTGTTTAATCGAGTTATCATTACCCGTAGCGGCCGTAAGGGATAAAAGCTGATAAATGTCAATGCTTTTTTTCTGGGCAATGTTGGCTTGAATTTCTGTAATCAGTTTTTCCTCAATCTCTATTCTAAGCATTTGCTCTTCAAGGGAGGAATACCGCATCATTTCCGATTCATTCATAAAATCACGGTTGGTGATTTTTTTATCACTTTTAAACTGGTAAAGCTGACTTTCCCGGTTCTTCAATTCACCATACACAGTATTCAACTGCTCATCAATAAAAGAAAGTATGTTTGTTGAACTTTCACTTTTTCGCTCAACGTCATAATTCAAATATTCTTCGGTAATCGCGTTAACAATATCGGTTGATTTTGATGGGTTTACATCCGATACTTTTATAATAACGGTTTTTGCATGTTCGTTGAATAGCTTCACTTCAAGCCGGCTTTTTAACAAGGCCGTAACTTCATTTACATCCGAAACCACAAAATAGTATTTGTTGTTTTCTTTTAGCAAATCTTTAATCTGCGGTTCATCAATTTTAGAATTGGGATAAATAATCAGGTCAAACTCAGGCCGGTTCAGCCACTCTCCGCTAATGAATGGTATGGAAGTAGTGCCAAAATTCAATACCCCCGACTTCAGATCGTTGTTGAGCTGAACATAAATTTTTTGACCGTTAACAGTCGGCATCTTGGTATTGATGCGTACCAAAAAAGGCGATGAAAAATACAACTCGTGGTTTTTAAAGGTGCCTTCGCTGAAATAATTTACGCGGATATCGAGTTTTTCAACAACCCGTTTTAAAAATACTTTTGAGCGAATTTGTTCTATGGCTTCAGCAATCAGGTTGTTATCGTCCCCTCCTCCACCTAGCTTCAAAACCTGGTCGGCCCGATTGGCATCGTTGATTTGAACAATGGCCCTGGATTCATAAATGGGTTGAGAATACCGCAAATACAAAAAGGCAGAAATAAAAGACACCAGAAAAAAAACAAGGATAAATACCCTGTTTTTCATTAACAGAAAAATAAACAGGCCAATATCGAAATTGGCATTGAGTTTTTCCGCAATGTCTTTTAACTGAGTATTGGGCGTGTTGCTCTGGGGATTTAGCATAATTTACAGAGATCTGAACAACTGAATGATTAAGATGACTCCGGTAATCGTGGTAACCAAGGGCAACACTTCCTTGTTAAATGTGGCGAGGGGTTTGTAACGTGGTTCTACGTAAATAATGTCATTGGCCTGTACAATCGAGTTGGCCGCAGAGAGTCCATCAATGGTAGATAAATCCATTAAATACACCAGAGGTTTTCCACCTACTTTTTTGCTGTTGCGGATTAATTTAACCTTGTAAGCCTTGCCATCCTCAACAATTCCCCCGGCAGCAGCCAGGGCTTCCATCACGGTGGTGTTGTTGTTGGTTAAAGGCAATACTTTGGCGCTTCCCCCGCTGCCCGGAAATACAATAATACGTTTGTTAGATACGCGCACTTCAACATAGGGTTTTACATAAAATTCAGCATATTTTTCTTCAAGCAGTAACTGCAACTCTTTAATGGTAAGGCCTTCAACAAAAACACGCCCAACCAGGGGCATCTTAATCATGCCGTCGCTTTCCACTATGGTGTTGATGCTGGCCTTAAACCCAGTGTTCACCTGAGTAGCCAGGTCAATAAGCTTAAACCCATCGTTGGTGAAAACAAAGTAAAGAATTTCATCATTCGGGGCCACCCGGTAATCTTTTTGAGCAAGAGAATCTACCAACTCATCGTATTTATAGTCCTTAGGGGTTTTGAGCATTAAATTGGAGCGCATCACCTTGCAGGAACTTAAAACAACACCCAAAGCCAGAAAGATTAAAATATAACGCATAGTATTTACAAATATATTGTTTTTGAGTTAAACAGAGGGTTTACAGGGCCTAATCAGGGTATTCAATGCGCACGTGGTAAATGTTCATAAGACGTTTTTTGAATATTTTTTTTATAGTGGTAATGTCTTTAAAGGTAATGTCGGAATTAATAAATTGCTGATGGGTAATTTTATAATCAATGATGTTGTCAACCAAATCGTTAATGGTGAGCGCATCATAACTTTTTAAACTGCGCGAAGCGGCCTCAACACCATCTGCGATCATCAACACAGCCGTTTCTTTACTGAATGGAATGGGTCCCGGATAACGAAACCTGGCTTCGGCTGCAACCGAATCATGGCCTTGCTTTTCAAATAAATTCAGAAAATACCTTACGGACGTTGTGCCGTGGTGAGTGCGGATAAAATCAATAATGGATTCAGGCAATTTGTATTTTTTAGCCAATTCTATACCCACAATCACGTGCTCAATAATGATTCGGGCACTCTCTACCGGTTCTATTTCCTGATGGGGACTAAACCCATCGGCTTGATTTTCGGTAAAATAGTACGGGTTTTTTAGCTTACCAATGTCGTGATACATGGCGCCTGCTCTTACCAGAAGAGAATTTCCACCGATATAAAAAATGGCTTCTTCTGCCAAATTGGCCACCTGCAAACTATGTTGAAAGGTTCCGGGTACTTCTTTAGAGAGTTTTCTTAGTAAAGGTTGGTTTAAGTCGCACAGTTCCAAGAGTCGGAAGTCTGAAATAAACCCAAAAAACTTTTCGGTTAAATAAATTAAAGGATAGGCCAGTAAAACCAGCATGGAACTGATGGAAAAAGGCACATAAGCGCTGAATTTAGTTACCACCAAAGGTGTACCAAAACTCAATTCGTAACAAACAAAAATAAACACATAAAAGAAAAAAACCAGGGCCGCTGCGTTTAAAATTTGTTGCCGCTTGCGCATTTCAGCCACCGCGAAGAGTGTGCCAATGCCCGGAATGAGCTGCAGAAGAATAAACTCTAATTTATCAGGCATAAAAAAACTGCAGTGCAATACAATCATCAAATGCGTAAATAATGCCGTTCGGCCGTCAAAAAAAACCCTCACCAAAATAGGCACCAAAGTAAAGGGCAAAGCCAACACCATAAACCCCCAACGGTGAAATAAATACGTGGTAGTTACCGCCACAAGCAGCAGAAAGAAAAGAAAGGCCACTTGTTTGTTCTGTCCAAAGATTTGTTTTCTGAAAAAGGCCAGAAACACCAGTAAAACAAGACTCAAAACAAAGGTCATGCCCCACTTCGCAAAAAACTTTAGCCATGAAAAGGACAGATTTTGGTTTTGAAAATAATAATACTTGTTAATCAATTGACGGGTGTTGTTGGTTAAGGCTTGTCCTTGTTTCACTAAAACGTGTCCTGCTTTTATCACGTTCCGGTAAATCGAAACCTGTTCAAGCTTGGAATTCAGGTAAAGCTCCGTTTTGCTTTTGCTGAAACGGTGCGTTAATGCCAGATAATCAAGGTAGTTTACCGTAAGCAAACGGCCCTGAAGTTCTCTTTCTATATAGTCTACAGCGGAGGTAATGGTAAAAAAATCGTAATAGGTAACAGACTCTGCATAAAATCCGTTGCTCTCAAAAATCTGTTTATTGCGAATCAGTTCCTCATCCATGCTCTCGATTACACCTCTTTTGTATATGCTGTCGAAAAGCGGCTTTAGCACCTTAAAATCGTTAGGCTGCGAAAGTTCAAGTAAATTAATCTCCCTGAGCAGTCGGTCGCGTTCAAGGGTGGATACTTCAAAAAACAGAGGAGCATCTTTGATGAGCTTTTCCTTTTCAGTTTTTAATTCAAGTTCAGATTTCCGGATAAAAAAATCCTGATCCGTTACCAAATCAGCATAAGGCCAAACCGCATTAAAAGCATCTACCTTGTGGCCCTTTACCTCGCGGTAAGGTAACATCAACGACAGTAAAAAGGAAACAAAACCGATAAGGGCAAGCTTGAACAGTAAATTGTGCTTTGCTCTGACCAGAGAAAAAACGTTCATGTTGGGTAAAATTTTCCTGCTTAAAGGTAATAAAGCGCCTGAATTGCAAGGCCGGAATTATAAACTATTTTTGAGATGGCGTCTAATTATAAATTCCAAAAATAGTAGGGAATTTATGGAGCTCAGGGGCTTCACTTTGCCTCCAAGCCTGAATGCTTTTGCTTTTCAGTAATTCATGTTCTCCCTGAACATCTCTTCCGACAAAAAGCAGTGTGCCGGGCGCAAGAACCTGTAAAATATGATCATACAGGGCCTGGTTGCGGTAGGGCGTTTCTATGAAAAACTGTGCCTGATGGTATTTTACCGCCATGTGTTCAAGTTCTTTCAAGCGTTTTTGTCTTATGGTTTTGTCTATTGGCAAATAGCCGTTAAATGCAAAATTTTGCCCGTTAAATCCACTGGCCATAATACCAAGCACAATTGAACTTGGTCCTACTAAAGGCATCACAGGAATGTTATGCTGATGTGCTAATTTCACTATTTCTGCACCCGGATCTGCTATGCCGGGGCATCCCGCATCACTCATTAAACCTACCGAATCAGCGCCCTTAATGAATTTTAAATAATCGCCCAAATCCCCCGCTTTGCTGTGTGTGTTCAGCTCACGCAGTTCGGCCTCTTCAAGTTTTGGATAACCAAACGCTTTCAGAAATTTCCGGGCTTCTTTATTGTTTTCAGTGATGAACTTTTTTAGTGTCCTCACAAGACCCAGGTTGAATTCTGGAATGCTTTGCGTAACAGGCGCCCCGCTAACAGGCACCGGAATGAGGTACAATGTTCCTTGTTCGGCCATGCCGTAATATTAAGTAAAATATTTGTTGTTACTTTGTACTCTATAAAATCAGCTCCATGCTTGGCCTTAAACTTGAAACAGATCCCCGCTGGGCAAACATTGCCGAATCTAACCTTTCCGAAATTTTAACCGACCATGCCTACTGCGAGCAAAAAGCAGCCTCCAACGCCATTTCTATTATTGTGGGTTACCCCTACCATAGCGAATTGGTAGATGAGCTGTTAAAACTGGCACAGGAAGAATTGAAGCATTTTGAAATGGTACACCAAAAAATTAAATCAAAGGGCTTTACCTTAGGCTTCGAACGCAAAGACCATTACGTAAACGAATTATACAAATTTATGCGCAAAGGCTATTCAAAAGAAATTGTGCTTATCGACCGTTTATTGTTTGCGGCCATGATTGAGGCCAGAAGTTGTGAACGTTTTAAAATACTATCAGAACAATTGCAGGATACAGAGTTGAGCGACTTTTACCGTGAACTTATGATCAGTGAAGCCGGACATTACACCACGTTTATTGGTTTTGCCAGAAAATATGGCGAAGGTGTTGAAGACGTAAACAAACGCTGGCAGCAATGGCTGGATTTTGAAGCCGGATTAATAAAAAGTTACGGCAAACAGGAAACCATACACGGCTGAGCTTGAAGTACCAAAACATACTTGTGATACAAACGGCTTTTATTGGCGATGCCATACTGGCCTCCTGCCTCCTTGAAAAATTACACGCTAGTTTCCCTGATGCTTCCATTTCTATGCTGGTGAGAAAAGGCAATGAAGGCATTTATAAGCGGCATCCTTATTTAAAAGAAACGCTGGTTTGGAACAAAAAGGAAAACAAACTAAAGAACCTGTTTTCGCTATTATTCCGCATCCGCAAAAACAAATACGACTGTGTAATCAACTGCCACCGCTATGCCAGTTCAGGCTTTTTAACCGCATTTTCAGGGGCCAAACACAGTGCGGGTTTCAAACAAAATCCCTTTTCCTTTTTATTCAACACCACGGTAAAACACCGATTCGCGAAAAACCTGCACGAAATTCATCGTTACCATGAGTTGGTAAGCGATTTTTGCGAGAACACGATTTTTTTACCCAAGCTCTACCCCTCATCTTCGGATGCTGAACGCATCGCCCCTTTGCTTCAAACGCCATTTGTTTGTATGGCTCCGGCCTCAGTGTGGTTTACCAAACAACTGCCAAAAGAAAAATGGCTTGAATTGCTAAAGCTCATTCCAGAAGAAAAAAAAGTGTATTTGCTCGGGGCGCCAAGTGATGCACCGCTTTGTGAAGACCTGATTTTACAATCGAAACGAAACAACACAGAACAACTTTGTGGTGAACTAAGTTTATTGCAATCGGCCTTGTTAATGAAACATGCCGACATGAATTACGTGAACGATTCAGCCCCGCTGCATCTTGCCTCCAGTCAAAATGCTCCGGTGCGCGCCTTTTTTCTTTCCACCATTCCTGATTTTGGATTTGGGCCACTTTCAGAAAACCAAAAGGTGATTGAAGTGAAGGATTTGAACTGTAGACCCTGCGGCTTGCATGGACACAGGGCCTGCCCAAAATCCCATTTCAACTGTGCTTTTCACATCAATTTGAACCATTCTGTAATTTAAGCGCTTAAATTAGCGGTATGGATCGCAAAGATTTTCTCACTGCCCTTGGTGTTTTACCCTTATCTGCTATAGCCATGCAATTAAAAGACCTTGAACGCATCACCGAAACATTAGGCGGCAGCGAACGCATGCCGGTGCTGTTTATCGGGCACGGTAATCCCATGAACGCCATCACGGATACTCCATATGGCAGAAGCTGGGCTGAACTTGGAAAAAAATTACCCAAACCTAAGGCCATACTTTGCATTTCGGCGCATTGGCTTACAAATGGAACCGCAGTGAACATCAGTGCCCAACCCAAAACAATTCACGACTTTGGAGGCTTTCCTGACGAATTGTTTAAGGTGCACTACCCAGCCCCCGGTTCCCCGGAAGTAGCAAAGCAAGTTATTCAGGAAATAACATCCGTGAAGGTTCAGGAAGATCTAACTTGGGGTTTAGATCATGGCGCATGGTCTATTCTTAAACACATTTATCCTCAGGCAAATGTTCCGGTATTTCAAATGAGCATTGATTATGGTAAATCGCCCGAATACCATTACAAACTGGGCAAAGAACTTTCAGCCTTAAGAAACCGTGGTGTATTGATTCTCTCAAGCGGTAACATTGTTCACAACCTTGGCATGGTGAGTTGGAACGACCCTAACAAAAAATTCGACTGGGCCATTGAATTCGATACCCTGGTGAAGGAGCAGGTGCTTAAAAACGATCCATTGCCACTCATTCACTATCAAAAAAACGCCCGTCTGGCTCAACTTGCACATCCTACCAACGACCATTATTTGCCACTGATGTACACGCTTGGCTTAAGAGATGATAAAGACCAGGTGAATTTTCTCACCGAAACCATCGACATGGGCTCGATTAGCATGCGAAGCATCCTGTTCGGTTAAACTAAAAAGGAAGGGTGTTTCCCTTCCTTCTATATTCAAATTTTATAAAATTATTTCTTTAATCTGTCGTCCATTTCCTTGGCCATTTTGGTATTGTCGGTTTTGTAATACAATTGGCGCAGGGCCTTCATACAGTCTTTATCTTCTGGTTTCAAATCAAGGGCCTGCTCAAGGTAAGGAATAGCCTTTTTATAATACTCCTGACTTTTGGCTGCGTTTTCTTTTTGAAGTTTTGACAAATCTGTTAGTTTTTCAATGCCTTTATTCTCAATGTAGATAGCATAGTTATTGTACAAGGCACCCAAATTGAATTTTGAGTTGAAAAGAAACTCTTTGTCATTGGCATTAAGCGGTATGGCTTTAATGTAGTAAGTTTCAGCACTTTTAAATAAGGTCTCAAAATCTATAGGCTTTGGAAGGTCTTTCCCACTGCTTTTGTCTTTAGGATTGGCCAAATTATCGTACGCTGTCCCAATCATAAAACAATACATTCCATTGTTAGGGTTTTTATCAAAAGCCTGAATCAAATTGCGCAAGGCCTCTTCCTGGCGGTTAGTTACCAAAAACAAATCGGTTTCAGCAGATAGCAATTCTCCATCAGAAGGAAAGGCGTCTCTCCCTTTTTTCAAATACTGCATGGCTTGGGCTGTATCGCTTTTGGCCAGGTAGGCATTGGAAATTGAAATGTAGTTGTAGGGTGTACCCAATTTGGCATCCAGCATTTTTTTATTAAAATCAATCACTTTTTCTGAATCACCTGATTTGGCAGCTGCAACACAGGCATTGTAAAAATTAGCTGTATCCAGCTCTTTATATAAAATAGAGTTCATAAAAGCTGCTTTGTAAAAATACTCAGCAGAAATTCCATATTCCTTGGTTTCGTATTTTCCAATGGCAATGTTTGGGGCTTCTTGCTTCATTTCCTGTGCTGCCAGAGCAAATTTCAAATCTTCATCGTCAAGACTGGCAGCATCATTTTTGGCAAGCGAAATTTGAATTTTTTCGATAAACTTCGGGTCAAGCTCTTTAATAATCCCTAATTCTGTGTTGGCCTCATTAAATTCCACCAAACTTGTTTTCCCGTAAGCCAGATTGTAACGTTTCATTTTATCCTGAACGCCGGCTGCTTCCTGTCGTTTGATTTCTTCGCTAAGATTATATTGAAAAATGGCATAGGAGATGCGCATTTTATACGCGTGTGTTTTTGTCAGGCTTTTTGTTTCCTCATTTAACAGCGCCTTATCAATGGCTTCTTTTGCTTTGTTGAGGTATTTAATCTGAGGGTTCTGCGGGTTTTCTTTTCTTAGTTCCTCATAATCGCTAAGCGACCGCCAGGCCGACTGAACTTGACTTTTTTGCGCCACCAGGCTTGTACTTGCAGCAAAAAAAAGTAACGAACTGATAATGGTTTTCATATACGTTTATTGTTTTGTGGCGGTTGGTTTATACTTTTTTGCTTTTTCGTAATCCTCAAGTCGTGTGTAAGCCTGATAAAGACGCTGTGAATAGGCCTTTTCATTCGGGTTGATTTCATAAGCTTTTTCAAGGTAAGGAATGGCCTTTTTGAAGTAGTCTTTCACTTTAGCATCGTATTCTTTGGCCTTAGCAGATTGATTGGGCGGTAAATCATTAAGTTTTTTATTGTACTCTGCCGCCTGGTTAAAATAAATGGCCCCTAAATTGTAGTTTATCACTTCAAATTCAGGCTTAATTTCTAACGCTTTAAGAAATTGTTTCTCCGCCTCATCAATTTTTCCGGTTTTTAAATACACTTGGCCCAACACAGCATATAAATTTTCATTATCCGGCGATAATTCAATGGCCGCATTTAGTTTATCAATGAGTTTGTCGGTTTTTTTCTGTGCAATATAAATGTCTATCTCAGTGCCTATGAGGGTCATGTTGTCCTCAAACACCACTTTGCCTTTTTCAATGTAGGCAAGTGCAGTTGCTGTATCCTTGGCGGCCAAAGCCATGTTCATCATGTCGATGTATAACCTTGGTTCGCGGTAATTCATGCCAATCATAATATCGGCATATTCCTTTGATTTTTCCTTATTCCCAGAACGCATGTATAAATCATATTTATCGAAAAGCAAATATTCTTTGGTGATGTTCTTACGCTTTAACCCTTGTGTGTAATCGAAAGGCAGTGCTTGTTCAAGTATACCGTAAGCATTGAGGGCGGCATCCCACTTTTTGTTTGTTTTGTAAACATAATCGGCTTTTGCTTTCAGGGCACCACATGACATTACCAAACCGGCTTTTACATCACTCTCTTCTTTGTAAATGTTATCCTTATCGTAACGTAAACAGTTGACAAAGGCGTCTGCTGCTTTTTCTTCTGCTTCAGCATCAAGGGCATTTACTTTTTTAGAGGTATCGGAATAAATGGCCTTGTACACAAGTCCACGGTTCATCCACATCTTTGAACTTTTGGCAGTACTTTCATGCACGGCTGCAGCATCGGCAGCAACTTTTGCTTTCTCAAAATCCTTATTGCGAAGGTAGTTAATCATGTTTTGTATTTGCATGTTCTGAGAATACCCTGAGAGGCAAATGCTTAAAAGAAATAGTAGACTTAGTTTTTTCATAGATAATGTTTTGTGGTTACGAATATAAAAAAACCACTAAGAACTGGTCTTAGTGGTTTAAAAGTATTAAGAATTAATAACGACTCATCTTCTCTTACAAAGGTGAGCATTTAGGATTTAGTCCAAAGCAATCTTTTTCAATTTAACCTTATTTAATACATCTTTGGTTTTCTCGTCCTTGGCCGCTTTATCAAGCTGACCGTCAATCACAAATTTATCCCCCACAACCAAGGTCGTAAGTTTGTTCGAATCAAAATACTTTTTCACCTGTTGATTTACTTCGTCTTTGGTGATATTTTTAAGAATCTCATTTTGTTTCGCTGTATAATTCTTTTCAAGGTTATATTTTACAATACCACTTAAAAAACCCGCTTTTTGCATAGGCGACTCATAGCGCAGTGCTTCCTGATTTAATAAAGAGTTTTTTGTAAATGTGAGTTCAGCATCGTTTATCCCTTCTGTTTCGTAGCGCTTGAACTCCTTCATGATTTCATACAAAGAAGCCGCAGTGGCTTTGCGTTTTACAGAGGAACTGATTTCAAAACTTCCGCTGTATTTATCGCCGTAAAAAGAGGAACGGATGCCATAGGTATAGCCCTTATCTTCCCGCAAATTTAAATTCAAACGGCTGTTGAAGTTACCTCCAAAAATAAAGTTGGCAATGCGGTTTTTATAATAATCGCCGGTGGCATCAAACTTAATTGATGCGTAGCCCATTTGAATAACAGATGAAGGCGCAAACGACTTATTGTAAATAAAAAACTTAGGCTCCGTTACAGGAAGTGGCTCAGGAATTGGCTGCAAGGTCACAGGTTTTGCTTCCCATTTGTTTAAAAAATCAAGTTTTGACAACATTTCTGTTTCAGAAACATCACCAACCACAACCAGATTACATACGGATGGGGAATAATATTTGCTGTAATACTCCTTCACATCTTCCAGTTCAATGTTATCTATCGACTTCATCGATGGCTCGAGACCCAGCACCGAATTGCCGTAAATGGAGAAATTAAACAATTTGTTGGCCATCACATTGGCGTTCGTTTCCTCGTCTTTAATACCGGCTTTGTATTGTTTTTTTGCCAGCTTAAAGTCTTCTTCCTTAAAGCCCGGATTCAGCAATTTTTCGGCGAGAAGTTTTAAAGTAGGATCTAAGTTCTTACGCAAACAACTTACCCTGATGCTGGTGGATGTTTTGGATGCGTCGAATGAAATGGAACTGCCCAGTTTTTCAAGTTCAGCTGCAATTTGTTCGGTAGTGAAATTTTTTGTGCCTTCGTTCAGCATGGATGCAGTTAATTCAGCAACACCCAGTTTTTTTATTTTGTCCTGTGGCAACACTAAACTTCCACCTTCCATTTCCATAACGATGGTAACAAGTGGGGCTTCATTATAGCGTGTGCCCACAACTTTTAAACCGTTTTTGAGCGAAGTAGAATAGTATTCGGGTACACTCACCGGTTTTGCTTCGGTAGGTTGAGGGCGGGCAGCGCGATCAAACTTATCGGCATTTGGCACGTAGCTTAGGTTAGCATATTCAGGGTTAGCGGGAAAAGTAGCACCGGCATAAGGGTTTACACTTTTTACGGAATCTTTCGGGTCAGTTATGGGATAGGTGTTCAGAATAGCTGCACCTGTTCCTTTGATGTATTTATTAAACACTCGGGTAATGTCTTCTTTTGTTACCCGGCTATAACGATCAATTTCATCGGAAATTGAAGATGATTTGCCAATCAAGCGCTCCCACTCAGAAATAATAGCACCTTTTTGAAATACAGAAGTTAATTCACCTAAAGCATAGGATTCCACCTGACTTTTTGCCCTCAACAGCGCTTCATCATTAATGCCGGAAGCGGCAAATTCATCTATGGATGCTTTCACTTTCGCATCCAAATCAGTGAATAGTTTTTCAAGATTATAATCCTCCGGAGGATAAGCAAAAATTTGTATGGTAAATTCACCGCTGAGTTCATCAGAATTATGATAAGCATTGGCCTGAACCGCTTCTTTGGATTTTACGAAGTTTTTATAAAATACCGAGTTATTTCCATTTCCCATCATCAAACCCAGGAGGTCCAAAGCGGCTTCGTCGCGGTGATATTGCGGCACCGTTGGGTAAACTCTTAAGTTCAGAGGGAAATACGTTTTATCTCTATAAGCCGTGTATTTATCGGTTGGAATAATCACCGGCGGTGTTCTGAGTTTTTTAACTTCCGGACAAGGTTTAATTTCACCAAAATACTTCTCAGTCATCTTAAGTACGTCTTCTGGTTTAAAATCTCCGGAAACACAAAGAATGGCGTTATTGGGTCCGTACCAGCGCAAAAAGAAGTTTTTTACGTCGTCGAGTGTTGCTCTGTTCAAATCATCAACATACCCAATTACCGGCCAACTGTAAGGGTGCCCTGCGGGATAGAGCACCTTGTTAATTTCCTCAACAAAAGCCATGGCGTAAGGCTGGTTTTCAACGTTTTGCGACTTTTCATTTTTAACCGCATCGCGTTGATTCTCAAATTTCTTTGAAGTCAAGGAATCCAGTAAAAACCCCATACGGTCAGCCTCTAACCAAAGGCCCAACTCCAGATAATTGGAAGGGAGTGTTTCAAAATACACGGTTCTGTCGCGCTCGGTAAACCCGTTCATGTTACCCCCCGCTGCCGATACAAGTTTAAAATGCTCCTCATCGGCCACGTGTTTGGACCCCTGGAACATCATGTGCTCAAAAAAGTGAGCAAAGCCTGATTTTCCCAGACTTTCGCGGTTGGATCCAACTTTATAGGTAACCATGATGTTGACTACCGGATCCGAATGATCCTCATGCAGGAGTATGGTTAAGCCGTTGGGCAATTTCCATCTTTCGTAGGGAATCACCACCTTGTCGGCTTTGGCTTCCACTTTCTCAATCAAGGTTGGCTGAGCGTATGCGCCTAAACCAAGCATTAAGCCCAGTGCGCTAAGGAATAGTTTTTTCATGTTGTTTTTTTTGTAAAATTAAATGTTTATGTTTTTGAACCCTTGCCGTTATTGTGGATTATCTTCCGTTGGTGTAGTTGTGGTGTCGTTGCTCTCACCGTTCTCTGACGTGGCTCCGTTTCCATTTTCACCGGGTGAGGTTTCCTCCTCATCGTCTTCATGATCTACCTTGGTTACGGCGGCAATGTCGTCATTGTCCTGAATGTTAATGAGACGCACACCTTGCGTGGCCCTGCCCATAACCCTTAAATCGGAAACGTTCATGCGGATGGTAATGCCATTTTTGGTGATAATCATCAAATCGTTATCATCGGTTACGGCCTTAATGGCCACCAACTGCCCGGTTTTTTCGGTTACATTAATGGTTTTTACACCTTTTCCGCCACGGTTGGTCACCCTGTATTCATCCAATTCTGAACGTTTGCCATAGCCTTTTTCTGAAACCACCAACACATTCGAGGCTTTATCGGCAATACAAATCATGCCCACCACTTCGTTGTTGCTGCCTTCTTCATCATCTAAATCAATACCAATTACCCCACTGGCGTTACGACCCATTGGACGTACTTTAGCCTCGTTAAAGCGACACACTTTTCCTAAACGGGTGGCCAGCATAATTTCGTTGCTGCCATCGGTTAAAGCGGCCTCCAACAACACATCGCCTTCACGAATGCTGATGGCATTGATACCACTGGCACGCGGACGGGAATACGCCTCTACCGATGTTTTTTTAATAATACCATCTTTGGTGCACAAAATAATGAAGTTATTTTTGATGTATTCCTCATCATTCAGGTCGGTAATATTAATAAATGCCTTCACCTTATCATCCGGTGCAATGCTTATTAAATTTTGTATGGCACGGCCCTTGCTGGTTTTGTTGCCCTCAGGCACTTCGTAAGCACGAATCCAATACACCTGACCTTTTTCGGTAAACAATAAAATGTAATTGTGCGTGGAGGCAATAAACATGTGCTCCACAAAATCCTCATCGCGTGTGGCGGTGCCTTTACTTCCTTTTCCACCTCTGTTTTGAGCGCGGTACTCGGCCAGGTTGGTGCGTTTCATGTAACCCATGTGAGAAATGGTAATCACCACCGATTCATCGGCAATAATGTCTTCCATTCTTAAATCGTCGCCGGCATACACAATGTCTGTTCTGCGTTCATCGCCATAACGCTCGCGCACATCCAGCAATTCGTCGCGTATAATCTTGTAACGCAACACTTCATCAGACAAAATACTTTTCAGATAATTGATTGTTTTCATCAATTCTTCATACTCTGCTTTTATTTTATCGCGTTCAAGTCCTGTTAAGGTTCTTAAACGCATATCGAGTATGGCTCTGGCCTGAATTTCTGAAAGGGTAAACTTGCCCATCAACTCATCGCGTGCCACATCCGGACTCTCACTTTCGCGGATAATTCTGATAACTTCATCAAGGTTGTCAATGGCAATCAGTAAACCCTCTAAAATGTGAGCGCGTTTTTCGGCCTGGGCCAATTCAAACTTGGTACGGCGCACCACCACATCGTGACGATGATCAACAAAGTGATACACCATGTCCTTCAGATTCAGAGTTTGTGGGCGACCTTTTACAAGCACCACATTATTAATTGAAAATGAAGTTTGTAAAGCAGAGTACTTGTATAGATTATTTAAGACTACGTTTGAAATGGCATCCCTTCTTAGTTCATACACAATGCGCATCCCTTCACGGTTACTTTCGTCGCGGATTTCGGTAATGCCTTCAATTTTCTTTTCGTTGCAAAGCTCCCATTGGCGTTTAATCATTTCCGCCTTGTTAATTTGATATGGGATTTCAGTAACCACTATGCGTTCACGGTCGCCAACGGTTTCTATGTTTGCTTTGCCACGCAACACCACACGCCCGCGTCCGGTATGGAAAGCTTCTTTCACCCCTTCGTAACCATAAATGGTGCCGCCTGTAGGAAAATCAGGCGCTTTTATAAACTGCATCATGCCGGCCACATCAATATCGCGGTTATCAATATAGGCTACGATAGCATCAATACATTCGCGCAAATTGTGGGGGGCCATGTTGGTGGCCATGCCCACGGCGATGCCGGAAGCTCCATTCATTAACAAATTTGGAATGCGCGTAGGCAAAACGGTTGGCTCTGTTAAAGAATCGTCAAAGTTGGGCCTGAAATCAACCGTGTCTTTTTCAATATCCGCCAGCATTTCCTCGGCAATTTTTCTAAAACGCACCTCGGTGTATCGCATGGCTGCAGGAGGATCGCCGTCTACAGAACCAAAATTTCCTTGTCCGTCTACAAGCATATAACGTAAACTCCAGTCTTGAGCCATCCTTACCATGGTATCGTAAACCGAAGCATCACCGTGCGGGTGATATTTACCAAGCACTTCACCCACAATACGGGCCGACTTTTTATACGGGCGGTTATGCAACACTCCCAAATCCAGCATGCCATAGAGCACCCTGCGGTGCACCGGCTTTAAACCGTCTCTTACGTCGGGCAACGCGCGTGATACAATTACCGACATCGAATAATCGATGTAGGCGGTCTTCATTTCATCTTCAATGTTAATCGGGGTAATCTTCTCGTTCTCTGCCATACTGTTTTCTAGGTACTGTTTTTTACTCTATTATAGTGTTATTTCGGTTGTTTTGTCAGTTCGCTTGCCTTTGATTTGGAGCCCGTTGATGGACCAAATAAAAAAACCTTCGAACCCATGAAAGTACCCATTAAACCTGAATCAGAAGCAAAACTTATCAACAAATTTTTTGTTAAAAAAAGCAATGTGTCTAACTGCCAAAAGGACCTTTATGATTTATTTTTGGATTTGGCATTAAATCTGTAACTTAACCTCTGAAAGACTCAATTTTTATGGAAGCAAAATTCTCACCCCGGGTAAAAGATGTAATCACGCTTGCGCCTCGGCCACGATTACATTGGCATTGAACATTTGATGTTAGGTATGATCAGAGATGGGGAGGGCGTTGGCATGCGTTTGCTTAAAAATTTGGGTGTAGATGCAGGCGAACTCCGCAGAGGCATTGAACAAAACCTCACGCCCGGTTTACGTAAATCGAATAACTTAGCCAACATTCCTTTGGTAAAGCAAGCCGAAAAAACACTTAAACTCACTTACCTCGAAGCAAAAACATTTAAATCGGTACAAATTGGTACTGAACATCTTCTGTTGTGCATCACAAAAGATCAGGATAACCTGGTAAGCAAAACCCTGCTGCGTTACGGCGTAGATTATACCGCCATTCGTGCCGAACTCGAAACCTTTATTGATAACCCCGGAAAAATTGAAAACTCTACAACCGGAGGCGATGATGAAGACGGCGATGAGAGCAACTTTGGCAACGTGGGTAATACCGGTGCTAATCCCAAAAAACAAGGCGACAGCAAATCCAAAACTCCGGTGCTCGATAATTTTGGTCGTGACCTTACAAAAATGGCCGAGGATGGAAAACTGGATCCTGTGGTTGGTCGCGAAAAAGAAATTGAACGCGTATCACAAATACTTTCCCGTAGAAAAAAGAACAACCCCATCCTTATTGGCGAACCCGGCGTAGGTAAATCCAGCATCGCCGAAGGCCTTGCCTTGAGAATCATTCAAAGAAAAGTATCGCGTGTGTTGTTTGGCAAACGCGTGGTAACATTAGACCTCGCTTCATTAGTAGCCGGTACTAAATACCGTGGGCAATTTGAAGAACGCATGAAAGCCGTGATGAATGAATTGGAGAAAAGTCCGGATGTGATTTTATTCATCGATGAAATTCATACCATTATTGGCGCCGGTGGTGCCAGCGGCAGTTTGGATGCCAGCAACATGTTTAAACCGGCCCTGGCCAGAGGAGAAATACAATGCATTGGGGCTACTACGCTCGATGAATACCGGCAATACATTGAAAAAGACGGGGCATTAGAAAGACGTTTCCAAAAGGTCATCATCGAACCGGCTTCTCAGGATGAAACACTTCAGATTTTGAGCAACATTAAAGGCAAATACGAAGATCATCACAACGTAACGTATACCGATGAAGCTTTAAAAGCCTGTGTGGTGCTAACCGCACGTTACATAACCGACCGCCATTTGCCAGATAAAGCCATTGATGCTTTGGATGAAGCCGGCAGCCGCGTACACATTACCAACATTAACGTGCCACAAAACATTGTGGAAATTGAAGCCAAGATAGAAGACATTAAAGAATTGAAAAATCAGGTGGTGCGCAGTCAGAAATACGAAGAAGCGGCACGTTTAAGAGACACCGAAAAACAATTGCAAACCGAACTTGAAAACGCTAAAAAGATTTGGGAAGAAGAAACAAAAAAGAACCGCATCATTGTTACTGAAGAGAACGTGGCCGAAGTGGTGAGCATGATGAGCGGTGTTCCTGTGCAAAGAGTGAACCAACACGAAGGCGAAAAATTGGTAAAAATGCTTTCCCTCTTAAGCGGAAAAGTGATCGGACAGGATCAGGCGCTTACCAAAGTAGTAAAAGCCATACAACGCAACCGCGCCGGATTAAAAGACCCGAACAAACCCATTGGTTCTTTTATATTCTTAGGCCCAACCGGGGTAGGTAAAACCCAATTGGCCAAAGTACTGGCAAGGTATTTATTTGATAACGACGATGCCCTCATTCGAATAGACATGAGCGAATACATGGAAAAATTCGCCACCACCCGTCTCATTGGAGCGCCTCCGGGTTACGTTGGGTATGAGGAAGGCGGACAGTTAACAGAAAAAGTAAGAAGACGCCCTTATAGCGTGGTACTGCTGGATGAAATTGAGAAAGCGCACCCCGATGTGTTTAATATGTTGCTGCAGGTGCTCGACGATGGTATGTTAACCGATAGTTTGGGAAGGAAAATTGATTTTAAAAACACCATCATCATCATGACCAGCAACATTGGTGCCCGTCAGTTGAAAGATTTTGGAACCGGTGTAGGATTTGGCACCAAAACCCGTAAAGAAAACGAAGACGAGGCTTCCAAAATGGTGATTGAAAGTGCCTTGAAAAAAGCTTTCGCTCCCGAATTTTTAAATCGCATCGACGATGTGGTGATGTTCAATTCGCTTGATAGAGCCGATATTCATAAAATAATCGACATTGAGTTGAGCAATTTATTCGGCCGAGTGAACGGTTTAGGCTATACCATCAAAATTACCGATGCCGCCAAAGATTATATTGTAGAAAAAGGATATGATGTAAATTATGGTGCCCGTCCACTAAAACGCGCCATTCAAAAATACCTCGAAGATCCAATGGCTGAAGAAATCATCAAAAATAACCTCTCCGAAGGCGATGAGATTGAAGTGGATTACGATAAAGAAAAAGACCTTATTCTGGTAAGCACACACAAACCAAAGGCGAAAAAGAACAAAAAAGAAGACAAAGCGTAAGATGTTAAACAAAACACAGTGGCAGCAAGAAGACACTCTTGATCTTCTTGAAAAAGTAGACAATAAAAAAGCATTGGTTTTATACAACGACGAGGTAAACACCTTCGATTTTGTGATTGAATCTCTGGTGAAAGTTTGCCGTCACGATCTAATACAGGCCGAACAATGCACTTACCTGGTGCATTACGCCGGCAGATGCGCCGTAAAAACCGGGAGCTTAAAAGAACTGAAACCCTTGTGTGAAGCGCTTTTAGACAGGGGATTGAGCGCAAGCATTGAAAGCTGATGTCTTATGAACTTTAAACTTGTTTTAGCAGCCACCTTCGCTTCCGTTTTATTTTTCTCCTGTCACCACAACGTGGTCACCGGTAAAAAATCCATGACCCTCATTCCTGAGGGGGATTTGGTGGTTATGAGTGAAGCAGAATACACCAAATTTTTAAACGAACACCCTCCCCTGCCGGCAAATCATCCCGATGTTAAACTCGTGCGCTCTTGCGGAGAAAAAATTCAAAAAGCCGTTGAAACGTATTACGCTCAAAAGAACGCCTCTGATCAACTAAAGGACTTCAAATGGGAGTTTAATGTGGTGGATGAAAATGTAATAAACGCCTGGTGCATGCCCGGAGGCAAAGTGGTGTTTTACACCGGCATTTTACCAGTAACAGAAAACGAAGAAGGTTTAGCAGTGGTAATGGGTCATGAAGTTGCGCACGCTGTTGCTCGTCACGGTAACCAGCGCATGAGCCAGGGCATGATGGTGCAGTTTGGTGGGGCCGTTCTATCAACCGCCATGTCGCAAAACGCCGAAGGTACCCAGTATTTATTTTCCCAGGCTTACGGTATCACAACCGGACTCGGAGCGCTGAGCTTTAGTCGTAAACACGAAACCGAAGCCGATAAAATGGGTTTGATTTTTGCAGCTATGGCCGGATATAATCCTGAAGCGGCCATTGGGTTTTGGCAGCGCATGGCCAAAGCGGGCGGACAAGGTCCTCCACAATTTTTAAGCACCCACCCCAGCAGCGAAACCCGCATCCGCGATTTGCAGGGCTTTATGCCCGAGGCTAAAAAATACTACAAACCTTATTGATACTTAATTCTTCTCGGAAAAAAGTTCTCGAATTGAGAACTTTTAGGTATATTTGTATTGCGTTAAACCATGCATGTCATTTCACGAACCCGTCTAATAGACTTTTGGACAAAACATCCAGATTCAGAAACTCCCATAAAAGTATGGTTCAAGAAAGTAAAACAAGCCCAGTGGAAAGGAATAATTGAACTTAAAAAAGATTTTCCCACAGCAGACTATATTGGCAATGACAGAGTAGTTTTTGATATAAAAGGAAACAAATACCGTATAGTTGTTCTGGTGTTTTTTAAGGGCCAAAAGCTGTTTATACGCTTTGTAGGAACGCATGCAGAATATGATAAAATTGATGCTAAAACTTCCTGAAGCCGGTGCCGGAAAGGAATACATCGCAGACAACACAAATGATGTACATAAAATTATATGACCATGAAAACAATTAAACCCATACGAACAAAAGCGGATTATAAAGCCGCTTTAGAAAGAATAGAAGCCTTAATTGCTATCAATCCTAAAAAAGGAACACAGAACTACGATGAACTCGATGTTCTTGGAACGCTTGTGTCTGCTTACGAGGATATACATTTTCCAATTGAGGCTCCGGATACAGTTGAGGCTGTCAAATACATCATGGAAGAAGAAGGTTTAAAACCAAAGGACCTGGTTCCCTATTTCGGAAGTAAAGGTAATGTGTCGGAGTTTTTAAATTATAAACGAAAGCTATCCATCAAAACAATCAAATCACTGCACGAAAAACTAAAATTGCCATACGAAATTTTACTTGCCTGATTAAAAGCTTAGGGCAAACTTCACCAATCTATGACAACGGTGTTTGTTTCATACGGACGCACCTTTATCGTATCCACCTTTATAGTCATTACTCCAAGTTTTCGCTTGCGGATGTACCTTTTTAAACGTTGTGCTTCCGTTTGTTGTGGTTCAGTTAATAGAATTGCAGGAAAATTTGGAGGGCTGTTAATATTATAATAAGGGAATGCGCTAAAAACCCCCCCGCCCCCCAGAGCTATACCTTTCGGGGTATTGTACTCAATTGTGCTTAACCCAATAATTAAACTGTCACCGGGTTGTGAAGGGTTCAGTAAATTATTGAATTGTATCCTTAAAGTTGCCTCAATGCCCCCAACATCCAATTTTTGGTTTTGATTCTCACCTATTTCTAAAAAACCGGAAGTTTTACCACCGCATGGGTAATCTTGGGCTTTACCATAAGCCTCAGCAACCGCTAAATAATACGTGTATTTAGCGCCTGTTTTTAATTTTTCTTTATCAAAACTGCAATTGCCTTCAGTATCAGTCGTAGCAGAGGCAATTTCAATGCAGGAGACATCACTAACAAACAAACCGCTCTCTTTGCGCTCCACCAAAACCACCTTGGCATTGGCCACAGGTTCAGCTAGAGCGTAATTATACACCTTTGCTTCAATGCTAGTTTTCTTTTTACAGCAGAATAGCACAAACATCAGAAAAATCAGGCCAATCATTTTCAAAACTTTTTCTGTTGTTACCATTGCAATATAACTCTATTCGTTTGTTTTATTACTTCCGACTCGATGCTTATAAAATATACTCCCCTTGCTAGCTGGCTGAGGTCTATCCTGCTGTTCAAAATATAATCCAATTTAATAAAAAAAGATAAGTTTTAACATCTCAAAGATTTAAACGGTCTAAATCCTTATTGCTGAATGAAAACTGCCCACTGCCGACTAAATACTGCCACCAATTTCACGAATTACTCTAAGAGAGGCAAAATTTCACGAATACAGACCTGAATTGAAGCGAAGAAATAACTTCAGCTTTATGACTGCTGAGTGATTTAATTACAACGTTCTTAGGGTTAAGCAGAGTAAATTTTCTTAGTGAAACTTAGTGCGCTTAGTGTCTAAGTGGTCTATTTCCTTTTTGTCAACTGAAATATGACGACTAAACGCTCACTACTAAGCCGCCTCTGGTATAGTAACAGCGCCAATCAAAACCCCTTCTTCGTCAATGCTTTCAACAGCTAAAGACACGGTGGTATTCACCAGCTTTTTATTGAAGGGCAGCTTTACCCTCAGGTAATTTTTGCTGTACCCGTAAATGAAGCCGTTTTTATTTTCTTCTTCAAACAATACCTCTGCTTCCTTACCCAATTGGCTTTCATAAAAAGCCCTGAGTTTTTTGGCGGACAAGATTCTCAGCATTTTATTGCGTTTTTTCCTTTCTGGAATGGGCACTGCACCCGGCATGTGAATGGCCTCGGTATTATCGCGCTCACTGTAAGTAAACACATGCAGGTAAGAAATATCCAAAGATTTAAGGTACTCGTAAGTTTCTAGAAAATGGGCTTCGGTTTCACCCGGAAAACCCACAATCACATCCACACCGATACACGCCTCCGGCATCAGGGCTTTGATTTTTGCCACCCGCTCAGTGTACAATTCTCTCAAATACCGGCGCTTCATGAGTTTTAAAATGGCATTGCTACCACTTTGCAAAGGGATGTGAAAATGAGGCACAAAACGTTTGGAAGCAGCTACAAACTCTATAATTTCATCTGTCAGCAAATTGGGTTCAATGGAAGAGATTCTGAAACGCTCAATTCCTTCCACTTCGTCTAAAGCTTTGATCAAATCAAAAAACCGGAGTTCTTTTTTCTTTTTGCTATCACCACTTATGTCCTGTCCGTAACCAAAATCCCCAAGGTTCACGCCGGTTAACACAATTTCTTTCACCCCGGCTGCCGCAATTTTGCGCGCGTTATTCAACACGTTTTCAATGGTATCGCTGCGGCTTTTGCCTCGCGCTAATGGAATGGTGCAAAACGTACAGGAATAATCACAACCGTCCTGCACCTTTAAAAACGAGCGTGTGCGGTCGCCCACACTAAAGGCATCCACAAAAAAATCGGCCTCCGAAATTTCGCAATTGTGAACCTCAGTATTTTTATTTTTTCCTGAGAAATGAATGTAATTGAGCAGCTTAAACTTTTCAGTAGCCCCTAGCACAACATCTACGCCCTCTATGTTCGAGATTTCCTCCGGTTTTAACTGCGCATAACAGCCCACCACGGCAACAAAAGCATCCGGGTTGTGCGACAAGGCAGTTCTAACAATACTCCGGCATTCTCTATCGGCATTTTCGGTCACCGAACAGGTGTTGATCACATACACATCTGCCGGCTCTGAAAAAGAGCGTTTTTCAAAACCCTTCTCCATAAACATCCGACCAATGGCCGAGGTTTCTGAAAAATTCAGCTTACAGCCAAGGGTATGAAAAGCTACGGTTTTGCCCGAAAATGACATGGCGCAAAATTAATCAAAATTTTAAAGGCTTAAGCCGGGTAATACCTGCGCTTCAACCAATACGAGACCCTTACCAGCAGGATAAGTACCGGCACTTCTACCAAAGGGCCAATAACCCCCGCAAAGGCCTGCCCGCTCTGAATACCAAACACACCAATGGCTACAGCAATGGCCAGCTCAAAATTATTGCCCGAAGCCGTAAAAGAAATCGCGGCATTTTCGGGGTAGCCTGCCCCCGCCGCCTTGCTGATAAAAAATGTTAGAAAAAACATAATCACAAAAAAGATAAACAAAGGCAAGGCCACTTTTAGCACATCCAAGGGCAATTCAACAATCAACTCCCCTTTAAACACAAACATCACAACTATGGTGAAGAGCAAAGCCAGCAAGGTAATGGGAGAAATCCTGGGAATAAATTTCCGGTTCAGCCAGTCCTCGCCTTTAGCATAAATGATCAGGTATCTGCTCAACACCGCTGCCACAAAAGGAATGCCCAGGTAAATCCCCACGGTGCCGGCAATTTGCGAAATACTTACATCCAAGCTGAGGCCATGCACCCCAAACAAAGGCAACATGATTTCCAGATAAAAATACGCGTACACACTAAAAAACAATACTTGTAATAAAGCATTGATGCCTACTAAACCAGCCACGTATTCTCTATTGCCTCCGGCCAGTTCGTTCCACACAATCACCATGGCAATGCAGGGCGCTAAACCAATAATGATAAGGCCGGTCATGTATTCGGGCGAACCTTTTAAAAACAACACGGCCAGTAAAAACATTAAAAACGGACCAACAATCCAGGTGATAAAAAGGGAGATGAACAGCAATTTGAGGTCTTTTACCAAAGGTGGATACATCATTAAAATTAAACCTATAGCTAAGGGTAAATTGGTGGTGCCTGAACCGCTTTGGAGATGAGTGGCGATGCCGGGAATAAAATAACCAAGTCCAACACCAAGTACCATGGCTAAAAAAATCCATAGCGTAAGGAAACGGTCTATAAACGATAAACGTTTGGCTTTGCCAATGTTTACAGCAGGCCCAGAATTTTCTGACATAGTTTAATGGTTTAATTTTGAAAATACATAAAAACATTCCGTGGCAATTTGCGCGCAACGCTCATCGTAAGCATTGTTCTGCTCCGGGCTGCCATCAAATGCTTTTGGGTCGGCATACGTAGTACCCAAACGAAATTCCGCCCCGGGTATAAATGGACAATTTTCTTCGGCCTCTGAACAGGTCATAATGGCCGCAAAATCTTTTTGAGGATTGCCGGAGTGATGGTATTCTTTTGAAAAACACAACAAGGTCTGTTGCCCTTCATACAGCAATTCCACGTTCGGGTTGTCCGGAGTTCCGCTAAGTTTTACCTCAAAGCCGGCCCTTTGAAAAGCCGCTATGGTATTGGGATGCACACGGGTGACTTCCGTTCCACCCGAAAACGTTTTCACCCGGTGAAAGCCAAAATACTCTGCAGCCAATTGAGCCCACACCTGTCCGAAATGACTGCGCCTGGAGTTGTGTGTGCAAATGTATATCAAATGGGTTTCTTCCGCTCTGTGGTGTTTGTTTTGCAAATACGCCACCAATTGATCCAATTGTTTTTTTCGCTCCGGCGTAATACCTTCTATGGCCGATAAACAACGCTTGAGGTAAACAGAAATCTTCTGATTCATGGTGGATAGGGCTTAGGTACGTTCTAACAACAGCCACCACCCGGTTTGCAGGTAGCGCCTGCAGGTGCAGTTTGTAATTCCGCCAAGTTTACTTTTGGTTTGGCAGCCGG
>JALOMJ010000102.1 GCA_025455485.1 Bacteroidia bacterium | reverse complement strand
AAGCTTATTCTCTGCCCAATTTCCAAAGCATTTTTTCGTGCGACCAAACAGCGCCTGCAAAAGTTTTAGCACTTTTGTAAGGCACATTAAATTCATGCGCTGTTTTTTCAACAATCTTAGAAATTTCAGGGTAATGAATGTGGCAAATGCTTGGGAAGAGGTGGTGCTCCACCTGATGATTTAATCCGCCAACCAACCAAGTTAAAACAGGGTTGCTGGTGGCAAAATTCATGGTGGTTCTTAATTGATGAATGGCCCAATGGTTTTCAACGTTGCCTTTTTCATCGGGCAAAGGAAATTCGGTTTCTTCCACCACGTGTGCCGACTGAAAAATCATGGTAAGCCAAAAACTGGCCACGGCATTGACAAGTAAAAAGCCGGATAACCAGTTCAAAAAGGTCATTTCTTTCACTAAGAAATAGGGAAGAAGCACAAATCCGTAATACCCGAGTTTAGAGATTATTAAAACCAGCAATTCACGACGAAACGTGGTGTTGGCCGTTTTTAGATACCCTTGTTTGTTGAAACGAAGCAATTGGTTAAAATCTTTTGTGGTACTCCACATCAGTGTCATCAAACAGTAAAAGAACCAAGCATAAATGAACTGGAATTTGTGAATCTTTTTCTTTTCGGCGTGAGGTTCGAAACGCAGCATGCCCGGAGGTGCAATGTCCTCATCGTGGTCATGAATGTTGGTGTAGGTGTGGTGAATCACGTTGTGTTGGATTCTCCAGTTGAGTGAGAAGCCGCCTACAATGTTCATGGATAAGTAACCCATAAATTTATTGAATTTACTGTTTTTGCTGTAACTGCCGTGGTTAGCATCATGCATCACCGATAAGCCAATGCCGGCCATGCCCAATCCCATTAAAACAGCAAGAAGCAACCATACCAGTTTGCTTTCAAATGCACCAAATAAAATAAGGAAGTAGGGGGTGAGGTACATAGTGAACATAAACACGGTTTTAATATACATGTTTAGGTTACCGTTTTTTTCGATTTTGTTTTCTTTGAAGTAATTGTCGACCCTTTTTTTGAGTTCGTTGTAAAATGTACGATCCGAATTATTGAATCTTACGGTGTTTGTGTTTTCCATTCAGGTGTGTTAGTTTAGTTAGTCGACGAAGTTACTCAAAAAAAATCAGGAATTCCAGAGCTTAGGGCTCGGTATTAACAATATACTGTTTTAATATCAGGCTGTCGCTGTACTGTATTTTTACCAAGGTTAAAGTGTATTGTCCTGAATACAAAGCCTTTAGATTAAAATCTACACCTTTTTCATTGCCGTGCCACACCGAACCCAAATCTTCGAAGGCCTGATAACTCTCATCCTTTTTTAATTGCCAGGTTTCCCCTTTCTGATGGTTTTCAGGCAGAGTAATTCTGAATTTCTGTCCAACTTTTATGGTATACAATTCAGGGGCCTGGAGTTTAAGTTCAGGATAGCGGCAGGACCATACGGCAATCGTTAGCGTTAAAAACAAAAGGGTGTTTAAGTGGCTGGCCTTCATATGCTTAAATAACGTTTGCGAATGCCCCATTCCAGTCCAAAGGTGAGTAGCAAAACAAAAAACAACATGGGCCAATCAATCAATCGGTGTAAACTGCTTAAGGCGTAGGTTATGGTTTTTATGTCTTTTTTGTTCAGCAAATCATTTTTTAAGGTTTCGAGCCCGCTCATGGCATAAAGATTTCCTCCGCTTCGCGAAGCAATTTGGTACAATAGCCTGTGATTAGCCACTACATCCTGTTGTTCAGCAACCATTTCCTTCACCACCAACCTACCTGATTTTTGCAGCACGTCATTCCCCGCCTTGGATGTGGCCGTAAACTCGTAAACATCTGCCGGCAATGCTCCTAAAGCAGCCTGATAAAAACGCCCGTTGGAAGAAAAACTGTATTTAAAGGTTTCGTTTTTAGAATTGCGCAACACCAGGCTCACTTCGGCGCTGTGTATGGCTTCATAACTTTTGTTGTAAACTTCTGCTTCCAGCTCAAGGGGTTCGTTTTCGTTTATGAGTTTAGGGTAACGCAGCCTGAACTGGCTTTTGTCGTTTTTTACCGACAAATAATGTACTGTGGCAAATACCAGTTCGTTAAACAAGGCATGAGAGGCATGTTCTGAAAAATCCCTCATTTTCCACTTCCATAAACCATCGCCAAGAAAACAGGCGCTTTTTATGCCTGAACTTTCATTAAAAACAAACAATGGCTCCGTGGTTTCCACGTTACCAATTTTTTGATACAACAAACAAGAGGCGCTGTTGCTCAGCAGATGTTTTCCAAAAGCGCATTTCACTGCAGGGCAGGATTCTAAAAACTTTTGAAGGGGTGTGTTCAGTGTAAACAAACCAAAACCGGCATTAATCAGCGGTTCAACATCGTTATACCGTGCCGTTGTTGCATTCAGGCGCAAACCCGGAAACACATCCTGAGTGGCGGGACGAACTAACCAGAATGGCACCCCTTCGGTTAGACATTGTTCTATAAGGGGCTTTTGCGCTGTTGTGGCCCCGTGAAGCAAAACCAGATTGTAAGCTTTTACATTCCCGCTGAACTCATCGCTAAACTTTGTTTCCAGTTCATAGGCCGAATTACTTAACAAACTTTCCCGCAAGGCATTAACATCAGGGTGAGGGGCCTGAGCAAGCAAAAGAATTTTCTGGCGCTTATCCTGCACCTCGATTACAAACTCCCGGCTGTTGTTAAGGAGGTTTTTTTCTTCCTCAAGCACCTCCAGTTGGGCGGTGTAAACATTTATTCCGGTGGTTTCGGCAGTTAAAGTAAACCCAATGGTGGCCGAAAACTGATCGCCGCTTATGCTGATGTTGCTTCTGGCCTTTTCTTTGCCTTCCTGCATAAGTTTTAACACCACTTGTTTTCCTTTAAGTTTAGAGGCTTGCACAAACACGTCAACCGGAAAAGCATTACCCAAATAGGTAATTTGGTTGTGACTTATTTTACTGATTTTTAAATCGCGAAACTCAGTGGTATCGCCCACTGCAATGCAATAGATAGGGTAGCCGGCACGTTCAGCCGCTAACATGGGGGAAGCACCTTTGTTTTGTATACCATCGCTTATAAGTATGGCGGCGCCAACATTGCGATTGGCGTATCGCGTTTCCAATTCCTGAAACAAGTTCTCAAAATCACTTGCTTTTTCGATGAAGGTAGTGTTGCTTTTGTTTTGAAAGCCTGAACCAAAGTTTGCCACACTAAGTTCAAAAGTTTCCTCCAGCGAGGCAAAAGCCTGAGGTAATTTATTTTTTACAAAAGAAAGCACTTCCGCGCTGTCTTTGGCCCCCAGCATGGAGGCCGAATTGTCAATGGCCACTAGTAAAAGCGGGCGCTCGTTTTGGCGACGAATGGTTTTAAAGAAAAAATCGCAGAGCAACAAAAGCAGCAGCAACACACTCAAAAAACGGCACAACTGTAGACTGATGTTCCAAAACTTTGGCACCTCTTTGTTGGACGGGTTTCTAAAATACAAAAATGCAGTAATGCCTGTAGCCGCCAGAAAACACAATAGATAAACATACCAGGCACTATGAGAAACAAACTGGGTCATGGAAGGGCCAAAATAATTACATCAGGTTCAGGTTAACATACCGCCACACACGTTAATGCATTGACCGGTTATGTAGGCGCTCATGTCGCTGGCAAGAAACAAGGCCAAATTGGCCACGTCATCCGAAGTGCCTCCGCGTTTCAGAGGGATGCTGTCGCGCCAGCCTTGCACCACTTTTTCATCCAGTGCCCCTGTCATTTCTGTTTCAATAAATCCGGGGGCAATGGCATTGCTGCGAATGTTACGTGAACCGAGCTCAAGAGCGATTGATTTTGTAAAGCCAATAATGCCTGCTTTGGATGCGGCGTAATTACTTTGTCCGGCATTGCCTTTTACACCAACCACCGAGCTCATGTTAATGATGGAGCCGCTTTTGGCCTTCAGCATTGGGCGTTGCACGGCTTTTACCATATTAAATACCGATTTCAGGTTGGCGGCCATTACCTCATCCCATTGCTGTTCGCTCATGCGCATTAATAAGGTATCACGGGTAATGCCGGCGTTGTTTACCAACACATCTACAGTGCCAAATTCAGTAACAACCAGGTTTACCAGGTCTTCTGCTGCTTTAAAGTTGCCGGCGTCGCTTTTATAGCCTTTGGCGTTTACCCCCAGGGCTTGCAATTCAAGTTCAAGGGCACGTGCTTTTTCATCCGAACTCACATAGGTAAAGGCAATTTTGGCACCCTGTTGGGCAAAGTTGAGGGCAATACCTCTGCCAATTCCCCGGGTGGCACCGGTAATAATGGCCACTTTTTTTGATAATAGCTGCATACGATGTATCTTGTTGCCCCAAATATACCTTAAATTTTTTTTGAGGAATTTTAAGAAGAAATTTAACAAATTTTCTTTTTTGGCACGGAGTTTGATACGATTTTAAAATTAAAAAGAAATTCATAGATTTACCCACCATAATAAAAAACAAACCATGAAAAACACAAACAAAGCCCTGATTATCATGCTCTTGGCTCTTTTTGCTGTCCTGAACCCAATGCTGGCGCAAGAGAATTTTAAGCTAAGTCCAATCTACACTCACGTATTTGATAAAGATTCCCTTGCGGGTTTTGATGAGGAAGCTGCCAGGGCGGCTTTAATTTCTCAGCAGTATTTCGGAGCTGAGTACAAGGTTAAGATGTATTCTTACAAGAGATCGTATATTAATAATAAATACAATTTGTGGCCTGTTAAGCCGGCGAAGTTTGATTTCAATGCTGCCTCCAAAGTTACCGTAGTACCGGGCTGTTCTAACGAGGATTTTGAAGCATCACCGGCCGGTTCGGTAACGGCTCAAAACCAAATTGCGGGCTGGACGATAACCCGTGGTGACGTGCAAAATGCAAATAACGATGCGTGTAATCTTAATGGGTGTTGCCCATTAAATCCGGTGGAGTCGCAATTAATTGATGCGCCTACCGGCTTTGTTGATCCCATCATTGGCTCATGTTACCCAATTTTTTCTGTGTTTGGTACCAATGCCGGTGACCCTAATGGTCCGGTAAATAATCCCCAACTGGCCGGTTTGCCCATGTTTGGAAACAAATTTATCCGAATTCAAAGTCAGGGTTTGGGTGCCCAGGCGTATAGTATCGAAAAACTGTCTAAAACCTTTGCAGTAACTGCCAACAATGCTTTGTTTCAATTTGCTTTTATTTTTGTAACCAGCACCGGCCACTCTTGCTGCAGTGCGGGGGCGTTTCAAATTAAATTAACCAATGCCACAGCCAATACGGTAATTGCTTGTCCGAGTTATTCTATGACCGGACCTTCCAGTTCATGTTTGAACTACACAGTGAACGGCATTGATTTTCTCGTTCCTGCAACCTGTGCCACGGCGGCTGTAAACAGTAGTGTAGTGTTTAACAAATGGAAAATCAGTTCCATGGATTTATCGGCCTATGTTGGGCAAAACGTTACCATTGATGTGATTGTATCCGATTGTGATGCCGGTGGGCACTACGGTTACGCCTATTTTGATGCACAATGCGGCCCAATGGTGGTGTATGGTAATAACGTAGCGTATGGTGCCGGCTCCGGTACCATTAACGTGCCTACCTGTGGCGCAGCAGGTGCTACCCTTTGCGCTTCTGCCGGTCTTGGGCCCTATGCCTGGTTAGGCCCTGCCGTTCCGCCAAATTATTCAACCCCTTCGAACACCAACATCTGTTATGTAACGGCCATTTCCGGTCAATACACTTTGCAAATGAACCCTCCGGGCTCTTGTGCTCCCATTGAGCGTGTACTGAATGCTACCATAACGCCTGCGCCATTGTTATTGGCTGGAGTTACCCAGGCGGTGTGTGGCGCCACCACGGCCATTGTTACGGTTACCCCTTCAGGTTCTGCCGCGGTGCCTTCTACTATTACCTGGTCGCCTAATCCATTGTCTATAAATGGATCTACCACTCAGGCCACCTATGCCATTCCTCCCGGCCCGGCGCCATTAGTGGTAACGGTTACCGCTATGGATCCCAACGGATGTTATATCAGTGCCAATGCCAATGTGAATCCGGCACCGCCCATACCAACCTTTACTCCGAATTTTATAACCCCATCCAACAGCATTACCTGTAACAATTTTACGGTGACGCTTGGTGCAAGTACAAATTACACCTATGGTGCTTTAGGCTACCTTTGGAGTGGAACCAGTGCCAACTATACAGGACAAGTGGTGGAAGTAACCGTGCCGGGTACGTATACGGTTTCTGCTATGGATCCAGTAAGTTTGTGTATGGCCACGCCAACAGTGATTACGGTTGGTGTTAACACCACACCACCATCTGCAACTTTAGCACCAGTTTCTCAGGTTATCAGTTGTACCAATTCGGCCATACAAACCGTTACTACAACAGCTTCTTCCCCTACAATCAACGTTGAGCATCAGTTTTATTTTAACAATGGCTTAAATGTTACCGGGGTATATTCAAATTCTGCAATTATTGTTCCTCCGCCATCCGGCCCAACCGGCACTCATACCTACGTTATTGTGAACCTCCTGAATGGATGTACCAGCAGCATTAGTTTCTCGGTGGCAACAACCGGTGGGTTCCCAACGTATTCGGTGACCAGTCCTGCACAAAACTTCTCCGTTGGTTGTGCGCCTAAGAATGTGGCAGATATTGTGATTACCAATGCCCAATCAGCGCCTCCGGGTCAGCCTGTTACTTATACGATTTTAACGCCCGGTGCCAGCACTTTGTACACCTTAGGGTCCCAAACGTCGTATACCTTCACGCAACCTGGTACCTATGCGGTAGTGGTTCGCGATAACAACAGTGGTTGTGAGTCAATTTCTCCATTCTCTATCATTCAAAACACCTTTGCACCGCAAATTTCGGTATCGGTGGTTACACCAACCCTTTCTTGTTATGTGCCTACGGTTCAATTGGTGGGTTCCAGCACCAACCCAAGCAAAAGCTTCCGCTGGTTGTATGGCACAAACGGTGTTGAGCCCGGCCCTACCTACACTGTTGGGGTAACAACCCAAACCAGTAACATCATTACAGGTACGTATACCTTTGAGGTAAGAGACCTTAACAACGAATGCCGAAGCACGCAAAGTGTTACCATTTACCAGAACATCTTTCCGCCCATTGCCAGAATTTCGGGCCCAAGCGGAGGCAACACAGAAGCGGTATCTTGTAAAATTCCAAGCTTAACCCTTAACAATAGCCAAACAACTGTGGGTTCCGGTGGTTTATTCCCTACCCCTCAGGGTGTATCCTCTATCATGTGGATGGGTCCAAGCCCTCAAGCCACAGTTTATAACTCTGCTTCTTATCTGGCCATTCAACCTGGTACCTATACCATGACGGCCCAAGATTTAAACAACGGCTGTACCTCTACCACGGTGTTTGTGGTAACCGATAACCGCGATTACCCTGTGGTGCAAAACCCGGTGCCATTGCCTGCTGATACCTTGGATTGTGGTAATCAATTTGCGCGCGTTGAGGCGGCTGTTAGCACTACCGTGCCCTTGATTTACGAATGGTTTAGCCTTTTGGGCTCTCTTGGACCACCAAAATCATTGAGTGCAAGCCAAAGTGTTGCTTTTCAATTAGTGAACGATACAGGTGTTTATAGAATTGTGGTGACCAATACCGTGAATGGTTGTGTTACTGAATCAGAAGGTCGAGTTGTACTTGGGGCGCTAACTTCCGGCTTCCGAATGGATAAAACCACGGGTTATGCACCATTAACTGTTACCTTTAATAATGAGTCTACCTCTTCCAGCGGTTCTGCAAGTGTCAGTTCTATCTGGAGTTTTGGTAACGGCAATACACAAACGGTTACAGCCGCCCAGTATTCCTTGCCGATCACTCAAATTTATCAGCAGCCGGGGCAATACACGGTTACCCTCTACACCAGTAAA
>JALOMJ010000004.1 GCA_025455485.1 Bacteroidia bacterium | reverse complement strand
ATACTTTTTGGCATTCCAATTTGGTGCTTCCTTAAAAGACATGCTGTTTTTAGCTTCAAGTGTACCAGTTCCAATTCTTTTTGCAGGATTTGCAGTTCCAGCCATTCCTTTTCAGCAAGTGGAACCGTAACCGAATCTGAAAAATCACTTGTATAAGACTTAGTATTTAACGCAGAAGCGTCTATTTCTAAAAATGTTGAGCGAGAGATGTTAAACACTATGCAGATTCTTTCAATTAATTTCGAATTAAATTCTAACCTGCCGTTAATGTAGTCTGATAATTCTTGTTGACGTTTTAAGCCTAGTTCACTTGCCAAAGCGGCTTGCTTTTTGCCGGATTTGATCCACAAATCACGAAGTTTTTGTCCATAAAGTATGTTTTTCAAATGCATAATTTAAAAACTTAACCGTGTAGCTACCGTGTAAACATTCAACGTCAACACATTCAAAAATAGTAAATTAACTGTGATAAAATAATTTTCATATGTTAAATTTTAGAAGCCTACCGAAATATACTCGGTAAAATTTAACGGGTTTAATTTTTATTTGCTACCCTCTCGGCAATAGTTTTACCAAAACTTTTGCAATGAGAATGTACATAAACAATTTCCTTTTTGAAATACCACTCAGGCATCTTTCCGCTTTAGCTTTTATTTGCCTAATCACTAATCTTTCGGCACAACAGCATTGGACAACAGACCCAATAGAAGTAACGGGAACGATTAATGCCAATGTTGGGACTGAGAATAATAGGTCTCTGAGGTTCCTAACAAACGATTCATTACGCATGTGGGTGGATAGTTTGGGTAAAGTAAAGATTAATAATTTAAAAGGGACCGGCTTTCGTGTTGTATTTGCTGATGCAGAAGGTAATCTTTACAGAGGTGGTGGAGAGTAAGGTGTAAATGAAATTGGTTGCGAATACTGCCCCCCACAAGATCTTATGCCGCAACCTAGTATTCCTTGCATAGTCAACTCAACGCCCTGGTACGAAGGAGGAAATACTATTGGAAACAATGGAAATAACACGGCAGGAACTTGTAACAACTATGACTATATTTTAAAAGCCAACAACACTAACCGCCTTTGGATTAATCGAACCAATGGCAATATTGGCCTTGGAACGGCTACACCCGGCGCAAGACTAACAGTATATGAACCTACAGCTGTTGGCACAACTCAAAACAACACACAATTACTGACCAGAATCTCCGGTGTTGCGGGTACAAACGTTTTTAGCAATAACTTTTGGTTACGGCGCAAAATGAATGGAACGGATTGGCTAACGGTTGGCTTGCACGATGGTATTTCCATAGATTTCTCTTTTCTTACCCCCGGTACTGACACTAAAACCTGGTGGGAAAGAAGACCATATGACGATGTTCAACTTTGGGGTAATGGCGCAACTACTCACATGCAATTGGTGCAGGGCAATCTATACATTGGACCCGAAATCCCAAAATCTACAGGCTCTCATGCCAATGCAAGATTATCAGTCGACGGAAAAATTCTGGCAAAAGAAATTTGGGTGAACATACACGCCAGCAATTGGGCAGACTTTGTGTTTAATAAGAACTATAAACTAAAAGATTTAATGGAGGTGGATGCCTTTATTGAAAGAGAAAAACACTTACCGGACATTCCTTCTGCGGTTGATTTGGCAAAAGAGGGCTTATCCTTAGCAGAAATGCAAAAACTACAGATGCAGAAAATCGAAGAAATTTTCCTATATTTAATAGAGCAACAGCAAGAACTAAGGAAAACAAAGGCTGAGCTTGAAAAACTGAAACAAGAACTCCGCTAAAGGAGGATTAAAAACTTTAACCATGAAAAAAACATTTTTTCTATTACTTGTAGGGCTACTCTTTTTTACCTGCAAAAAGAAAGATCAGGGCAAAATTGAAGCTGAAAAAAAACTTTTTGCCGAAGGAGGGGACTGGTATGTTTACAAAATGGAAGTGAATGGGGCAGATTCAACCCTCTTGTACTTTCCTAAATCTATAACGCATGTAAAAACAAAGCTTTATAACTTTAAGCCAGAAGAAGAAAGAGAAACAGGGACTAAATATTACCCCCCCTCCGTTTACACTTACGATCATATGGCAAATTTTGAGCTGAGTGAGGATGGTTTAAAATTCAGCACCACTGGCTGTTGGCAAACCTGCCCTAGGGAAGCGAGTTATAATACGGGCTATTTTAACAACCTTGGCATCATTGGTCAGCCGCACACCCTTTACCTGCCTTCAGAGAAAAAGAGTCGGGGAGCTGAAATTACCTGGAACATTGACAAGTTAACAACTGAAGAGTTCGTTATGAGTTGTATCATGTCCAAAAACTACCGGCTTTCTTTTATACGAGCCAAAGCGCTTAGCTATTGAGATACATGAAGCTATCAAAATTTATACTCCCACTCTTTTTTCTATTGGCACTTAGCCAATGCAAAAAAGAACACCGCTACTCGGATGATCCAGATAAATCTAAAAAAACGCCCAAAGAGAGATTGGAAGGGGCTTGGCGAATTGAAACTTATACTTTTAAAAGCAATAATATAATTGACACATTAAATATGATATGTGCTTGCATTTTGACAGAAAGTGTGCAACTAGGCTACTCATATATTAAAGAAGAACATCGATGGGAGTTTAGTATTAGTGGTTTTGGCACATCAGGATATAGAAGTAATAATGCATTTGATGATTATTCATATTTACAATTAGGCCCTAGTGACCCGTTTATAACAACTAAAACTTTTGACAAATTGTTTGTAACTCCATTTAGGTCAGAACAAGGTGCAGTAGCAAGGTGGGAGGTAACAAAATTGTTTGGGGATGAATTGAGTATACAACTTAAGACTGACACTGGAATGTACAAAATCGAGTTTATTAAAATCAATGTTTGAATAATTTTCTGTAATACTACATGCATAATCATTTTAAAATACTCCTCCTTTTTCTCACTTTAACTTATAATTTAAGTGCTCAAAATGAACTGGATAATCATAAAAAGTATTGGTACTACAAATCAAGGCTAAATAATGATTTTATTAAGATTGGATTGGACTCAGGGGAAAGTATACCCTTTAATGAAAGGAGATCTTATTATAACGTAGTGAATTTGGATAATAATTCAAGGGTTATTAAAGCTGGTGATGCAGGCACCAGACTCGGTATTTATTTGGGAGCTTTAGCTACCGAGTATAAGTTGTTAAAAAACAATGGGAAGAATTTGGGCAGAATTAAATATGAAATTTTCTGCGCACTTAATGCAGTGAATAGGATTGATTATTTTGCGGAACCACTCAGAAATTCAAGCCATGCCCCTAATCTAAATGGGTTTTTTGTTAGGGACGATATCCCTAATTATTTTGTAAAGAAGAATTACAGGCACTTCAACTACTTCTATGATGATGAAGAGCTTGACACAACCGGATCCGGTTACCCCAAAAATCCTCCTCATAATCATTTTGGATTTACTCAATTGGATGTCGGAATTGGAATGGGTAAAGGAATTGATATAACTCAATCGGATGCAGATGGAACCCACACAAATGTGCCCGCGATGAGTCAAGATCAGGTTTATTACCTATTAATGGGCTTAACCCTTGTAAACAAACTGGTTGATGTAAATGATACAGCAGGAAACAATGTTTTCGGTTATGGAAGTGGAGAAACCAAGTTGTCTGTTGAGGCAGCGAATATTGCAGGAAGAATAATAAACCACATTAAGTCAAGTTCAATATGGACAATTAATGACCCTAACACAGGAAATCCACCGTGTCAGAATTGTGGAGCACAGGCCATCGCATACGCTTATGCTTTAGACAACCTTGGCTGCTTTATAAAGTACGGGCAACCCTTGCCATACTGTTACATTGGCTTGCCATTAACTTTTCCTCAAAACCCTTGTACCGATTTTGGGAATTTATATTCGGATTCCCCGATTGCTGCCAGCACATACCAGTTGCTAGCGACTAGTGGAGGAGGCATTACGCCTGACATGCAAGGCTTTTTCCACTGTCTTGCCGGCAGTGGCAATAATGTTTTTTCAAGTATTGTGATGAAAAATCTAGTGGTAGAAGCAGCCATCGCCACGGCACAACAAGCCATAGCTGAAGCGCATGAGTGGCTGCAACAGGAAATTGATAACCTTAATATACCTGAATGGATGACTGATTTTTTACAGGCCGCCATCAATGTTCTTTATCTTACTCTTCAAACTATGCTTAATTTTTTACAGGCAACAATTAGTACACTTATGAGTCAGCTTTTCATGCCAGTACAAATCAATGATACTGACGAAAGGTTAAAGTATAACACAGAGATCAATGCAGTTGTATACCCCCATTGCACTACTGGCGCAGTGCAACACAATGGTTCGGATTTGTATTACGGCATTTACTTACGTGATATTTTACACGGCTATAATAACGGCATACCCAATTGGTTACAATGGCTTGCAAGTACAGCGCCCTGGAGTCATAATGCTGTAAAGCCAACAGTTGTAGGGATATTGAATGATGCGCCTTGCGAAGGGAATTATAATTTTGCTCAATCAAACAATTCAAGTAATTATATGCCCAATAGCAGTCACTGGGGCGTTTCCTGTTTTATTGACAGGCCCGACCGCTTATGGAGCAAAACTGTTTGTCCGAATTTTTTAGGGGAGTATGCAGGTTTGGACTATATGTTAATGCACAATTTGTTTTATTTAACAGAGGGCTACCAGTATGGAATGGAAGATTTTATAGACAGGGAGGTTTCGGTTGATTATCCATACAATTCCAATTTCACAAACTCAACTCCTGGTAATTATGGTGCTTTTGAGCATTTAGTATCAAGAAAGAACATCGCATCCAATGGTGGCGCAGTATTCAGGGCGGGTAAAGAAATTGCTTTGTTACCCGATGCAAGCGGGGGCAACAGCGGTTTTTCTGCCGCCTCCGGCAGTCAGTTCGGGGCATATATAAATAATTATGACAGTTGCGCATATATAAATAACGCTATGAGAACCAACGGATCAGTACTAGATGATTTTATGCCTTTGAGTAACCAACATCCAGTTAAAAGTTTAGAAGAACAATACATTAAGCATACTAATCCGCTAAATACCAACTCACTTGTTGCGCAAATTGATTCCATTCACAAAAGCAACATGAGCATATTAAATCAAAAGCTAGAAGAGGTAAAGTCCTTAATACGCAATCACATTAAAGTAAAGGTTTACCCCAACCCAAGTGCAGGTAAATTTAATATCGATTTAAATTTAGTGGCCAATGAAACCGCACATGTTCGTATTACAGATTTGGTCGGTGCTGTCATTTTTGAAGAAAAGTATCTCGCTGGAATATTTACTTATCCGGTAAACTTTAGCGATCGTTCAAAAGGGCTTTATCTTGTGCATGTAAAGTTTTCAAACGGTCATGAAGAAACCCACAGAATTACCATACAGTAATATGATGAAAAAAATCTTTTTTTCTGCCATCCTTGCTTCCTCTATTTTTTCTCTACATAAACTCAGAGCCCAAGACCCGTTTTATTACGGTGAGTTTAGGCTTAGAAAAATTGTCAGCAGTTTCGATACAATAAGGCCTCTGGTCAATTATCATGCGACATCTCTACTTTACACAGACACTGTGAATGAAATGCTTTCTTCATACGCTGGGGCTTTAGGTACAGTATACTTTAATGGAACCTCATTACATTACAACAGCACTATTAAATTATACTTTGATACACTTCAAAGGAGAACCAATGAAGGCCAGACATGGCAATTGCTAGGCACCGGTGGAATGCCCAGCTTTACAACCAGTGTTGTAGACAGTTTCCCATCCTTTTCAAATGCGGCTATTGTTTTGCCCGATACGGTTCATAAATCCGATAGTCTGTATTTGGTTTTTGATTCTTCAATTTACACCGATCGCATTGAGCTGGCCTTTTGGGATGGAAATCCCAGAGTAATATGCCCTTACAACAAAAATTTGCCAGGCACCCAAACAAGCGTTTCTGTTCTTGCGAACGAGTTGAGTTTATTAAATGCTGAAACTGTGTATATTACCTTAAGTCTAATAAAGCGTGAATTTCATGTTATAGATGGCGTTAGATTCAAGTTTGAAAAACGTTTTGATATTGTAAAAACTGCGGTGCTATTGGAGTAAAATGACACGGCAGGTTGGGAGTTGAGAAATTCAAAACACCCCGTCATTGCGAGGCGTAGCACAGAGGGCCGAAGCAATCTAAACGAAATTTGAATATTGCCAGTTACAGATTGCTTTGCAAAACCAATGCTATTTAAACTGTTTTGCTCGCAATGACGTGCAATGATAAATTTAAAAAGTCTCTTCTCGCGGCGCCCCTGCACCTCCTTAGCCCTTTGAGGTCTGTTGGTTTTTTTCGCATAGACCTCAAAGGGCTTGGGTATTGCTAAGGGAATCCCAGATAAAATAACCCGCCCGTAAAATCAATATTTCCGGAAAATCAAGCCATTAATTTTCCTACATTTACCTCTGCCCTTATTAAACCTAATTGCATGAAAAAAAGTCTATTCCTTTTCGCAGCCCTGTTGTGCGGCGGCATTCTTTTGTCCCAAAACCCCGGAGACACCATTGTTGTAAAAGCCTTTAAATACGGCAGCAGCACCCGCGATACGCTCATACAGTTCCCTAACAACAACCTCACGTATGAGAAAATCATTATGAAGTACAACATGCGGTGTAAAAACGGCCTGGTGTCCAACTCCAACCAACCCAACCTGGGCTGCGGCGAATGGGATTATTCCTGCAACACCTTTGTTGTTGATTCTACCCGCATTGAGCAGAACTTAAATACGGCCCCCAGTCACATCATTTCCAATTTTACAGGCACCACCTTTCCTTACAGCAATGCGCCTGTTTTTGATTATTATAACTTCCTCCAAACCAATGTTACTCTAAACGCTGTGGTTTCAGAAACGGCTACTGCTATTGGCACTGGAACGGTGGCCGCCCCCGATATTTTAAAATCCGATGAACGCTCCGGCAAAACCCAAATTTTAGTGACCGCAGCAGAACTTACAGCAGCAGGATTTACTGCCGGCAATATCGATGCACTACTTTTAAATGTAGCGAACGCAGGCGGCGGAGTTAATTTTTTCAGAGTAGATGTTCAACACAGTCTCGCATCCATTTTAACCAACACTTCGCTGGTATTAACAGGCTTCACCAATGTGTACAACCAGAATTTTTCTTTTGTTACAGGCAACAACAGAATACAATTTCATACGCCTTTTGTATGGAACGGCACGGATAACATTCTTCTTCAACTTTCTTTTACAAACACCAATCCTTCCAACCCAATTGTGTTTAACGGGCACAATTCCTCCGCCAACCCTTGTTTATACGCCAGAAACAATTATGCCCTCGACCTTTCATACAACGGGCATGTTGTATTAAATGCATCAGCGCTCTCTGCCATTAATACTGAAATAACTGTGAGTTTCTGGGCCTATGGCGACGCTAATTTGTTGCCCGCCAACACCTCGCTTTTATACGGCTGGGGAAACAACGCCGCTCAAAGAAACCTCAACTTACACCACCCTTGGAACAACTCTAACATTTATTTTGATTGCGGTTTTAGCGCCGGCAATTACGACCGCATCAACAAATTGGCAACAACCAATGAAATTGCAGGGCAATGGAACCACTGGGCCTTTACAAAAAATACTGCAACAGGGGTGATGAACATTTATCTGAACGGCGCCTTGTGGCACAGTGGCACCGCTAAAACCAAACCCATTGCACTCATGAACCTTATACTAGGTAAAGACAACAATTATCTTAACAATTACAAAGGAAAAGTGAATGAACTCTGCATTTTTAATAAAGCCTTAGCCCAGGCCGACATTCAAGCCTGGATGAACCGCAGTGTAGATGCCTCTCACCCTTTCTTCGCCAACTTACTCTCTTATTTTAAACTGAATGAAGGCAGTGGTACTACAGTAACTGACGCACAAAACGCTCTTACTTCGCCCGGCACCAACCTGCGCTGGACCTATGACAGAGGACTTCAACTCAACAGAATGTTCGAAACCGGCAACGTGCGGCCGAACATCAGTTTTTTACGCGGCACCTATAGCATGAGCACCGGAACAGTTATTGTTAAAGATTCTGTGATACGACCGCTAACCATCATTAGTTCGTATTCCATTACCAACAATGCCACGGTAGTGCCTATGGCGCACGATGTGGTAAGTTTGGTAACCACAACAACAGCCTATTCTGCTGCTCCAATAAAAATTTACGATGGTGATACCGGTGCCTTAACGGGCACATTGGCGGCAGTGGCTCAAGGCACGATAAACATTTCACAACTCAATTACATACGCCGTTTTCCATTTTACAACGAAATCATGTCTTTTGTTACGCCTTACGGTTTGGGTTTAAACATGGGCATCAACGGTAAAACCTGGTTTTTTGATGTTAGTGATTTTGAGCCACTGTTAAAAGGTCCAAAGCGTTTTGTGATGGGCATGGGTGGTGAAAATCAAGAGCAAATGGACATCGATTTTTGGTTTATTGTTGGAACACCGCCACGCACGGTTTTAAATTTTAATCAACTCTGGCAAGGTGCTTACCGCGATGGTGGAGCCGGAATAAATTCTGTTGTAAATGATATCCGTTTTCCCATTTTAAGCGTGCCTACACAAAGTAACGCGCAGCAATTTAAACTACGATCAACCATTACCGGACATGGGGCAGAAGGAGAATTTCAGCAAAATGGCGGCCCCATTACACACTTCTTTAATGTGAATGGTGGTCCAAACGAATTCAGTTGGTCGGTTAACGAAGAGTGTTCGTTTAATGTAATTTATCCTCAGGGTGGTACCTGGGTTTACGACCGTCAGGGCTGGTGCCCCGGACAAGCGTCTTTAACCAAAATGTTGGATTTAACCCCGCACATTACACCCGGCAATACAGTTACATTGGATTACAGTTGTTCGAACCCGCAATTTGTGAACGGCGATTACCGCTATCTGGTGGCCCACCAATTGGTGAGTTATGGAGGTCCTAACCATGCTCTCGATGCCGCAATTGAGGATGTAATATCTCCCAGCACCAAAGTTTTGTATTCCAGAAGAAACCCAATTTGCAACAATCCCATCATTGTGGTGCGCAATACCGGCAATACAATCATTAATGACCTTGAAATTCACTATTGGGTGAACAACAGCACAATAAAACAAACCCACTTTTGGTCAGGCAATTTGGCGTATATGGATACCCTCAGCATCGAATTACCGAAACAATTACTCTGGTTAAATGGTGTTCAGCAAAGTGGAAACGTGTTTCATGCAGAAATTGTAAAGGTAAACAGTGTGGCCGATCAATACAGCCACAACAACAGCTACCGCTCTGCGTTTGTAATTCCTGAAACCATCCCTTCCTTGTTTTCAGTAGAATTCAGAACCAACAATTTGCCTACCCACCAAACCTATAAAATTTATGACGAATCAGGAAACGTTGTTGGGCAAAGCAATTTTACCGCAGCCAACACCACGTACCTTGATAATTACGAATTAAACGGCTGTTACACATTTGTGGTCGAAGATATTGGTCAGGATGGTTTATCGTGGTGGGCCAACGCGGGTCAGGGCAGTGGTTTTGTGCGTTTTAAAAATGCAAGCGGACAAATTATTAAAAGTTTCAATGCCGATTTTGGTGGAGGATTTCAATTCAGTTTTACCACTGATTCGCCTTTATCCATAGAAAAACAAGGCAGTCTGGCAGCCGTTATTAATGTGTATCCAAATCCGGCAAGCGAACGTTTCGTTGTGGATGGCAATCTGGAAGGTGCTGAAGTTTTTGTTGTGGATGTTTTGGGCAAGCGTGTTAATGTGCCCTATACCAGCTCAAAAAACAGAATCGAGTTCAACAGCAGTGAATTGAAACCCGGCATGTATTTTATTCAAATTATAAAGGGCGATGATACAGCGGTGAAAAAAATTGTGGTACAATAAATGTTTGGGGAGAACGTTTTTTAAAAAATTTGAACCATGAAATGTAAGCAAGGTGTTTTTATAATGAGTATGGTTTTTCTTGCAGCGTTTTCCGGCTGCAAAAAAGACGACACCATCTTTAACGGGTATTTTTATTCTTCTCAACCCGGTTCTGAAGGGCAGTTGTGGCTTTATCTCGACGGTTCAAACAAAGGCGCTCTCCCATTCATCAACACCAAACAAATTGGTTTTACCGGCGATTCCATAAAAAAATACGCCTTGCCTCTACCCATTAAAGCCGGTAAATACAAATTGGAGGTAAAAGACCAAAGTGGAACCATTCGCGCTCAGGGTAAATTTAAGGTCACCACAAACAAAGTATCCTCTAGCGGCGGAATAGGGGGCCAAGAAGTTGTGATGGAAAACGGTGAGGTAAGAATTGGGGTCTCGTATTAGTAAAGAATAGTTTTCTATAACCCACACGTTTTGGGATAAACCCACTCCACACAAACAAAGCGCATTATCGCCCGGTTTAAACCTTGAACTGGCCATTTAAACAGCAAAAGCAAACAGGGTAGGGCGCTTGCCGCTCACCCTGACCACAATGGCACAGGAAATGTTAATTCTGCTTTCCCGCTTTACTATTTCAACCCTCTTATTTGCAGGGATTTGCTATATTTGTCACCCTTAAAAAACCACCGTTTACAGCACAATGAAGCACATCAGGAACTTTTGTATCATAGCCCACATCGACCATGGAAAAAGCACCCTGGCCGACCGTTTACTGGAATATACCGGCACTATCTCTAAACGCGAAATGCAAGACCAAGTGCTCGATGATATGGACCTTGAAAAAGAGCGCGGCATTACCATCAAAAGCCACGCCATTCAAATGAACTATAAATACAAAGGCGAAGAGTATGTGCTTAACCTTATCGATACGCCCGGTCATGTGGATTTCTCTTACGAAGTATCCCGTTCCATTGCCGCCTGTGAAGGGGCTTTACTCATTGTGGATGCTGCTCAGGGCATACAGGCTCAAACCATCTCCAATTTATATCTGGCCCTTGAACACGATCTCACCATCATTCCGGTGCTCAACAAAATGGATTTGCCAAGCGCAGAGCCGGAAATGGTCACCGACCAGATTGTTGATTTAATAGGATGCGGGCGCGATGAAGTGATTCCCGCCAGCGGCAAATCCGGCATGGGCATTGAAGCCATTCTTGCTGCAATTATAGAACGCATTCATCCCCCTGTGGGCGACCCAAAAGCGCCCTTACAAGCCTTGATTTTCGATTCGGTGTTTAATTCCTTTAGAGGGATTATCGCTTATTTTAAAATCACAAATGGCACCATTAAAAAAGGCGAGAAAGTAAAATTTGTAAACACCGGCGCTGTATACAATGCCGATGAAATTGGGGTATTAAAATTAAAACAAGAGGCACGCAGCGAATTAAGTGCGGGCGATGTTGGTTATATCATTTCCGGCATTAAAGAAGCTAAGGAAGTGAAAGTAGGCGATACCATAACACACTTTGATCGTCCTTGTGAAAAAGGCATCGAAGGGTTCGAAGACGTGAAGCCCATGGTGTTTGCAGGCATTTATCCGGTGGATACTGAAGATTTCGAGGAACTGCGTTACAGCATGGAAAAATTACAGCTCAACGATGCCTCCCTCACCTGGGAACCGGAGAGTTCTGCAGCCCTTGGTTTTGGCTTCCGCTGCGGCTTTTTAGGCATGCTGCACATGGAAATAGTACAAGAGCGTTTGGAGCGCGAATTTGGCATGACTGTGATTACCACCGTTCCCAACGTGTCGTACCTTGCTCACAAAACTGACGGCACAATAGTAACCGTTAATAATCCAACCGACCTTCCGGATCCAGGCCGTATTGATTACATCGAAGAACCCTACATCAAAGCCAACATCATTACAAAGTCAGATTTTATTGGGCCGGTCATGAGTTTGTGTATTGAAAAGCGCGGACAAATTGTGAACCAGAATTACCTTACCGCCGACCGGGTGGAATTGGTTTTTGAAATGCCTCTGGGGGAGGTGGTGTTTGATTTTTTCGACCGATTAAAATCCATCTCCAAGGGCTATGCTTCCTTCGATTACCATCCTATCGGCTTAAAACAATCAGATTTGGCCAAGCTCGATATTCTTTTGAATGGAGAACAAGTAGATGCACTCTCTGCCCTCATTCACCGCAGCAATGCGTATGAATTTGGGAAGAAGATATGTGAAAAATTAAAAGAACTCATCCCCCGCCAGCAATTTGAAATTCCCATTCAGGCGGCCATTGGTGCTAAAATTATTGCCCGCGAAACCATACGCGCCATGCGCAAGGACGTGACAGCAAAATGCTACGGAGGCGACATCAGCCGTAAGCGTAAACTCCTTGAAAAACAAAAGGAAGGAAAAAAACGCATGAAACAAGTGGGCAGTGTGGAAATTCCACAAAGTGCATTTATGGCCGTGCTTAAACTCAACGATTAATTGAAAAAAACCGGGTGTATACTCGTTTTTGTCTTTCTGCTTTCAGGGAGTCGTTCCCAAATTTTACTGCAAATTAACAAAGACAGCACCCACGTGTGGCATTACAGCCAGGGCGATGAATTCAATGAACCGGAAATCAATACCGGCTATTGGTCTTACCATTTTGGCTGGGGACGCAGCATTTACCCGAACAAAGAACAACAATATTATACCGATGGTTTAAACCACCGCCTGAACAATGGTACCCTGGCCCTTTTTGCCGAGAAAAAAACGCTTACCAAAAAGCTTATTGATTGGAAAAACGAACAGGACAGCATAATAGAAAAGGGCATTACTTATGGCCCCAACTTACGTGAGTTTGCTTACACAGCCGGCATGCTGCACTCTAACCACACCTTTACATATGGGTATTTTGAAATTAAATTTCGTATGCCATTACAACCCGGCTTCTGGCCGGCCTTTTGGTTATACGGGTGCAGTCCGAACGAAGAGATAGACATGATGGAATTAAAAACCGAATTCCCAAACCGCTTGCACATTGGGCGCTTCAGCCAAAACCCCAAAGAAAACCTTACCCGAAAAGGGCCGTTTAAAAGGGCCTGGGGCGAGTGGGTAAAAATCAATGGTAATTTAGGCGCAGGTTACCATATCGTTTCAGGGGAGTGGACCAAGGACCATTTGAAATATTATTTGAATGGAGAGTTGATTGCTTACAGTCCCATCAGCATGAATTGCCCAAAATACCTGGTGGCTAACATCGCAGTGCCTTCTAATAATGGCCCCTTTAAACCGGGCCCTCCTGATTCAATCATGCATTCCGGCGATTTTGAAATTGATTACATAAGGGTCTGGTCTAAAGAAGACACGGTAGATTTACGTGTTTTTGCGCAAGGTAGAACAGATACTGCCAAATCAATTCAATTCAGCAGTATGCGAAATACCGGCAGAGCCACCTATGGGCCTAAAAAACTTCATAAAAATGAAGGGGTAAGCCTTTCTGTTTTTCCTAAAGAAAACGGATACGAAATGACGGTACTGGGGAAAAAAATACCGGACACCAATTTCGAATTGCTGGATGAAAGTGGTAAAACACTAGTGATACAACCTCTAAAATATGGACTAACGGCATTTAACTTTACGATGGACACCAAAATTTTTTTAAAGGTGACCCTCTACAACAGAAAGCATAGCCTAATGCTTTACCGGGGCCGCATCACGCAGGAATAAATCCACTGTGCGTAAACCCACATTCAGTTTGTGGTACCCTTTGAGCGTATCAGGCATCTGATTTTTACTATAAATTCGTGAAAGCCCTTGGGCACCAACTTCACCCGAAAGGCTGATGTTAAAATACCGCAACAAATAAAATTGCAAATCCCAACGACGATACACCAAATAGGGTGAGTAGAGCTTCCCGCTTTTTCCTATGATTTTTCCTATGGCTCTTACATCCTGCAGCACCTCATGGTCGCGGGCATCTGAACCGGCTTTAAAAATACTGTACCCTAAGGTAAAGAGGAATAGTCCGGCTAACACCAAACCAAGTTTACGCAAGAGGGCTTGTGGCCAATGTATCGCGCTTTTAAGAATTACAGGAGCAATAAAAAAACTCATGGCGAGAGCAAAAAACGGAATAGCCGGAACATAATACATTTCACGTTGCACTTTGGTTATACATAGAGGTAAAACCCCCGACAGCCCGACACAAAAGAAGAAAACAGCTGTTTTGAGGGTGGTTTTTTCTCTTTGGATGCCCGCCAGCTTTTGTTTAAAAAACAGAAATACAAAAACAAACACGAACAGCATGGGTAAAAGATCTATAAACAACCACAACAAAATGGTAAAGCGGTTATTCACAGTAGGGTCGTTTTCAATACGATTAAGAAGCCGGTGTTCTATATAAAATCCAATACTTTCTTTTGCCGAAACACTGAATTGCCAGAGATAAAAATAAATTAGCAAAGGCATAACACTAATTACTACTGTATGTAGTAGCGACTTTTTAAAAGAGAGCGAATTATGGAAAAGAGCATAAAAAACCGGAACAACAATCGGGAAAAATCCGGGCAGGCCCTTTGTTAGACTTCCGCAAAAAATAAAAAAACCAGCTAAAATCAAGTATAGCCATTTTAATGCATGTGTATTTTGTATGCCGGCTAAAGAAAAATAAACCGAAGCCAGCACAAAACAGCTCATAAGGGTTTCTATTAAATTATTTTTAAACACCCAGGAAACACTTGGGCTTATAAACCAAAGCAATACCGGTAACCAGTAAAACGCAAGTAGCTCGGGCTGTTTTCTGAAGAGCATTTTCCAGATGCCTTGAATAAAAAAGGCACTTGAGAGTAAGGTAAAAAGGCAAAAGAGTTTTTCAACCAAAAACCCGTCGCCAAAGGCTCTGAAAAAAAGCGATTCCAAAAAATAAAATAAGGGAGGCTGTTCCATAAAGGCGTTCAATCCTTCCCGGTTCCAGGTTTCAGAAAGGAAGGGAAACCAAAATGTGCCATGTCCTTCGGCAAGATTTCTGGCAACCACCGCGTATTGGGTGCCATCCATAAACAGGCCATGCTGAAAAAAATCAGGCAGAAAAAACACAGCCAAAACCAAGGCGGTCAGTAATCGGAAAATAGTATGTGTTGTTTGCACAGCACAAATGAAATCAAAAAGCCTGAATGCATCTCAAACACAAGCTGTGGTTTTGCACAAAATTCGATTTGAACCTAACAATTGTTGACAAAAGCTGTAACCTAAAGCTGCCTGTTTGCTTATGTAACGTAAATTTAAGGCATGCAGAAAAAGTACTTCGTAATGTTATTGGTTTTGTTTTTTTCTTTTTCGAAAGCCCAGCTTCGTAAGGAGTATTATGATGGTGCTCAAACAAAACCTAAATCGGAAACCGATTATTACCGCGGCATGCCACACGGGCTTCACCTTGAATACCATAAAAACGGAAAAATCAGCACAAAAGGGTTTTACAAATACGGTAAGGAAGACAGCACCTGGACTTTTTATTATGAAGACGGACGAAAAAAGGCTGCTGAATATTTTGTAAGCGGTAAAAAATGGGGCACATTTTCCTATTATTTTAAAACCGGGCAGCTTAGTCAGCTCACAAAATACGAGAACAACATGGCCGACAGTACCTGGACATCCTATTACGAAAATGGCAAAGTAAAAAGTCGGGAAAATTTCGATAATGGAAAACGTGAAGGAGAGTGGGTGTATTATTTTGATAACGGAAAAATTGAAAGCAAAGGCAATTTTTCAAAAGATAAAAAAGAAGGGAAAGTAGAGACCTGGCACCCTCAGGGCTACCGCTTGAAAACGCAAAACTATTGCTCTGACAAACTGTGTGGCACCTGGGAAGAATATTACGAAAACGGCAAACCCAAATTTGTAAAAGAATACAAAGACACACTTGTATTGTTAATGGATTTATGGGACAACACCGGAAAACAATTGGTTGCCAATGGAAACGGAAGTTTTACGGCCAGTTACGACAATGGCATTATCAGGGCTATGGGCTTTTATAAAGCCGGTGTTCAAGACAGTACCTGGCGGTTTTTTCATGCCAACGGAGAGCTTGATTATGAAGCGAATTATAGAAACGGGTTACTCAACGGCTACTATTCTTCCTATTACATGAATCACAACATAAAAAGTGAAGGCAATTTCACCGATAATTTAAAAAACGGGCTTTGGAAATTTTATACGAAAGACGGTGTGCTTGAAATGAAAGGCACTTTGAGGGGAGACAGCAGAGAAGAGGATTGGACGTATTATTATTCCAACGGTAAAATAGAATCGCAGGGGAAATTTGAAACTAACCTGCAATCCGGCACCTGGCAATACTTTTATAAAACCGGCGAAAAGTGGCGGGAAGGGGAGTATGAAAAAGGGGTTAAAACAGGGATTTGGACAACTTGGTTTGAAAACGGCACTAAACTTCAGGAAGGACCTTACGCAAATGGAAAAGAGCAGGGCCTATGGAAAAGCTGGTGGGAAAACGGAGGTAAAAAAGATGAAGGCTTCTTTGAGCAAGGCAAACTGCAGGATAACTGGCAAGGCTGGTACCCTAACGGTTCACAAAATTACGAAGGTAAATACAATAAAAACAGCGCAAAAGAAGGGGAATGGAAGTATTTTTACGAGTCGGGCAAACCCAGAGAAATTTGTAATTATGTGAATGGTATTAAACACGGAGATTACCAACAATGGTTCGAAAAGGGCGGTTTTACAGACACCAAAGGTCAATACAACAAGGGCCATCAACATGGAGAGTGGTTATACTATTTTGAAACCGGCGGTTTAAGCAGAGTGCAAAATTTTAAAAATGGTAAACTCAGCGGGAAAAGCGTGTCGTATTACCCAAATTCTGCCATTCAAAGCGTGTCGTATTATACCATTGTTATGGATTCAAGAAAGGGTAAATCCCAAAGTGTACCCGACGGAACCTGGATTTATTACGACAAAAACGGAAATGAAATTAATCGCAGCACCTATGTGAACGGCGTAAGGAAATGAGGAATAAATTTGATACTTTTGTTTAAAGCTTAAGCTTATGAAAAAATTCATTTACGCTTTTTTACTCCTCACAGGAACGGCCTTGTTTTATTCTTGCGGTGATTCTCAGAAAAATGAGGAATTGGTGGATGAGGAACACACACCGTCTATCGATTCAAAAAAAGTAGCCTTCAGTGCACAAAATGTATTCAATACCCTCCCGGATAAAGAACTGGTGTTAAGTCTGATTGAAAAGAACAACCTCGAATACAATCCTGATTTTTTGAACGACCCGAATCTCGTAACTAAATATAACATTGAGTTTTTTAAAGCCATCAATTTGGGTATTTATGGTTCCGATCTCACCATTTCCAGCACCTTTGATCAAACGCAGGAAAGTATGGTGTTCTTAAAATGCGTAAATGTGCTGGCGGGCAACCTGGGGGTTAATGCAGCCTTTGATCAGCGCATGTTCGATCGAATCCAAAGTAACGATAACAATAAAGATTCGGTTCTTCAGATTATTACGGAATCTTTCAAAAAAGTAGATGAGATTCTAAAAAACAACAACCGCCCCGGCACGTCTGCAATTATTTTAGCAGGCTGCTGGATTGAGGGACTTTATGTTTCCTGCCAAATGGCCCAAGTTGTTTCGGCCGAAAGCATTTTCAAAACCATTCTTTCTCAAAAAGAGTCTCTCCACAACCTTTTGGCTTTGCTCGAATCTGTTGAATTAAAAGAAAACGAACTTTTTCTGGTGAAGGACTTAAGGGAGCTGCATAAAATTTACGAAGTAGCAGAAACCTCTACCTCCTACGACAAAGCTGCTATCGCTGGCATTTCACAAAAAATAAGCGACCTAAGAAAAAATGTGGTTAGCGCCACCTCTTGATTTAGAAAATTTTCGCATTTCTCTTTAGTAAGCTGCCCTTATTTAGTTTAACTTAGTGCTGCAATGCTTGGTGCACACTTCATAAATAAGGTCAGAGTTACTACCCTGTTTGTAATTTATTCTCTTTATGCTTTTTCGGCACAAATTCTCATTCCCATGGATGAGAACCAGAAAAATCATTTAAAGGCGTATGGCATTGCTTATTGGGCGCTGAAAGGAGAGCTTGAAATTCAGTGGTTAATTAATTACCGTGGCGGAAGTTTTCTAATACCCAACGCGAAAGCGGTTTCCAATGAATGTCTGATTCGCGGGGTAAGCTACGAAGTGATTTCCGACGCCCAAAGCAATTCCATTTTATCAGATATCGCAAATCCGGAAGTTAATCAGGATGCCATTAAACTCGAGAAAGCCCCACGAATTGCTGTGTATTCTCCAAAAGGCAAGCAGCCCTGGGATGATGCGGTAACGCTGGTGTTAAGTTATGCTGAAATTCCCTACGACGTGATTTATGATGAAGAAGTGTATCTCGATAAACTCAAAGATTACGACTGGCTTCACCTGCACCACGAGGATTTTACCGGCCAATACGGAAAATTTTATAGTTCTTTTCATCAGGCTGCCTGGTACCAAAATGAAGTGAGGGAAAATGAAGCCATGGCAAAAAAACTGGGATTTTCTAAGGTATCTCAAATGAAGCTTAACACGGCAAAAAAAATCAGAGACTATGTTTTCAGTGGAGGCTTTTTGTTTGCCATGTGTAGCGCAACCGACAGTTACGACATTGCTTTGGCAGCCGAAGGCTTAGACATTTGTGAAACCATGTTCGACCATGATCCTGCACAAAAAGATGCGAATAATCATCTGGATTACTCGAAAGGCTTTGCATTCGAAAAGTATAAACTGAGTATGAACCCCATGGAGTATGAATACTCCACAATTGATACTTACGCCTCCAGAAGGCAATATGGCCCTAACCAAAAAAACGACCAGTTTACATTGTTTGAATTCTCAGCAAAGTGGGACCCCGTGCCCAGTATGCTTTGTCAAAACCATGAAACTACGCTGAAAGGGTTTTGGGGACAAACCGCTGCATTTGATAAACGCTACATCAAAAAAAGCGTATTAATCATGGGCGAAACAAAGGCCTGGGGCGAGGCAAGATACATTCATGGAGATTATGGAAAAGGCACCTGGACTTACTACAGTGGGCACGACCCGGAAGACTATGAACATCGCGTGGAAGAACCCCCAACCGAACTGAGCCTGCACCCGAATTCACCCGGCTACCGGTTGATTTTAAATAACATTTTGTTTCCGGCAGCAAAAAAGAAAAAGCAAAAAACCTAATCGTCTGCAATTTTTAATAAAAATACTGGTTTCGGCAACCGCCATTTATCTGGTGGCGATGATAATGCCTCATGTTCAGATAGACGACCAACTTACAGTAATTCTGGTGGCCCTGGCATTAGCTTTTCTTGATGCCATAGTAAAACCAATTTTAACGCTGTTAACTATACCTATTACCATTTTTACCTTTGGGTTTTTTTTACTGGCCATCAATGCTTTTATGGTGCTTATAGCATCAAGTTTAGTGAAGGGATTTACCGTTGACGGCTTTTGGTGGGCCTTGCTGTTTAGCATCGCCTTGTCCATCACGAACGGCTTTTTGAATGCCGTGTTAGGGATAAATAAAATAAGCGAATCCGGAGATTCAGACCGGAATTTCTAAAAAAAAAGGTTATTGATCTAATTTGGTGAAGCCTGCCGGTATTCCCATGCTATCATCCGTTGGCACTGCCGAGGTAATTTTAATAGCTTCCAATCTGGTTAAAACTTTCCCGTCACTAATTTGCTTCTCTTCACTCAACAAAGGCATACTCCCTTTTGGCAGGTCCTTAATTTGCCCAAAGTAAATACTTTGTTTGTCTTTACGGTTCCACAATTGCAGTAAGGGAATAAAAAAATCAAATTTATCGGTGGTTATCCAGTAACTAATAACAATGTTCTCTTCGGTATTCCTTACAATGTATTCAAAACATCGGTAACCCAATATTTTTTTGATGTTTCCTGTTTTGCTCACAATGCAGGCTCCGCGAATAACCTGTGGCGTTTCGCTTTTCTGACTTCCCCAAAGTTTACGTTTTGGGTTAATCCATTTTATTTCGTGTGCATTAAGGTCAAAAATAAAACTGCCTTCCACGGTTTTACTTTTCTCACCAAAACGATCCAGTTTTACCAAAGGCTCTTTTATCAGGTAATAATTGAGAGAGGTGTCCTTTTGCGTATAATATTTGAAATCGATGCTGCCACTAAAACTTTGCGAAAAGCCGGACAAGTAGAACCAGAAACAGGCGATGAGAAGCAGAGAATTTTTCATGATGGGGGTTTTATAAGACGAAATTATGTATTTTAGTGTGAAATAACAGTGGGGATGGAAAATGATACGAACAGGTTAGGGAGGGAAAGTGAGCAAAGAGCCAGGGCGTATTTGGAGGAAAAAGGGTATAAAATACTGGAAACAAACTGGAGGCATGCCAAACTCGAAATTGACCTGATTGCCCAGTTGACAAACACCATAATTTTTGTAGAGGTTAAATTCCGGAAAAACGATGAATACGGCGAACCGGAACTTTTTGTGAACAGAAAAAAGCAAAACTTCATCATTAAGGCTGCAAACGCCTACATCGCGTTACATGACATTCAATACGAATCTCGCTTCGATATAGTTGCACTTAGTGAGAAAAGAAATGAAATTATTCACTTAGAAGGGGCTTTTTTCCCCACATCAGTAAAACCATTATGAGCAAACCAAAACCAAGTTTCGACAGAAAAAAAACCGGCGCAACCAGAAAAAGCGGCAAATCGGGTGCAGACAAAGCAAAACATCCGTTTAAACAGTTTATGGAAACAAAACGCCCGGGCAAACCTGCAAAACCTGCTTTCAGAGGAAGAGACGACAGAAAGACCCACCCGGAAAAAAACGCAAAGGACAGTCATGATGAGCGGCCAAGGGAAAAAAGAGCGGCCAAACAAGAGTCAGGGAGAGCGCCGAGCGGCAGAAGGTTCTTTAAAAAGGAAGCGGATGGAAACAGGGAAAATAATCGGGAATTTAATACACCCGATGAACGTAACACAACAAGCAAAAGAAGTAACTCGAAAGGGTCGCGTAAAACCTATAGCCCATCCCCACGCCGCGCGGATGCCGAACGAAAACCATTTCGGGAAAACACAACTAAGTCCGAAAGATTTAGCAAGCCAAAAGGGCGATCATCGTCTCCATCCGGGGAAAAACGTTTTAAGCGCGATGAGTTTGTTTCAGGAGAAGGGTTTGAGAGACAGAGTCCAAACAAGGAATTTAAAAAGGGCACCCCCTCCAAATCCAACCGCAATGCAGACGATCAGGGTTTGATTCGCTTAAACAAATATTTATCCAATGCCGGAATTGCCTCCCGCCGTGATGCCGATACGCTCATCATAAGTGGAGCAGTAAAAGTTAATGGCGAAGTAGTAAACACACTTGGCGCAAAAATAAGGCCCGGCGATAAGGTAACGTATGGCGATCAGTCGGTGAAAGGCGAGCGCAAAGTATACCTTCTGCTCAATAAACCTAAAGATTACATCACCACCATGGAAGATGAGCGCGACCGAAAAACAGTGATGAAATTGGTGGAAGGTGCCTGCAAAGAAAGAATTTACCCTGTGGGCCGCTTAGACAGAAACACAACCGGCTTGTTATTAATGACCAATGATGGCGAGCTCACCACTAAATTAACCCATCCAAAACATGGCATTAAAAAAGTATATCACGTTAGTTTGAACAAAAGTCTAAAGCCCGAACATTTCAAAGAAATAATTGAAGGTGTTGAACTTGAAGATGGTAAAGTGAACGTAGATGATCTGGCTTTTGTGGGGGAGGGCAAAAAAGAAGTTGGTGTTGAAATTCACAGCGGACGAAACCGGGTTGTGAGGCGCCTGTTCGAACACCTTGGCTACGATGTAATAAAACTCGACAGGGTAGTGTTTGCAGGCCTTACAAAAAAAGATTTGCCACGAGGAAAATACCGTTTTCTCAGCGCAAAAGAGATAAGCTTCCTGCAAATGATTGGGTAAAAAACTGTAACTTTATAGGATTGAATTGAGTTAAAAAATCTTCCAGTGTTATGTGCGGAATAGTTGCTTACATAGGCAGTAAAGAAGCCTACCCCATTTTGATTAAAGGACTTCAGCGCCTTGAATACCGTGGTTATGATAGTGCCGGCGTGGCCATGATTACTGCCGGCGGCAACATGAATGTATACAAACGCAAGGGAAAAGTAAGCGACCTGATGGAATTTGCAAAAGGCAAAGACCTGAGCGGAACTGTTGGCATCGGCCACACACGCTGGGCTACACACGGTGAACCAAACGACGTGAATTCTCACCCGCATTATTCTCAGTCGAAAAATTTGGTAATGATTCATAATGGCATTATAGAAAATTACGCCTCCATAAAAGAAGGACTGAAAAAAAGAGGAAATGTGTTTCAATCTCAAACCGATACAGAGGTCCTCATTCATTTGATTGAAAACATTCAGCAACACGAAGGGATAAAGCTGGGGCAGGCAGTTCATGCCGCGCTCAAACAGGTGATTGGTGCATATGCAATCGTTGTGCTGGATAAAAATGACCCCGACACCATTGTGGCAGCAAAAAAAGGTAGCCCCATGGTGATTGGCATTGGCAACGATGATTTTTATGTGGCCTCCGACGCTTCGCCCATTGTTGAGTACACAAAAAATGTGGTGTACCTCGAGGACGAGCAGGTTGCCGTGCTCCGAAAGGGAAAGGACTTGATGATACGTAACCTCAAGGACAAAGAGATTACACCATATGTTCAGAAATTAACAATAGAAATTGAATCCATAGAGAAAGGTGGTTACGACCATTTTATGCTAAAGGAAATTTATGAGCAACCACGTTCGGTTAGAGACAGCATGCGCGGCCGCCTGAAAGCCGATGAAGGTGAGATTCGAATGGGGGGCATTATTGATCATGAGAAAAAGTTCGAAAAAGCAAAGCGCATTATTTTTGTTGCTTGCGGTACCTCTTGGCATGCCTGTTTGGTGGGTGAGTACCTTTTTGAAGAATTTGCCCGAGTACCGGTTGAGGTTGAGTACGCCTCGGAATTTCGTTACAGAAACCCGGTAATTTATCAGGACGATATAGTGATTGCCATTTCACAAAGTGGGGAAACAGCCGACACACTGGCTGCGGTTGAACTTGCCAAATCAAAAGGCGCCACCGTTTTAGGGGTATGTAATGTGGTTGGCTCATCCATAGCAAGAGCCACGCACGGTGGCAGCTACACCCACGCCGGTCCCGAAATTGGCGTGGCTTCAACAAAAGCCTTCACTGCCCAGGTTACCGTATTAACCTTAATGGCGCTGCACATGGCCAAAGTGCGTGGCACCATCAGCGAAAGCCGATACAGACAATTGTGCTACGAAATGGACGCTGTTCCTGCAAAAATCGAACAGGTGTTAAAATTGAATGATCAGGTTCGGGAAATTGCTTTTGCCAATAAAGACAGCTCAAATGCTTTGTATTTAGGCCGGGGTGTGTCCTTTCCGGTAGCGTTGGAGGGAGCACTAAAGCTTAAGGAAATTTCATATATCCACGCCGAAGGATATCCGGCAGCCGAGATGAAACATGGACCAATCGCCCTGATTGATGAAGAAATGCCGGTTTACGTTATTGCAACCAAAGGCGCCAATTATGAAAAAGTAGTGAGCAACATTCAGGAAGTGAAAGCCAGAAAAGGAAAAATTATTGCGGTGGTTACTTCCGGAGATAAAGAAGTAAAGGCCATGGCCGATTTCGCTGTTGAAATACCTGAAACGGATGAATTTTTGGTGCCGCTTATTGCTGTGATTCCATTGCAGTTGTTATCCTACCACATTGCGGTAATGCGCGGCTGTAATGTGGATCAGCCAAGAAATCTTGCTAAAAGTGTAACTGTGGAATAAACGCCATGCCGGGAAAAGCAACGCTTATTTTCGGTCTTGCGTTTTGGTCTTTCCTGCATGCTCAGGAACTTGTATATAGTAGGTTGTTCCCTACCGTTTCGAAAAATTTACCGATTTTAATTCAAAATTCTCCGCACGCCTACTTTTATGTGTTAAGGTACAACCGCAAAGCCCACGACGTAACGCTTGAACGCAGAGCTAAGTCTGGAGGCGAAATCATCAGTTTTACCCCCTTAAAACTTGACAGTGTAAACTCAGACATATTCAATTACTCCAATTTGGAATACCGTTTGTTTGAGCACAATTATTTTACATATTTCGTTTTCGAAAAAAGTCTGAACAACAAAAAAGTAATCTATTTTAAACGAATCGATTCCCTCGGAAAGACAGGCGGGTTTACTGAAATTTGCCGAATGGAGAGAGATCCTGCATGGCGCGATTTTAAGTTTGAATTGGCCGGCGTGTTTGATGGAAAACTCCTGATCATTGCCACTCAAACGTTTTTTAACCAAACCACAAAAAAAACGGTCATGGTGTATGATCCCGAACGTAAGCACCAAATCTGGTCAAAAAACCTTCCTTTGGAAAACGCCCTAACCGGCTATAGCAAAGGCTTTTGTTTGAGTCCCGAACTCGACCTCTTTTATGTGATGGTTAAAGCCCAAATCGTTTCCTATCAGCGAAAATACATTAAGCACGCACAAATAATGGTTCCTGTTATGTATTATGATTCTTTGCATTTACATAAATTACCCGCTGCTAATCAAAACCTTCAGAGAAAGTATTTACTCGGTAAGTTGAATGCACTTCATAGTTTACAACTGAGCTGCGACTCAGGCAACGTTAGGGTTTTGGCTCAAGTATCAGCAAAACAGGCCGACAGCACACAACAGCTCATGTTGTTTGGTTTCAAGTGCAGTATAACGTTTTTTGATAAGGTTATTGCAAACACAAGTCCTTTGCGCTCTGACTTAACAAGCCGGCTAACCTATTATGACGGCACCGATTTTGACCAGGCCGCAGACAAGGAATTTGAGTTTTTAAGTGAATACTCAGACAAAGAATTTACCTACCACCTTACAGAACGAAAGGAGGGGGATGTATACAAAGAACTTATCCTCTGGAAAATCCGGAATTCCGGAATGCAGGTAGTTGGCCAATACCTTATCCCACGGCGCATGCTGTCTTCTGAAACCTGGAGTCGCTATACTAACATTGGGCAAGCCGGCATTGCCGTTTCCGAAAGCAAATACCGTTTGTTTATGGCAGAGGCTCCGGCAAACGTTGAATCAGACCCAAACAGCATTCGCTATTATCAATTAAAAAAGAAAGCCTCTCTTGCCAATTGCTACCTTATGTTATATTCTGCTGAAGCTGATTCTAAACTTTTAAAACAAAAATTGCATTACAACGCAACGTTTGATTTTATTCCAATACCATATAAATCATCACAAACAGAAGATGCGGTGTTTTATTTCACCAATGGTAAACAGGAAAAATTCGCTCTTCTTGAGTTTTAAGGCTTTGTTTGTTTAAGCTCAGCTTGCTTGGCAGCAATGCGTTCCAGCACAGCTTCGTATATGGCCTTGTATTCATCTATATGGCCGGCATAATAGGACAGAGTAGAATCATATTGACCTTTGCGAATTTTATGCTCTGCTAACGGATTGAAAGCATATACAGAATCGAATTTTAAATTGGAAACTTGTTTAATGTTAATGCTGGAAGCACTTTCACAAATTGAAAAATCAACCAACACATTCACAAAAGCTTCTTCCGCTATCAAATTGGGAGGTTTGTTCTTGTTTGCACTTTTTTCCTTACAGAATGTGAATATAAACAGCCCCGCAAAAAACAAAAATACCCGTGCGATTGGTTGGATTCTCATGGCACGAAGGTAAAGATAGTTTAGCGATTTGCCGTTGAAGCCATAGAAATGAGAAACTAACAGCATGTTTTTCATATTCTTTTAGCCACTACGCCAAAGTCCGTGAAAAGCATGTGTATATTTACAGGGTGAAACATGTTCTGTTTAAACTGAAAAACAAATACCTGTTGAGTGTGCTGCTCATATTGGTATGGTTAGTGTTTTTTGATAAAAACGATGTATTCACGCAATACGAACTCATTCAAAAATGTCATAAATTAAATGCCGAAAAGGACTATTATCTGAAAGAGATAGAAAACAACAAGAAGGAACTTGACGAACTCAGAGAAAATTCGAAAACACTGGAAACGTTTGCCAGAGAAAAGTACCTGATGAAAAAAGAAAACGAGGACCTTTTTGTTTTTGTTACCCGTTAAAATTATTTTCCTTTTTTAGAATCTCCGGTGTCGGCTGGTTTTGCTCCAGCCATTGATTCCAAATCTCGGTCAAAGAAATAGAGGCCGCCTTTGTCGTCTCCAATTAGCTTTAACTTATCCACTATCTGACGGGCTAAAGCTTCTTCTTCAATTTGTTCGCTCACATACCATTGAAGGAAATTGTGAGTGGTATAGTCTTTTTCTTTTAGGGTAGCATCCACCAACCCATTAATTTCATTTGTAACTTTAATTTCGTGTTTTAAGATTTCTTCAAAAACGGATTTTACGGATTTGAAAGTCACCGGAGGTTGCTTTAAGGCAGGAACAACACCATGCCCTCCGCGCTCATTCACAAACTTAATCAGCTTAAGCATGTGCAATCTTTCCTCGTCGGCATGGGTGTACAAAAAAGCTGAAACCCCGTTTAAGCCTTGAGTTTCTGCCCAACTGGCCATGGCCAGATAATATTGAGAAGAGAAGCCTTCGAGTTCAATTTGTTTGTTTAGCGCTTTACTGACTTGAGGAGATAGCATGATTTAAATTTTTACAAATATAAGGAATTAAGAGAGCATTGTTTTGTCATAAAAAGCCGCAAGCCTTTAAAAACTAATTTTTGTGAACGCTTTTAAACTTTTGCAAGCCTTTATCGAGCCATTGAATGTATTTCTTAATGTCGGGATCATAACTTGTAGAATCGCTTAAACGGGTTTCATTCCAGTCAATAATCCAATACTGGGGCTGAGTACTGGATAAATATTTTGTGTTTTGCAGATAACTCCAACGGTTGCCTACACTTTTCAGGGTGCGTTTGGTGCCATTCCACATCACCTCAACTTGCTGATCCTGCTCCAATTGTTTTTTATCATCAACATACAACGAAACCAACACAAAATCTTCACTGAGTTTGCGCTTCACATCCGAGTCACTCCAAACCTGCCCTTCCATTTTTCGGCAGTTTACACAGGCCCAGCCGGTGAAGTCAATCATAAGTGGTTTTTTTACTTTTTTAGAGTATTCAAGGGCAAGGTAATAATCGTTAAAAGCCGGTATGCCATTGGGTCCGCGATGGGCGTGTTCCGGCAAATCAGCCGCATGGCTTGCAGTACCGGTTTCACTTTTTTTGCCGCCAAAACCTTCCGGCGATTCTGAGTAGAAATCGGGAGGCGGGAAGCCTGAAATAAGTTTTAAGGGTGCGCCCCATAAACCCGGGATAAGGTAAACGGTGAATGAAAGAGTGAGAATGGCCAACATAAGGCGAGAAACCGATAAGGTTTTGGTTTCACTGTCGTGTGATAAACGGAACCAACCCAGGAGATACATTCCTAATAAACCGAAAATAACAATCCATAACACAAGAAAGACTTCTCGGGTAATGATGCCGGCCTGAACAACCAAATCGGCATTGGATAAGAATTTTAAAGCCAAAGCCAACTCAAGAAAACCAAGCGTAACCTTTACCGAATTGAGCCAGCCGCCTGATTTTGGAAGCGTATTCAGCCAACCCGGAAAGGCAGCGAATAAACCGAAGGGTAAGGCTAAGGCTAAAGAAAAACCAAACATGCCAAAGAAAGGGCCGGCAAGCGCACCTGTAGCGGCGGCTTCCACCAAAAGAGTTCCAATAATTGGGCCTGTGCAGGAAAAGGAAACCAAGCCAAGTGTGAAGGCCATAAAAAAGATACCAAGCAAACCGCCTTTTTCAGAACGGGCATCCATTTTATTTACAAACGAGGAGGGCAGGGTAATTTCAAAAGCGCCAAGAAAAGAAACCGCAAACACTACCAATAACACAAAAAAGGCCAGATTAAACCACACATTGGTGGCTAGGTTGTTCATGGCATCGGCTCCAAAAATGAGGGTTACCCCAAGACCCAAAGCGATGTAAATAACTATAATGGAAACAGAATAAATGAGAGCATTGCGAACACCGGCAGCTTTGGACTTACTTTGTTTGGTGAAAAAACTCACCGTCATAGGAATCATTGGAAATACACAGGGTGTTAGCAAGGCAACCAAGCCGCCTATAAAACCGGCGATAAAAATAAACCACAAAGGATCCTTTGCTTTTTTAGGCATCGCTGCCTTAAATTCACTTTTAATGTCTTGAATACTTGATTTTGGAGAAGATGCTGTGACGGCCGTATCAAGTTTTACGGGTAAGCTGTTTACATCCTGGGTAGGCACTTCAGCGCCCGAAAGTGCTGCTGCTGCTGAGCAGGAAAACTGAAATACAACTGGTGGAGAAAAGGCCTGACACTGGCTTTCATTACAGGTCATGCCATAAATCTCACCATTTACAACAAAGGGTTTGGAGCTTAAGACCTTAATTCTTTGCCGGAACACCACCGGACCATCAAAAGAGCGCACAATGGCGCTGTCAAACAAAGGCTCAATAGTTTCATGAGGTTTTGGTTCAATGGTTTTACCTAACAATTGATAATCCTTCGACTTTACAAATTCAAAGCTTGTGGGCGTTGGTCCGTCGGGCGTTTCAATCTGAGAATACACATGCCAGCCCGGCTCAGGATTAGCCTTGAACTGAAGTTCAATCTCATCCGGCCCAATTTGTTTTTGACTGAAACTCCAGGTAACATAATTCTTTGGCTGTCCGAAGGCAAATGTTATTGAAAGGAGGGTGATTAAGGCAATGAATAGTCTCTTCACGTCAATGCAATTAGTGGTTAAAAGGGTAAAAATACTATTATTATTTACTGAATCTTAACGCTTAATTCAATGGTTTTTGGCGGCAAACACATGTTATCGTTGCAGCAAACGAACTCTACAGAAACAGGAACGGTAAAGGCGGCTTTGGTTTTGACTTTAATTTTCTGTCTGAATTCGGCCTGACCCGAAAACACAAACAACTTGGCTTCAAAGGCTTTATCGTATTCTTCGTGTACATTAACTTCCTGTGTTTGGCCCACTAATTCATAAGTGCCTGAGGGGTTAAAGCGTATGGTTGTAGAAATAGGACCGGCATCGGTAGGGCGCTGAGAATATGTGTGCCAACCGGCTTGTATGGTGCCAAGAAGTATAATTTCGCCTTCAGTGGCAGAGATGGCTTTGTAGCTTGACGTCCAAACTACTGGATTTTGTTGTTGAGAAATTAAGCTGAACGAACTAACAAACAACAGGCAAAGCAAATGAATAATCCTCATATTTTATTTTTAATTAAAATTCAGCTTAAACTTTTAAGAAAACAAGCACTAAACATAGTTTAACACTTATTGATCCAGCTTCCTCCAGTTGCGTAAAATAATTTTAAGATCGTTTTCACTCTGGTAATCTTTCGAATAATTTAAAAACACCCTCTTGGTTTGTTCCTCATTTAACTGCTGACTTAAACCATCCGCAGGCGTAAAAACTGAGGGTCGAATTTCGGGAAGATCAAGGCGTTCGTTTTTACCGTAGCCTACCCATGAGAAAAAACCAAAAAATACTCTTAAAGTATTGCTGATAAAACGCAGCTTGTTGTTTTGAAACCAAATAATAACAGGACTGAAGGCCAAAGCAACAGTGCTTAGTAAAATGTCGAATAAACGCTTTTTTCGCCTGTTTTCGGGTCGGCCAAGATTATTGATGTCAATTACATAAAGATCACCGGCCGTATCTATGCTGTTGCTTCCGATAATGGATAAGCTTTCCGGAGGGGCAATTTTGAATTCGACGCCCCTTGTCACCAGTTTTATCATCTTCCCAATAATGTCACTGGAAGAAACGTCTCTGGCACAAAAAATAATTTCAGTGATGCGGTGGATTTGAATGGTTTCGTCCAGCTGATCAAAATTCCCAATGTAATACTGGTTTTTAGTGCCGTTGCTTTCGTTACTGATAAAACCAATAAATCCGGTTTTGATTTTTGTTTTTTCCAGCAAATCCATAACCCGCTTAAACTCAGTTTCGCTGCCAATAATGGCAATACGGGTATTGGTTTTATAGCTGCCGTGTTTAAATTTTTGAATGTTCATTTTACCAAACACCCAGCGGCTGAGAACATAATAAAATAAGGCCATTACAGAGCCTATAAGAATCAAAGCTCTTGAAAAGCGATACTGTTCAGGCAATAAGCCGTAAACAATTAAAATAAAAGCCATACCTACCAGCACGCCACGCAAAATTCTTCGGTATTTTAACGGACTATCATACCCTCCGCTGAGATAAACGAAAAACATCCATGTTACCGTGTAAAGAGGAAAGAACACGTTCGTTAATTGTTCTGAGTATAAATTGGGATAAAGTTTGAAATACGTTTCATAGAGTGTTTTGCAGAGGTACATGCCCGCCAGCATGCTTGCAAGGTCGAACACAGGAAAAAGCAATTGCTTTAATATACGCGAAAAAATAGCGCCGCCGGCTCTAAGGGCAATGGCGAGGTAGATTAAAAAGTTAAAAAAGCGGGCATTACTCTGCGTAAAATGTTTTCCGGCAAAAATGGCCATGGCCTTGTAAAAAATGATAACGTAGTTAACGCTGCTTTTTTTTGTGCTCTCGCCTTTGTAATGAATGATGCTGGATTCTGAGAAATAATAATTTTTATAACCTGCCTGGGTAATCCGGTAAGAAAGATCGATGTCTTCCCCATACATAAAAAACGTTTCATCGAGTAAACCAACTTTATCAAGGCAGTCCTTGCGGATGAGCATGAAGGCACCACTGAGCACATCCACCTGATGGTTGGCGTTTTTATCAAGGTAGGTAAGGTGATACTGCCCGAATTTTTTGGAATTCGGAAACAATTTTGCAAGGCCGAATATTTTGTAGAATGCTACGGAAGGTTTTGGTAAGCCCCGTTTACTTTCCGGCAAAAAATTCCCTTTACCATCCAGCATTTTTATGCCAAGCCCGCCGGCTTCAGGATGTGCATCCATAAAGGCAATGGTTTTGCTGAAGGTATCTTCCTGCACCACTGTATCGGGGTTCAGTAGCAAAACATATTTGCCTTTGGATTGGAGTATGGCCTGATTGTTGGCAGCAGAAAACCCTTTGTTCACCTTGTTTGAGATGATGATGACCTCCCTGAACTTTTCTTTTATCAAGCCTATTGAGCCATCAACAGAGTTGTTATCGACAACAAATACCTCGGCCGAAATATCCCCCAATGCTTTATAAACAGAATACAAACATTGTTCAAGAAAATGCTTGACATTGTAGTTAACTATGATAATGGAGAGTTGCAGCACGATGTAAACGGAAACGCTAATAAATAAGTATGGTGGTTTTGAACTTTTCTTTTATTAACTTTGCGCTTCGTTTTAAAAACACGGTCCCATAGCTCAGCTGGATAGAGCACAGGTTTTCTAAACCTGCGGCCCTTGGTTCGAATCCAAGTGGGACTACAAAATTAAAAAGCCTTGATTTCAAGGCTTTTGCTGTTTTATGAATGGGGTGAAGCATTGGAGCAAATCAGAAATTAAACTACAATTTCGTCCATGTCTTTATTGTAGAACTTGTATTCCATTATTCCCATACTGGCGGCAGCTTGAATTTTAATCCACTGCTTAAATTCAAAATACCATTTCCACTGCAGACTTCTGAACAAACCGCCTTTTTTGATGTAAGCCTCAATATAAGGGTGAATGGTAAGGCTGATGTTTTTCTGGTTTTGTTCCTTTAAAATGTAGCGAAGGGTGTTGTCGATTTGGTCAACAAATAAAATGCTTGGTTGTACTTTTCCCGTACCCCCGCAACCCGGACAGGTTTCGAGCACCTCCACATTCACCTCAGGGCGCAAACGCTGCCGGGTAATTTGAATAAGGCCGAATTTACTTGGCGGCAGGATGTTATGTTTTGCCCGGTCGCTTTTCATTTCCTCTTTCAATTTATCGTAAAGCAACTTGCGGTTTTCGGCATGGTGCATATCAATAAAATCAACCACAATAATACCTCCCATGTCTCTTAAACGAAGCTGACGGGCAACTTCCACGGCTGCTTCTAGGTTAACATCAAGGGCGTTTTGTTCCTGACTATTTTCACTTTTTGCGCGGTTGCCGCTGTTCACGTCAAATACGTGCAAAGCTTCTGTGTGCTCAACAACAAGGTAGGCTCCACTTTTCATGTGCACCGTTTTTCCGAAAAGGCCCTTGATTTGTTTTTCAACACCAAAGGCATCAAAAATGGGCACCTTGCCGGTGTGTAATTTTAATATTTCCGCCTTATCGGGGGATATGGTTTTAATGTAGGACTTTAAGTCTTCATACACCTCCTGATCATTTACGTGTATGGCATTAAAACTGGCGTTGAGAAAATCGCGAAGAATAACGTTGGTTCTGTCGGCTTCACCCAACACTCTGGCCGGAGGTTGAGAAGATTTAAGTGTTTTAAAACACTCGTCCCATCGACCAACCAATTCCGTAAGATCGGCTTCAAGATCGGAAACCGATTTGTTTTCAGCAACGGTTCTCACAATCACCCCAAAGTTTTTGGGTTTAATGGAATGCATCAGATCTTTTAACCTGTTTTTTTCCTCAATGTTTCTGATTTTAGAAGACACTGAAATTTTATCTGAAAACGGAATGAGCACCAGATAACGGCCTGCTAAACTTATTTCAGTTGTAATTCTTGGTCCTTTGGCGCTGATAGGTTCTTTGGCTATTTGAACCAAAATATTTTGGCCCGATTTTACCAGTTCATTGATTTTTCCGTCTTTTTTAATCTCGGGTTCATTTTTAAAGTACATGAGATTGCTAACGTTTTGTTTACCGCTTTTAACATTCTCAACAAACTTCATCAGTGAAAGGGCTTGCGGCCCCAGATCTAGGTAGTGCAGGAAAGCATCTTTTTCATAGCCTACATCCACAAAAGCGGCATTGAGCCCTGTCATTACTTTTTTTGCTCTGCCGAAATAAATATCGCCTACCGAAAATCTGGAATTGTTCTTCTCACGGTGCAGTTCTATTAAACGCTTGTCGTTTAACAGAGCAATCACCACTTCGTTAGGCGTGGAATTAATAATTAATTCTTGATTCACGCACGTAGTATTTTAATCACTAAAGGGCTTGGCTTGGGAACACGACGTTGTAACGCGCAATACACGAGCCAATGACCCTTATAGGATGGGTTAATAACTTAATAAATGAATTGAAAATGGAGAAGCAAATTAAACTAATGAAGTACTCAGAAGTTTAAAGCCAACTGTTGGTTTCAATTATTTCTTTTTATGACGGTTTTTTCTCAAACGTTTTTTACGTTTGTGTGTCGCCATTTTATGTCTCTTTCTTTTCTTACCGCTTGGCATAATCTTTCTTTTTTTTGGTTAATTACTGTTTCTTAATTGATCTATGTATTTACCGATTTCCATCTTAATAATGGGATCGGTTGTTTTTGATTGATAGGTCTCCAACATCTTCAAGCTGAGTTGAGGTTGATTAAGTTTTTCGTAAGCATCGGCTAGGTGCAGATAAACTTCTATCGCTGCGCTGTCGATCTGAAGCACTTTTTTGAACCTTACCACCGCTTTTTCTAGCTGCCCGCTTTTTACCGAAAATAGCGCGAAAGTCATTTGCAGCTTTACATTGTTGCTGTCGGTTTTTTCTATCGCCCTCAACAGGCTAATGCCTTTCATAGGGTCTTCGCTACCTTCAACCATACATGCGCCCAGCATAATTTTAGCATCGGTGTTTAAAGAATCTTGCTTCAAACTTTTATCAAAACAAAACACGGCCCTTTTGTATAACAAGGGGATTTCGCTTTCATCCTTTACAAACGGAATGGAATAATAATAGCGATTACCGGCTTTGTACCAGGCGCTGGCGCTATCCTTTTTTTCTGCTAAGGCTTCGGTGTAGTATGCCGCCAAATCCGGCCGTTTCTGTTTATCCCAGAAAACCGTTAAACTATCCACGTGTTTGTTGGCTTGAAATGCATCGTGGTTTTTTCTTAGCTCCGGAGAAAGGGCATTCACGGCTTGCTTCAAAAACACAGCTAAGGCCTCTTTTTTAGCCGTTACCATTGGTTTGGCAGAGGCAGCGTCAATTCCTGCTTCCGAACCGGAGCGTGTTTTTTGACGTGGAGAAATAAATAAAAGAACGAAAAGTAACAGAGCGCCTAAAATCAGTAACAGCCTGGTTGTGTTAGCGCTCATTATGATTAATCTTCATTTTTAGGCAACGGTTCAGCACTTTTTACATTACGTTTCACGCGTTCGGCAAACGTTTTGGCTGCCTTAAATGCGGGAATATAATGTTCAGGAATAACAACAGTAGTATTCTTTGAAATGTTGCGGCCAATTTTTTCAGCACGTTTTTTCACTAAAAACGTTCCAAACCCTCTGAGGTACACGTTTTTACCTTCTACCATGGAGTTGCGGATCGTTTTCATAAAGGCCTCAACGGTAGCCTGAACAGCCATTTTTTCGATGCCTGTTTTTTCTGATATTTCATTTACAATATCTGCTTTGGTCATTTTACAAATTGTTTAAAATCAATTAATTGTAATTTAAAACGGGCAGCAAAGATACTATATATATCAACAAATGAAAATTTTTTTTGAAAAGACAATGGTCTTTAAAAAATAAGCACTTAAGTATTAGAGACACTTGAAATTGGACTTAAGCGAACACATTTTTGTTAAAAAGGGCGTGTTTTTTTAAAAAATGAGCCAAAAAACAACCATATTGCAGCAATGTACACCCAAAACTTTGGAATTTTGTCATGAATACCTGGTTTTCTGAGAAGCTACTGGTATGGTATCAGCTTAACAAAAGGGATTTACCCTGGCGGGAGGAAAAAGACCCCTATAAAATATGGCTTTCAGAAATTATACTGCAACAAACGCAGGTAATTCAAGGACTGGCCTATTATCAAAAATTTATTACGCACTTCCCAAAGGTTCAAGCGCTGGCCGAGGCATCTGAAAATCAGGTGATGAAACTGTGGGAAGGCTTGGGGTATTATACCAGAGCCAGAAATCTGCACGCCACCGCAAAAATTATCGCCAGCCAATACAAAGGAAAGTTCCCCAAACATTACAATCAAATTAGAGCGCTCAAAGGCGTTGGAGATTATACCGCAGCGGCCATTGCCAGTTTTGCTTTTAATTTACCGCATGCTGTGGTAGATGGCAATGTTTACAGGGTATTGAGCAGGGTATTTAATCTCAAGGTGCCGATTGATACTGCTGCAGGAAAAAAACAATTTCAGGAATTGGCAACGGCCTTGCTGCCAAATAAAAAAGCTGCCACCTATAATCAAGCCATTATGGAGTTTGGCGCTAGATATTGTAAACCGCGCCAACCTGATTGTCAAAACTGTATATTTTCGCACACCTGTATGGCTTTTGAAAAATCTTTGGTAGAATCTTTGCCGGTTAAAGAAAAGAAAACCAAAGTAGTGCCAAGATATTTTAATTATGTGGTTTTGATTGACACTAACAACCGGGTTAGCCTTCAAAAAAGAACGTCAAACGACATCTGGAAGGGTTTGTATGAATTCCCTTTAATTGAAAGCAGCGAGCCCATCAGTCTTAAAAAAGCACTTGCCCTGGCTGAAAAAAAGTTTGGCCTAAGCGCACTCCGGTCAAAGCTGATATACCAATCGGGAAACTACAAACACTTACTGAGTCACCAAACAATTCATGCGTGTTTTTATGTGTTTAAACCGGTGAAGTTTAAAAATGCCACAACCGAGAACATCGCTTTGAAAGACCTGAGCGCCTATCCTTTTTCTCAACTTCTTGTTAAATTCCTGAAGGATTGTGAATTAAGGGAAATAGTTTAATTTTGATTAAAAATCGATTATGCAAAAACTCGCCGCTTTTTTATTTCTGTTTATTGCGCTTGCTTTTAATTCTTTGGCACAAATTTATACAGCCAAACAAGGCAGCACCTTAATTACCTTCTTTTCCTCAGCTCCGCTTGAAGATATTGAAGCCCAGAACAAAGGCGCGGTGATTATTTATAAAACAACCACCAACGACATACAAATACGGGTTAGCATACAAAATTTTAAATTTAAAAATGCTTTGATGGAAGAGCATTTTAATGAAAATTACATGGAGAGCACCAAATTTCCTAACGCAGAATTTAAAGGAAAAATTAACGAAACGATAGATCACACCAAAGATGGTGAAAACAATGTGACCATTACCGGCGTGATGGACATGCATGGCGTTAAAAAAGACATCACACTTAATGGCACAATCAGTAAAACCGGAAACGAATACAAAATTCAAAGCAAGTTTCAGGTGAAGGTGGCCGATTACAACATTAAAGTGCCGAATATGTACGTTAAAAATATTGCTGAAATCGTTGATGTAAGCATTGTTTCTACATTAGAAGCTTTTCAGAAAAAATAAGAGACTAAACTTTTTATATGGTGTCATTAAAACTAAACATACTGGCAGTAGTGGTTCTTACTGCATTTACACTACAGTCGCAGGATGAAGATTTACTGAGTTTGATTGCCGAAAACGATCAAGGACCAAAAAAGGTATACGCCACCTTTAAAACCATGCGCATAGCCAATGCCCAAACCATTGAGACCGTAAAAAAGAAACACCTCGATTTTAGAATACTGCATCGTTTTGGCAACATTTATGATGCCACAGTGCCTAATCCCATAAACAACACGTTTCAAACGTTTTTCGGGTTTGATCAGGTAACTGACATTCGGTTTAGCTTTGATTATGGCCTTACAGACAAGCTTTGCATTGGCATTGGAAGAAGCAAAATGAACAAATTGTTTGACGGGAATTTTAAGTGGAGGTTTCTTGAACAAACCTCTGATTTTAAAATCCCCGTTTCCATGGCTTTGTTTGAAAGCGTGGGGTATTCTTTTGCCCCAACGAATGAGTTGTATTCCGGCGTTCAAAAAGATTTTGAAACCGATGAACGGCACCGCTTCAGTTATTGCACGCAATTAATTATTGCGAGTAAAGTTACCGATTGGTTATCGCTTGAACTTTTACCAACCTACATGTACAGAAACTTTATTAAGGAAAGTTACAACACCAATTCCTCGGAAGCGGATGTGAATGGGTTTTTTAGTTTGGGGTTTGGTGGCAGGTTGAAACTCAGCAAACGTTTTAGCATTATCGGCGATTATTTTTTCAATTTTTCACCGTATTATATTAACAACCCTTCGGTTACACTTCCTTTGGCTTTGGGTTTTGAAGTTGAAACCGGTGGCCACGTGTTTAGTTTGTTGTTTACAAACGCTTCAGGAATAATTGAAAACAACTTCCTTCCTTACACTACAGACAGCTGGACTGACGGACAAATAAAATTTGGTTTCTGTATTTCACGCACGTTTGCACTTTAATTTGAAGCAAGGGTCATTTGCACATATTTTTAATGAGCATTTGCTGAGGCCATCCAACCATGATGGGATTGTCATGCTTCAAAGTTCAGAACCCATTTGGATTTCGGTATACCTTTTAACCGGCGTGGTGATTTTAACCACAGTAAAGAAGTACTCTTTGCAACACCTTATCAGAAACATTCAATTTGGATTTACTTTCGACACCCACAGAAAGTTTGAAAGAAAAGACCTGGGTCGCGGAGATTTGTATTCCCAATTGCTTAACCTTTTTTTCATTCTTAACCTTTCCTTTCTGGCTTATATGGTTAACACCACATTTGGCATTTTCCTTCAAAGCAAAGATTTTCTGTTCCAAACCTTTTTTTTTGCAGGGGTAATTTTTTTGCTCATCAGTTGGAAAACCTTTTTAAACGGACTTTTAACATGGGTTTCCTCCAAGGGAAAATTTATTCAGGAATACAGGGCAGTTTCGGGCAACCTAAACCGTGTAACCGGGGTGTTTTTGTTCCCAATTCTTATGTTATTCGGGTTTTCTGAAGCAAACCCATATCTCACCGTTGTTTTATCGTTGGCCCTCCTGTGCATTATGATTTTGATAAAATGGATTAAAGGCCTTCTTCTTTGTGTGGGCGAGGAAGGTTTAGGAATATTACAAATTTTAACCTACTTTTGCGCTCTAGAAATTTTACCGCAACTGGTACTGGTAAAATATACAATTGAAACTTTTAAAGCAGGGTAATTGATGTCAGTTCAAAAAAGCAAAAAGAAGGCACTTGCCTCCTCCAAAGTTTCCAAATTATCCGCCACTGCAGCCACCAAGGCAATAAAGACAAAAAAACCAAAAGCAGGTACTGGCTCTTCGGGAAAAGTAAAACAGGCTGCTAAACCATCTAAAAAGGCAGTTTTGGCGCCCGCCTCTAAATCCCTGAATGGCAAATTAAAAGGCAAGATTGTTCTCATCAATACCGAGCCGCGAGAAACCATCGAAAAAGCGAGTGTAGCGAAACGTCAAAAAAAGTCCGGTAAAAAGCCCCTGGTTGCATTTATGCCCCCTCCGCCCATGGAGGTGAGCAATCATCCAAAAACTAAAGTAAAAAACATTTTGGTTTCTCAGCCAAAACCTACTGAGGCCGATAAGAACCCGTATTTTGAACTTGCTAAAAAGCACAACATCAATGTTACTTTCCGTCAGTTCATTAAAGTAGAGGGCTTAACCTCTCAGGAGTTCAGAACCCAGAGGATTGAAATTCTTGAACACGGCGCCGTGATTTTAACCAGTAAACTGGCCGTTGATCATTTTTTCAGAATTTGTAATGAAATGAGGGTTACTGTGCCTGAATCCCTAAAATATTTCTGTATCAATGAGCAAACGGCGTATTATCTTCAGAAATACATTCAATACCGTAAACGCAAGATTTTTTTCGGACATGGTACCATCCTTGATTTGGTTGACGTGATACGTAAAAACCGTGCCGAACGCTTTTTACTGCCGGCCAGCGATGTGCATAAGGAAAAAATTGTGGATTTGCTGGATGAGATAAAAATTACGTATACAAAAGCTAAGTTTTACAAAACGGTTGAAGCTGATTTAAGCGACATAAAGTCATTGGATGAATTTGATGTGCTGGTGTTTTTTACTCCTGTTGGCATTCGCTCACTAAAAAAGAATTTTCCTAAGTTTAAACAAGGCAATACACGCATTGCAGCATTTGGTCATGTTACGGGGCTTGCAGTTAAAAATTTGGGATACCGACTCGATATTTTTGCTCCAAATCCTAAAAACCCCAGCATGACCGGGGCACTTGATGCATACATCAAGGAAGCTAACAAACGTTAGGGTTCTTTCCTACAGCCACTTCATCAAGCTGCGCTTTCATGTTTTTTTCAATTAAAGCGTAGGATTCTTTTTTTTTCGAAAAGTAAACAAACGCGAGCAGGTGTTTATTATCGCCCAGTTTCAGGTACATCTCGTTTTTATTCAGGCGGTATATTTCCCGCATTCTCCTTTTCAACTGATTGCGGTCGTGCGCATGTTTGAAGTTTTTCTTGGGAACAACAAACAAAGCCTGTGCAGGAAACTTTAATTTTATGTCGGTTGACAGGTGGATTAGTTTTACCGGATAACGGTTTATTGCACGCCCCATTTTGAAAAGTAACTCAATGCGTTTTTTGCTACAGAGCCGTTCTTCTTTATGAAATCGATTTTTAATGGTAAAAGGGTTATGGTTCAGTGCCTTTTCTGTAAAACAACAGAGACGTTAATTGTGAGGGTAAAGATAATTTTTTACATTTACGCATATAATTTAATTTCATTATGGGAAAAGGAGACAAAAGATCAAAGCGCGGTAAAATACACATTGGCAGTACAGGCGTGAGCCGACCAAAAAAAAAGAAAAAAACCGTGAAAAAGGCAGCAGCAGCGCCTAAAAAGGCCGCAGCAAAAAAGGCACCCGCTAAAAAGGCTGCAGCAAAAAAAGCCTGATAATTCCTGGCTCAAAACCCGGCAATTTGAAATTTCAATCCCAATTTTGAGATGAATACAAAGCTTGAGGAGTTTAATGCCAGAGCCAAAAGCTTAAAAAAGGAAAATCAGAATTTTTACAGAAAACTAAAGTCCAGACCACCCGATGATCTGGACTTTCTTTTTTTGGAATTACACGAAGAGGTTTTTGCCCAAACCGATTGCCTTACCTGCGCCAATTGCTGCAAAACCACGGCACCAATATTCTATGAAAAGGATATAGAACGGGCTGCGCGGGGGCTGAGGTTAAAACCGGGAGAGTTTACTGAAAAGTACCTGAGGGTGGATGAAGACAAAGATTACATTCCAAAAACCATACCTTGCCCCTTTTTAAAAGAAGACAACGCTTGCAGCATTTATGATTTCAGGCCTGCCGCTTGCAGAGAATACCCCCACACCAACCGAAAAAGGATGAGACAGATTCTTGAACTCACCTTCAGAAACACGCTGGTTTGCCCTGCAGTGCTTAAGATCACTGAAAAACTAAAAGCTACGCTTAAACAACATCCTTAAACAGCTAAGAGGTAGTTTTGTACTATTGTTAAAAGGCAAGCCCATACCCTTGTTAAAAGTCAAAAAGGATAACTTTTTATTTTTTTTGTAATTGTGTAAGGTGTTGAAATAAATGATTAATATATTAGTCCCTTAAAATTTATCCACGATTACCAAGGATTCATAGTTATAATTTACATTCTTTGAGCAAAAACACCATATACTCGTTCTATAAAACCCTGGCACAGGATAATTTTAGTCTGATTTATTTGGGCGAATTTAACGACAAACTCACATACGAGTTTCTGCTTTTAAACAAGGCCAGCGGAGGCGAATCAGGTACAATTAAAAAGCGGGTTTTTTTTCTGATGAACGAGTGTTATCAGAACATCATCCGGCACTCCGACACATCGGAGGCAAAAGCACAAGGGCTGAATCATCCCATGATGTTTTTGGTAAGGAACATTAACGATGCGTATTATATTGGCTCAAGTAATTTAATTGACAACGGGATCAAAGACAGCCTGAGCTCAAAATTCAATTCGGTAAATGCTTATTCCATTGAAGAGCTTGAGGAAGTGTATAAAAACTCTCTGATGAACAATAACCTTTCGGCAAAAGGCGGCGCGGGCATTGGATTAATAGAAATGGCCAGAAAGACCAATTACCCGCTTGAATTTGCCTTTGACGACCTTAACGGTTCATTTTCCATGTTTCACATGCAGCTGGTGCTTAATTTATCCAACGAAAGGATGGTGGAGTCGCAAAATAAGGCCAACATTGAAGAAGTGAAACGTTTGTATAAACACATGGTGGAAGAAAATGTCATCATGATTCAAAAGGGAGATTTTTCGCAAGAAGCCATTTTGCCTTTGCTGGACATTATAACCACCAACCTGGATACCATTAAACACGTTGGCGCCAGAAAAAAAATCATTTATATCCTGATTGAAATGTTGCAAAACATCAGCAGGCACGGCGTGGCAATGGAAAAAGGGAAGGAAGGCGTATTTGCCATTTTATTAAAAGAAGGGAAATACCATGTGATGACGGGGAACTTTGTGCCGAATGCAAAAAAGGACATTATTTCAACACACATAAATAAAGTTAGAGAATTGGCCGAACACCCCGAAAGAATGGACGAACTCTATACTGAAACAATTTTAAATGAGGACAGTAATAAAAAAGGCTCCGGTGCAGGGGTTGGCTTTATGGAAATAATTAAATTTGGGGGGAAAGATTTAACCTATGAATTTGAGCCATTGTCAGGAACCGACTTGTCATTTTTTTCACTTAACATAGCCATATAAGAATGCAAAAGGCACTAAAATTAAAAGGCAGTAAAGAATCGCCTGAAGTGATGTTTGATAAGGAAGCAAAAGTGTTTACCATATCAGGCCGCTCTCTGCCGGAAGATTCCTTTCAATTTTATCAGCCGGTTATAGAGTGGATGCGGGAGTATGTAAAAGATCCACTTCCAGTAACAGAGCTAAAAACACATTTTGAGTATTTCAATTCAAGCTCCATAAAACAACTCCTGATTCTGTTTAAAACCATTGAGTCGTTAATGGATACGGGAAAAGAGGTAAAGATTGTATGGAAATACGACGAAGAAGACGATTTAATGGAAATTAAGGGCAAGGAATTTAAGCGTATGCTCAAAATCCCATTTGAGTTAGAGGAAGTATCGGCTTAAAACCTGATGCCCATAATAAGAATGTCGTCAATCTGTTCCTGAGTGCCCATCCAGTCCAAAAGCGCCTTGTTAATGGCTTCCTTCTGCTCTTCCATTGATAGTGCCTGAATGTCAAGTAAAAGCTGTTTAAAACGTTTGTTGTTAAACTTTTTGTTATCAGGTCCGCCAAACTGGTCGGTAAAACCATCGGAAAGCAGATACAAACTCATGCCTTTTTCCAAGTGCACACGTGTGGTGGTAAATTCCGCATCCTTACTTTTATCCAAAAAGTAATTCATCCCGCCTATAGTTTGTATATCGGCTTCCAGCATGTCTACTTTTCCATTTCGTACAATAAAGCCGGGGTTCATGGCGCCGGCAAACTCTATAATGGATGTTTGGTGGTCGATAACACAAAGGGACAGCTCCATGCCGTCCATGCTGGAATTTTCGTCGTTTTCCTGTCGTAATAAATTAATTATGCCTTTGTTCAGTCGGGCTAAAATTTCAGATGGGTTCAATATTTTTTTATCCATGATGGTTTCATACAAAATGGAATTGCATATTAAAGACATAAACGCTCCCGGAACGCCATGTCCCGTACAATCAATGGCGGCTACCACCACTTTATTGTCGTGTTTCGAAATCCAGTAAAAATCGCCACTTACAATGTTTAAGGGCTGGAAAAAAATAAACGAATCGGGCAGTATTTTTCTGATTTCATCGTCTCTGAGCAGGATGGCGTGCTGTATGCGTTTGGCATAATTGATGCTCTCAGTAATTCGCCTGTTCTTTTCACTGAGAATGTGGTTGGATTTACGTTTGTCGATATAATATTTAACAACGAGGCCCAGAAAACATAAAATAAACACTATGCTGATACCGGCCCAAATCAGCAAGCGTTTCTGACTGGATATCTCCTGTTTTTGAAGGGCAATAAGCTTTTTGGCATTGTTAAGCTCAACTGTGGCCGCTTCTACAATTCTTTCTTTTTCCTGAAAAGCTAAACTATCTTCATGAGTCACTGCATTTATTTTGTCCAGCTCAATCTGTCTTCTTATGTCTGATAATTCAAGTTCCTTTTTTGTGATGTCATCTTCTGTAATGGCATCAAAATTAAGCGACAGGGGTTTGCGCTCCAGTGGTTTAACCATTGAAACTTTTACCGGAACAGCCAAACTGTCTGTACCACTGCTGGTATCTTTAACGGCAACTGTTTTTTTACTTGTTGTTTTATTCACCGGCTCTGCATAGTCTCCTAAAATGGTGCCTTTATTTTTTTCCACTGATTTGCGGATAAAATTAATTGGGGTCATGTTTTCCTTTTTCCGGATTTCGAGATTTTTTTTGTTTTTTGGAAGCATCTCCTCAAAGTCCATAAAATTTCCTTTGGCATTGAAGTACAAGCGACCAAAAGGTAGTTTGCTGTTAACTGTGTCTTTGCTCAGGTAACTGTTTAATATCAGCTCCATGGCGTCAAAACTGAACCCTGAGGTGTAGATGGCCGTTGGAATATTCCTTAGGTCCAGCAATAAATAACAACTGTTGTGGTTGGCTTTAACCAATTCTAAACGGTAGAGTTTACCTAATTTCAGTTTAAATTTAAATTCTCCCTTTTTATTGGAAACAGATTTTAGTACCAGTTGGTTGTTTTCAAACACCGTGAGTTCAACCCCGGAAAGCGTACCTTCTAAAACAATTTGTTTTTCTTTTTTAAAAATACCTTTGGTATATGGGTTGTAATTGTAGCCATACACCACGCCATCCAAATCAAGTAAGCCTGAATTGTTATTTTGTGCCAGATTATTTCCGGAAACTAAAAAAATAGTAAAGAGAAAAAGAAGGCGAAGTGGCGGCATGATTTTCATGATCGAAATTTTGAGTTAAAATACACAATCAATTAAAAATTAAAGAACCAAATAGCCTGCTTGCCAAAGAAAATATTAACCCCTCATGGTCAATAGCTTCGCTGCGTATTTTCCTATAATGTCAAATTCAAGATTCACGCTTGATCCAGGTTTAAGGGTTTTGAAATTGGTGTGTTCAAAGGTGTAGGGTATTATAAAGACTTTAAATGAATTGGTTCCCGGGCTTACAACAGTTAAACTCACGCCATTTACTGTGATGCTACCCTTATCCACAGTGATGTGTTCATTTTTGGCGGGGTATTCAAATTCAAATTCCCAGCTGCCGTCAAGCGACCGAACCGATGTACATAAGGCCGTGGTATCCACATGCCCTTGAACAATGTGCCCGTCAAATCGTCCATTCGCCGGCATGCAGCGCTCAAGATTAACAAAATCGCCAACAGACAAATCCCCAAGATTACTTCTGTCTAAGGTTTCTTTAATGGCAGTAACTGCATAGTTTGAACCGTTCAAGGACACCACGGTAAGGCACACGCCATTGTGTGAAACACTTTGGTCAACTTTTAGCTCATGAGTGAAAGGGCAGGAAAACACAAATAGCAGATTACTACCCTGTTTTTCAATTTTCTCCACTTTGGCGAGCGTTTCTATAATGCCTGTAAACATGCTAAATAATTAAACAATTCAAATGTAATAAGAATTTATGGCCGGGAAGAGCCGGCAAGGGTATACTCTTCGGCTTTGTTAGGGTGCATGAAGCAAACGTTCAATTAAAAGCTCGGTTTGTTTTACAAACTCATCATGCGCAGCTCCTGTGGCTGGACCATTGAAACCGGTATGAATTTTTACAATATGATGCGAGCGATCAAGAAACAGGGTGGTTGGAAAAGCACTTACTTCATTTAAAAACGGAAATGCTTCAGAAGCCTTGTCTTTGCCGGTTTTTTCTGTCAGCAAAACTGTATACGGTAATTGAAGCCGGCTTTTCATACGTAGTACCTGTGCTTTACTTTTTTCAGCATCACTTGTTTTTTCAAAGGCAAGGGCCACAATCTCCAGGCCAGAGGCGTTGTGTTTTTCGTACACTTGTTTTAAGTAACGGCTCTCGTCCATACAGTTAGGGCACCAACTGCCCATGAGCTGAACAATTATCACCTTGTTTTTTAAAAAACTATCGTTCGAACTCACCCATTTGCCATCAGTATCCTTGTATTTGAAGTACAGTACCGAGTCTTTTTTTTTGGTGAATGTAATTTCTTCCGGATGTCTAAGTTTTGCAGAGTCGTTTTTAAACCCCACCCAGCGCTCTTTCCAGTGACTGCCGCTGAAAAATACACCGTCTAAAGTGTCTTTATTACTAAGGGTGGCTTCAAAGAGAAAAGCATGACTTCCATCAAAACACGACAATTGAAGACGGTTTCCGTTCAGCACCCCGTCGAGAAACCGGTAATCGCCGGTTTCTGTGAGAAAAGTGCCGGAAACAAAGGCGCTTTGTTCGATGTGGTGAAAAACACCAATGGCTCTGGTTTCGGATCCGCCTGTACCTTTAAAGGTCACTTCCCATTTCCCTTCAACGGAGGTTGAGGTTTGCACTTCCGTTACCTCAAAGCGGTGCGATTGATTAAAATATGCCTTGAAAGGAATTGTGGTGTTTGTTTTTCGATAGTGGTTAATCCAAAGCCCTTCCCACATGTTGCCTTTTACCTTGCACCGGAATTCGGTATCAAACACAGGCATTCGGATAAAAAGGGAATCTTTATTAACCTGAATTTCATCAACCCTAATCTTTTCCTCACCATTGCGTATGGTGATGATGGGTTTTTTATTTTCAAAATATAATTCAAAATTAAACGGCAACTCTTTAGCAGAAACTTCATCTAAAATTAAAACAGCTCTGTAGGGGCCCGCTTTTAATTTTTTTGCTTGTAGCTGCATAGTGAAGGACCAGAATAGAATAATAAACGGGATTAGTTTATGCATTTTATTTTTTTTGACTGTAGGCTACCAGATTAGCGATGCGGTAGAGCAAGCGTGCCGCCACATTAGCGTCCCATTCATCTCCCTCGGCTCCGGGTGAGACTTCATTTAAATCAAACGCTATGAATTGCCGGCCGCTGCGCACAATTTTTTCTAAGAGGTAGAGTATTTGTTCGGTCTCAAAACCGCCGGCCACGGGCGTTCCGGTATTGGGGCAGAGCTTTGGGTCTAAACCGTCAATATCAAAACTAAGGTAAAGGTGCTGTGGTAAAGAAGAAACAATACGGTTACAAATTCTTTCCCACGAATCGCCCCTGAACAATTGGTATTGAATGTCGCGGTCGAAAAAGGTTTGAATTCTTCCTTCACTATTTTGGATAAGGTTTAACTCGTCTTCACAATAATCGCGTATGCCTACCTGCACCAGTTTGCTCACCTGTTTAATTTTAAGGGCGTTAAACATGATGGAGGCATGAGAAAACTCAAAGCCTTCATAGGCATCTCTTAAATCGGCATGTGCATCAATCTGCAAAATGCCAAAAGAATTGAATTTCTCGGATAAGGCCTGAATCATTCCTAATGGTGTTGAATGATCGCCGCCCAATAAACCAAGTGTTTTGCCCTGATTTAAAAAGTAAAGGCAGCGTTGTTTTACTTTTTCATTCAGCCATAGACATTCTGTTTTTATTTGAGAAGAAATTTTCGAAAGCTCTGAGTTGTGCTCATCGGCGCCGTTTGCCAGGGCATCTATGTATTCCTCTGAAAGCGCACGGAGTTGATTACTCTTATTTTTTATTTCGTCGGAAATCTCATCCAGGGCAATGCCTTTTTTCCACGCATCTTTTACAAAAGGGTCGTAAAGATCCACCTGGTAACTGGCTTTAAGAATAGCTTCCGGACCTTTGGCTGTGCCTCCTCCATAACTTACGGTAACCTCCCAGGGCACGGGAATAAGTATGGTCTCGCATTCATCCAAAGTAAACGGCAAACCGTACATGCCGGCGTTGTATTGCCCGACGCCACCGGAATCAAATCCTTTTATTTTTTCTTCTTTATTCATGGTGCTAAGCGGTTAATGAGCCATTGCCCGTTTTTAAGTTCATAGGTAATTCTGTCGTGCAATCTGCTTTTACGGCCCTGCCAAAACTCGTAATACCTGGCTGTAAATACCCAGCCACCCCAGTAAGGTGGGCGGAAAATGTTACCGTCTTCGAATTTTTGGCGGTAGCGTTCAAGTTCTGCTTCCAGATCTTCTCTGCTTTTTAAAACAGAACTCTGAGCCGAGGCCCAGGCTCCGAGTTTGGATTCAAAGGGACGGCCATCAAAATAGGCATCGCTGGTACTGTCATGACAAATTTCAACTGTTCCTTCCAGTCGGATTTGGCGCTCGAGCTGGGGCCAAAAAAAACTCAGCGAAGCATTTGGGTTGTGTTTTAAGTGTTGTGCTTTGCGCGAATTGTAGTTGCCGTAGAACCAGAACCGGTTATTCTCAAACTGCCGCAAATACACGATGCGGGCAGAAGGCTGTAAATCAGGCGAAACTGTACCCAAGGTCATGGCTTGCCATTCGGGAATCTCAGCGGTCATGGCCTCATTTAACCACAACTCGAATTGCTGAGACGGAATTTCGCTCACGTCTTTTTCTGAAAGACTGCCAAGCATAAAATCTTCTCTCAGCTGGGTAATTCGCTTTTTAAGTTCATCCATTGTATAAAGGTATTTACAATTTACGAATTCAGGTTAAAACACCAAATTACTTTTACTTGGTAAATCAGATACATCAATTAACTGTACACTAAGCAGGTCTTTCATGCTTTTTATCCGTCGGATAATTTTGTGTTTATAGCTCTCTATGTCTTCACCTTTAAGAATCAGAAAATAATCTGTTTTGGGTAGTTCTTTAATCAGCAGACTCCTTTCTTCAACGCTAATTTCTGAAAAGAGATCGGCATTACCTGCAGTGTTTATGTTGGGTTCCTCATAATTACTGGCGTTTGGAATAAGCAGGTACTCGATGCCAAACTCTTTATCAAAGTAGGAAAACAAGGAGAAGCGAAAGTGTTTGTTGTCTTTTAAGGCAAGACTAAACGTATCGTTAAGTTCTAGTTGGATGAGCAAAGTTTCATTGATGTTAACGGCAGTTTCATATTGGTCTTGCAATATGCTCAAGCCCAATAAAGCGAATTCATAATCCTCCTCATTAATATTCAGTACGTGCGCTTTCGCCATATTCTTTCAAGAGTTCTTCTAAGCTGAGTTCTGCGGCTTTTTGTTCGGCCAGGCGTTTACTGAAATTCTCAAACCGAACGTAAGGTTTGTTATTCACAAACACCTGAATCACGTAAAGACGGTCTTTTCCGCTCATGTCTTCAGATAACATTCTGTATTCGAGCTGAAGTTTATTTTTCTGGCAATACACCTGCAGCTGACTTTTAAAATCTTCATTGGTTTGAACGAGTTTGTCAAGGTCGATGTGTGTTTTAATTATTCTTGATACGACAAATTTTTTCGTTTTATTGTAGCCATGATCAAGATACAATGCGCCAATAAAGGCCTCAAAGGCATCGCCCAAAGCATAAGCCGAGGGTCTTTCGTTTCGGCGGGAAGTGGTTTTAAGGTGCAGATCAAAACCAAATTTTTTTGCCAGACCTTTCAAACTCTCACCATTTACTATTCGGCTTCGGAGCTGGGTAAGAAACCCTTCATTTTTGTAAGGGTATATCTCAAACAAATAATCTGCTACGATGGCGCCCAATATGGCATCTCCTAAAAACTCAAGGCGCTCGTTATTTACCGGAGATTTTGAAACGCTGCTGTGGCTTCGGCTAGAGAGCGCCTGTTTGTAAAGAGACTGGTTGACGGGAGCATAACCGCTAGTGGATTTTATCCACGAGTTAAAATTTTTATCGCCGGATTGTTTTTTGAGAAGCGATAATAATTTTCGTATAGCCAAAGCGTTAACTAAGGGTTGTATTTTTTTATTATTACCGCGGCATTGTGTCCTCCAAAACCGAAGGTGTTGCTGATAGCAGCATGAATGGTGCGTTTTTGCGCCTTGTTAAACGTGAGATTAAAGCGCGGGTCGATTTCCGGATCTGGAGTTTCGAAGTTGATGGTCGGCGGGGCAATGTCGTTTTTAACTGCCAAAATGGTGGCCAAAGCTTCAATGGCCCCTGCAGCGCCGAGCAAATGTCCGGTCATGGATTTGGTGGAACTGATGTTCATTTTATAAGCCTGTTCGCCGAAGACATTGGCAATGGCTTTTAACTCAGCACCATCGCCCAGCGGCGTACTGGTGCCATGGGTGTTGATATAGTCGATTTCATTCGGAGAAATACCGGCATCTTTCAGCGCGCGCTGCATTACCAGCGTTGCACCTAAGCCTTCAGGATGTGGAGCAGTAATGTGGTACGCGTCTCCACTCATGCCTCCGCCTATGATTTCAGCGTAAATTTTAGCCCCTCGGGCTTTTGCGTGTTCGTATTCTTCAAGCACCAAAGCCACTCCCCCTTCACCCAAAACAAAGCCATCACGGTCTTTATCATATGGTCGGGAAGCTTTTTCAGGTGCATCGTTGCGGGTGCTCATGGCCTGAACGGCGTTGAAACCGCCAATACCGCTTTCGTTAATGGCCGCCTCAGAACCACCCGCTACAATGGCATTGGCTTTACCCATTCGAATGTAAGTAAAGGCATCAATCAAGGCGGAAGTTGAAGAAGCACACGCTGAAACGGTAGTGAAGTTAGGTCCTCTAAAGCCAAAACGAATGGAAATGTGACCCGAACAGATATCGGCAATCATTTTCGGAATAAAAAAGGGATTGAACCTGGGGGTTCCGTCTCCTTTTGCAAAATTGAAGGTTTCGGCCTGAAAAGTATCTAACCCGCCAATGCCGCTGCCCCAGATAACGCCCACTTCATCCTTATCGATTTTTTCGGAATCAATGCCGCTGTCGGCAACAGCCTGCACACTGGCAGCAATGCCATACCATGAAAAAGCATCTAATTTGCGGGCTTCTTTTTTATCGAAGTAATCTTCGGGATTAAACCCTTTTACCTCGCAGGCAAACCGGGTTTTGAATTTGGATGCATCAAAACGTGTAATAGGGGCAGCGCCGCTGACACCATTCACCAAATTGTTCCAATAGTCGTTTACACTATTGCCCAATGGCGTAATGGCCCCAAGGCCTGTAACTACTACACGCTTTAATTGCATAAGCCGAATTAGTTTTTCGCGTTGGTTTCGATGTAAGAAATGGCATCTCCTACTGTAGCGATCTTTTCTGCTTGTTCGTCCGGAATAGCGATGTTGAATTCTTTTTCGAATTCCATGATCAATTCTACTGTATCCAATGAATCAGCACCGAGATCGTTTGTAAAACTAGCGGTTGGCGTTACTTCTTTTTCATCAACACCTAATTTGTCAACGATGATTGATTTTACTTTGTTTGCGATTTCAGACATTCTTGTTCGATTTAAAAATTCGACACAAAAATAGAAATATCAGGTCTAAAACAAAATTTTAGTTAATAATCGCTTGTGCAAGCCCGTGCATTTGTTAGATGTTTACGGTTGCAAATAGCGCAATCAACTGAAAATGAGAAGAAAACTCCGAATTATGAAGTCCAGACAATAATTTTCGAATATAACCGCCTCAGGAAAATGTTCCCCTGGCTATTCTCAGAATTCTTTATCACGCGCTTCAGTAATGTTGAGGCTTTTATCGAAAATCGCAAAATAAACCAAAGTTAACACCATGATGGCAATCCCTGAAAACACAACAAAAAAAGGGGAAACAGTCTGTTCCAGTTCCTGCCGCCAAAGGCTCAAAAAGCCCGCATCGGCTGCTTCTATCAGCAAAAACAGAAGCGCAACAAGCAAACACATAATAAATAGTGTGCGTGGTTTAATCATAACGGATTTAAAAGACCTAACGAAACCAAATGCCTGCAGGTTGGGTGCCCCACAAACTATTTCGGCAAAATTGCTGTGATATATCAGAAATATATGCCTATATTTGCGAAGGAAAATAGAAAATAAAGGATAGGGGACAGAAAGTCCCCTATTTTATTGAGAAAAAGTGATTAACAAAGAAACCATAAACACTATTTGTAGCGCTCATTTGGCAGGCACATCCTTATATGTTACCGGCATTAGAATCAGCAGTGATAACAAAATTAACGTGTTTCTTGATGGCGACGAAGGGGTAACAATAAAAGATTGTGTCGCCCTTAGCAGGGCCATTGAAGGTGAACTGAACCGTGATAAAGAAGATTTTTCGCTGGACGTCAGTTCTCACGGAGCTGCCACGCCTCTGGCTTTTCCCCGCCAGTACAAGCGCCACATTGGTCGCGAACTGGAAATTGTTAAAACAGACAGCAGCAAAATGGAAGGTAAATTGCTGAGCAGCGACGATGAAGGCATAGACCTTGAGGTGAGCACGAGGGAAAATAAAACACTGGGAAAGGGCAAAACTACGGTAATCAGACAGTACCGTATCCCATTTTCAGAAATGAAAGAAACAAAAATTAAACTTAAATACTAATCAATAACAAAAACAATGGAAAGCGTAAACCTTATCGAATCGTTTTCGGAATTCAAAGACATCAAGAACATCGATCGTGCCACTCTCATGAGCATTATTGAAGATGTGTTTAGAAACATGCTGATTAAAAAGTACGGTTCGGATAAAAATTTCGACATAATCGTTAACCCCGACAAAGGTGACGTAGAAATTTATAAAAACCGCGTTATCGTGGACGATGAATTTGCCGAGGATTCGTTTGATTACGACGAGAACAAACACATCTCATATTCTAACGCCATTAAAATTGAACCCGATTTTGAGATTGGTGAAGAAGTTTCTGAGCCTGTTAAACTCGAAGATTTTGGAAGAAGAGCGGTATTGTCGGTACGCCAGAATCTGGTACAAAAAATACTAGAACTCGAGAAAAACGAGATTTACAACAAATACAAAGACAAAATTGGCGATGTAATTACAGCGGAAGTTTATCAGGTGTGGAAAAAAGAAATCATGCTTATCGACGACGAAGGTAATGAATTGTTGTTGCCGAAAACGGAGCAAATTCCATCCGACTTTTTCAAAAAAGGCGATACGGTGAAAGCCGTGGTGTCAAAAGTTGAAATGAAAAACGGAACGCCTTCCATTATTGTTTCCAGAACATCACCCGTATTCCTCGAGCGATTGTTTGAAACGGAAGTGCCTGAAATTTTCGACGGACTCATCACCATCAAAAAAATTGTTCGCGAACCGGGCGAAAGAGCCAAGGTGGCTGTTGAAAGTTACGACGACAGAATCGATCCTGTTGGCGCCTGCGTGGGCATGAAAGGCTCCCGCATCCATGGCATTGTACGTGAATTAAAAAATGAAAATATCGACGTGATTAACTTCACCAGTAACCCAAGTCTTTTAATTCAACGCTCACTCAGTCCGGCTAAAATTACCAGCATTAAACTTGACGAAGACACGAAACGTGCCGAAGTGTTTTTAAAACCCGACCAAATTAGTTTGGCCATTGGCAAAGGCGGGTATAACATTAAGCTGGCCGGTAAACTTACAGGATATGAAATCGACGTGTTCAGAGATACCGACATTGATGTTGAAACGGAGGACGTGGATCTGGAAGAATTTTCAGATGAGATTGAAAGCAGTATCATCGAACAATTAAAAGCCATTGGCTGCGATACGGCGAAAGCGGTGCTTGAGCTGAGCGATGAAGAATTATCCCGCCGCACAGGTTTGGATGAGGAAACCATTAAACAAGTGAGAGATGTGTTGAGCGCTGAGTTTGAAGAATAATGCTTGTCCACTCCGGTGGGAAAGCAAAAAAATTAATAAGAGATTAAATAGATATGTCTGAAGGAACCAAAACACTTCGATTAAGTAAGGTGGCCAAAGAGTTCAACCTTTCCCTCGGGAAAATTGTTGAATTTCTTTCCTCAAAAGGCCACAAAGTAGAAAACAACCCCAACGCAAAAATCGGCGATGAGGAGTACTCGCTGCTGCTGAAGGAATTTTCAGGCGATAAATCAGCACGCGAAGAAGCAGAGCACGTTGCCCATCAGGTCACCAAACTCAAGAAGGAAACCATTGTTCTGGATGAACTTAAGCTTAAAAAAAGCAAAGAAACTGAAGCTGAGGTAGTAGTTATTAAAGATCTTACTGCACCCGTTATTGAAACAAAAACTGAGGAGCCACCTGCCCCTGAAGAACCCGTTCTGAAAAAAACCGAACCGGAAAGTGTAGAAGGACCAAAAGTGTTGAGAACCGTTAATCTCGATTCTCTGAACCTTAAAACAAAACCTTCTAAAAAAGGGAAGAAGGAAAAAACGGAAACTGCCACAGAAGCCCCTTCTCCTGAAAAAACGCCTTTGGTGCAGGATAGTATTGAATCGCCTGCTCCGGTTATCGAAACAGACGAGGTGCAAGGTAAGGAAGAACCCAAGGAAGAATTTTTAGCCACCAAATACGAAAAACTAGAAGGGCCAAAAATCTTAGGCAAGGTGGTTTTGCCAACAGTTAAAGAAACGCCAAAAAAACCTGTTGACGGAGAATCGGCTGCCGATAAGAAAAAACGCAAACGCATACGTAAAGGCGGCTTATCGCAAGAGGAAATTAAAAAGGTGGGCACCGAACAATCGGCCATTGCCCGCGCCCGCGCTAAAGAAAAATATGGCGACCCACGCGCCAAAAAACCGGCGCCCGGAACACCGGCAAAGGCACGCCATGAACTAACAGAAGAAGAAATTCAGGCACAGATTAAAGAAACCCTTGCGCGCCTGAGTGAAAAGGGGAATAAATCTAAAACATCCAAATACCGTCGTGAAAAACGCGACGAGATTCGCGACCGTATGGCCGAACAAAAGGAGATGGCCGAAGCGGAAAAGAAGGTGTTAAAGGTTGCAGAATTTGTGAGCGCCAATCAATTGGCTACTATGATGAATGTGCCGGTTACTCAGATTATCTCCACGTGTATGTCACTAGGTTTGTTTGTTTCCATCAACCAACGTTTGGACGCAGAAACCATATCCATAGTGGCCGAAGAGTTTGGTTACAAGGTAGAATTTGTTACTGCAGAAGACATTGAATCCATTAATGAGGAAAAGAAAGACGCGCCTGAGGAATTGGTTCCCCGCGCACCCATTGTCACCGTAATGGGTCACGTTGACCACGGTAAAACATCTTTACTGGATTATATCCGTAAGGCCGACGTTGTGGCTGGTGAAGCCGGTGGCATAACTCAACACATTGGTGCATACAATGTAAAATTGCATGACGGGCGAAGTATTACTTTTTTAGATACTCCCGGCCATGAAGCCTTTACAGCAATGCGTGCCAGGGGTGCTAAAGTTACCGACATCGCCATAATTGTAATTGCGGCCGACGACAGCATTATGCCTCAAACCAAAGAGGCCATAAATCATGCTCAGGCAGCCGGCGTAACCATGATTTTTGCAATTAACAAGATTGATAAACCGGGAGCCAATCCTGATAAAATACGCGAAGGACTTTCGCAAATGAATATTTTGGTGGAAGAATGGGGCGGGAAGTTCCAATGCCAGGAAGTATCGGCAAAGCAAGGAAAAAACATCGACCTTCTGCTTGAAAAAGTATTGCTGGAGGCCGATATGATGGACTTAAAGGCTAATCCTAACCGGAATGCATCAGGTTCGGTAATTGAAGCCAGTATGGAAGAAGGGCGTGGTTACGTGTCTACCATTTTGGTTCAAAGCGGAACCCTTCGTGTAGGCGATGTGATGCTAGCCGGCTCATACAGCGGCCGTGTGCGCGCCATGTTTAATGAACGCGGACAAAAAGTAGACTCGGCAGGACCTTCACAACCCGTGAAAGTTCTTGGTTTGAGCGGAGCGCCAACTGCCGGTGATAAGTTTAATGTGATGAACGATGAGCGAGAAGCCCGCGAAATTGCCACCCGCCGCCTGCAATTGCAGCGCGAACAGGGCATTCGCACACACAAACACATTACACTGGATGAGATTGGAAGACGTTTGGCCATTGGCGACTTTAAAGAACTGAACGTGATTGTTAAAGGTGACGTGGACGGTTCAATAGAAGCTTTGTCGGATTCATTACTAAAACTCACCACCGAAAAAGTAGCGGTAAACATCATACACAAATCGGTAGGGGCCATCAGCGAAAGCGACGTGTTGTTGGCTTCTGCATCCAACGCCATCATCATTGGTTTCCAGGTAAGGCCAAGCGCCAGCGCCAGGAAATTGGCCGAGGTGGAAGAAATCGACATCCGTTTGTATTCGATTATTTACGACGCCATCAACGAAATTAAAGCGGCCATTGAGGGCATGCTGGCCCCAGAATTCGAAGAGAAGATTGTTTGCAATATCGAGATTCGTGAGGTGTTTAAAATCACCAAGGTGGGTACCATTGCCGGCTGTTATGTGCTGGATGGAAAAGTAACCCGCAACACCAAGGTGCGTGTGATTCGTGATGGTATTGTGATTCACACCGGAAGTTTAGGTTCACTGAAACGTTTCAAAGACGATGTAAAAGAAGTAGCCGCAGGTTACGAGTGCGGACTGGACATTGAAGGTTTTGACGACATTAAAGTGGGAGACATCATTGAAGGTTACGACATGGTGGAAATCAAAGCAAAACTTTAAGAGCAGAAACCATTTCAACATAAGCATAAAAAAAGCCTCCGAGTTTCGGGGGCTTTTTTATGCCCGGCCCTTTGAGATCTAATCGAAAAAAATCAACAAGACCTCAAAGGGCTAGGGAGGATTAGCTGCTCTATCGAGAAGGGATACCGAAAAGGTAATCGTTTCATAACAGGCCTCGATACTGCGCTCAACGCACAGCCTTTGATGCGCCACTCGGCCTGACAGAAAATTTAGAATAGTTTGTCGCTTCGAGTAGCTGCTGAATGGAAATGTGGGAAGAGCAGCGTATCGAGAAGATACTCTGAAAAGTTTAAAATACCGAAACACGCCTCGATACTTTGTTTCCCAAATAAGCTCTGCTGCAAAACTCGGCTTGACAAAAACTTTGGCTCACTCCACCTTCACCATTCTCAGATGCCGGGTTAAAGTACCATTACTTAATTGCAAACTGTAAACACCTGTGTTTAAGAAAGAGGTATCAAAGGTATTTTCTCCCTGAAGCAAATGGCTTTGATGCAGCTCTCGCCCACTTAAATCAAACACTTTTAAGCTTCCTTCGAAGGCACTTTCAATTTTAAGCTCATTCAGCACCGGGTTGGGGTACACTTTCCCCCCGATAGCCATCGGGGTACCGGCAGTTTCCAAATCTTCAATGCCTAAACAAGGGCTTACGTTTACTGTAAAGGTTTTGGATTGAGTACACCCGTTGGCTGTGGCTGAAACGGTGTACACTGTGGTGAGTGTAGGTTGCAATGCCGCTGTGGATGTGCTAACGCCATTGCTCCACAAATACGAAGTGCCACCACTGACAGTATAGGTGTATCGATCGCCCTTGCAAATAACATCGGGCCCTGCAACAGCCGGTGTTGGGCCCATTGTAGTTATGTTCACTGCTTGCATTAAGGTGTCGTTTGTACAAGCGTTTAATAAAACCAATTTTACAGTGTATGTACCCGGTGCTGCATACACGTGATTTGGGCTGCTTGCAGTTGAGGTATTGGATGTGCCTGAAGAAGGCTCTCCAAAATCCCATAAATAACCACTTGGGGGATAAGGCGTGCTGCTGCAACCACTGCTGAAGGTGGGTAAGGGGGGTGGAGAAAAATTGACCTGATTGCAGGCAACGGTATTGGTAAAAGGCTGAGGGGAAGGTTTGATGTATGGGTTGATGAAGTTGGGGAGGCCCATGCGAGCTGTGATTGATGCAGTAGTTGAAAAAGGTAATGAATTAAATGAAAAACCCATAGCAGCCCCGCTTAAATTAGGGTTATTAATTACAGATAAGCTTTGTTGACTACTTACCGTAAGGTATATTTTTCCATCAATTGCTCTTTGTAATGAACCATAAGTAAGACTTCCCGGTGGATTGATTGTATAACGAGAAGCTATAATTGCAGGATTATTTGCAGCACAAATATTCCATTGATGTAACTCTGGTTGCAAATTAAAGAATCCAGTACAACCATAAAGTTTACTCCCATCTGGCGAAAACTCTATACCATATGCCCAATTTTGATTCAAAATTTGATCATAAAGTACCAATGAATTGCTGACAATACCTGTTGCAGTGTTGAAGTCAAAGAGATAAAAACCTCCACCATTAACTGAATTACCTGAAACTGCCATGGCTAGCTTCTTACCATCAGGCGAAATTTTTAATTGCCCGGCCCCAGCACCTGTAGTACTTGAAATCACCCCTCCAATTGATGAAAATATTGGAGAAGGATTTATTCCAGAACTTGTAAGTCGATGGGAAACAAATTTATCAGAATTAATTTCATGGCTAACGATCCAAACATCTTTGCCGTTACAATGTCTAACGGCTACTTGCTTCTCTGTGGTGAGTGAATAAAGTATAGAGTTTTTTACTGTTACAGAGCCTAATCCTGCTGCTAGGGACATGTCAACAATTGAATATGCATATGCTCCAATAGCTGAGGTTGTAAATACACAATAAAGACTGTTATTCCCGGGTTGTTTAACGATCATGCTTGCCTGTGTGCTCGAACCATCTCCAAACAAACCGCCACCATTTGCCATAAGAACATGATTACTGTTATAGACACCTTGTGCGCTCGCGTAAAACAAAAAGTTGCCATTAATATCGCTTATGCTTGCACAACCTTCTACAGAAGAGAAGGTACTGTTAATTATAGCTGTTGGAGGCGATGTCGAAAAGGTTAAGCCAGCAAATTGACCAAAGTACCAATTACTGTTTTCTAATTGGGCTATTGTTTTAGATGAAAATAGAATAAAGACCGGCGTTAACAGAAGAGATTTATAGGCGTTTTTCATTGAATAGAGTTTACGTTTCAAGATAGAGAATTAATTTGATTTGACAAGCTTTTTATAAACCAAACTTCCATCAAACAAAGTGAATTCAATTGCATAAACAGAAGCAGGTAAAACTGACACATCGATACTGGTTTCTGTTAAATTAATGGCTTCTCTATTGAAAACAATTTTACCATTCATGTCCAGCATTTTTATCTGATTCAACTTTTCACCGGAAAGATTTTTAACATTTAGCCAGCTATTTGTAGGGTTAGGATAAATTAAGATTTGATCGATTTTTTGTAAATGTAGTAATTCATTGTTTGGCTGAAAGCCCTTAATCCGCCAGTTTGGTGGGGGCAAAGCTCCATGTTGAGGTACACAATCAGCCAATCTATTAACGGGTGCATTGTTGTCTATTGTTACACCAGGCATATAGAATTGAACTAAAGGACTATTTGACCCGTTATTTTGTGGGTCTCGATCTGGAGAATTAAAAACATATAATGGAGATAAAGTGGGGTCGCTATCCTCTACATATGTTTGATTGTTGGCAAGACCGATAGCTCCCCAAGGTTGACAAATCCCATTGATCAACCAAACATTCCCACTCCCCTGCCCAGTTAATGTTGAGCCTTGAGGTCCTATAACCGCAGAGTTTGTAAGCGCCATGCCAGCAAAATGTGTACACATTTCGTTGCCTTCCCAAATGGTGCCCGGGCTTCTGCCATCAAACTGAAAACCATAATAACTGTTGCTTGTGGCGTTGCACTCTATCCTCGGCGAGTTGCTTCCAAAATTATCTTTACAATACACCAAAGATACGGTGGGATTGTTAGGCGCTAATACAAACCAGGGTTGGGCGTTTAGTGTGTTATTGATAATTGCCAGATTATCCGTATGGTTGATGGTTCCAATACCATACCCAAAAGCCGGTTGGCCAAAAGTAAAATCATCTTCAATAAAGATGTCGTTGGCCATTATCCATAGTTTTGTGTCTTCAAAACCATCCAGGCTAATGCCTCTATACACCCTATCTATTTTATTGCTGATTACAAAACTTGTTCCAAATTGTGTGGGGTGTGTAGCCCAACCTAATGTGTTTGGAGATTGTAAACGAATTGCCTCTTCCATGTATTCGGATGGTCCTGAATTTGCTCCACCGCCACTATACGGGGTATTACTGGTTACCAATGGGCCAAAATAGTTTCTTTCAATTGTGAAACTGTTCATTAGTATCCCTAGTATGGGTCCGCTCCCTGTAACATCATAATTTAGATTATCTGTTGGTGTGCTAACAACAATACCGTAACGTAAATTATTAAATTGTGATTCGATAGCAGTAAAATTAAAACGGTTAGTTGTTAAACTTATACCGGTGTCTCCAACTGTAGGCTGAAAATTGTTTAACATAGCAATGTTATGGTCGCTTCTAAATAAACAGTTCCTTGTCCAAAAATCGTACACATTAAAGGCATAAATGCCGGTAATGCAATTCCAGAATTGATTGCCGGGGGCACCATTTTGTGTTAAGTACAATCTGGCATTCATGAGTGTGTTAGGCTGAATGACCTGTGAAATGCCTTGTCCACCATAAGTAAAATTAGTGTTCGTAGGGTAATTGTAACGTTTCATATTCTGAAAAACATTATTCATTGTGGTTAAACTTGCATCAGTAATTTCAATGCCGCAGCCCAGGCCATCAAATAGATTAAAGTCAGTAGGAAAAGGACCGGGGTAAGTAATGCCGAATTGAACACCAGGCTTAGAATGTATTCCTGCCGGATCACCAAACTTTTCGATTTGAATACCAATATGGCCGGGTTGACTTTGATGAGGTTGTTTTAGGAAGCTCTGAGCAAATCCTTGCAAAGTGTAAGGAGGTGTTAAACCGGATGTTGGGTTAACCGCACAACGCAAGCCCCCTGCCGTGCAATTAGTTGAGGAATTTGGCCAATTAAGCGGTAGGTTTTGAAAGGTAGTGTATGTCATGGTGCGGCTTGAAAACACACAGCCGTTAATGCCTAAAGCCAAAGAATCTAAAGTTGCTGTAGAATTAATGATACGAATACCAATAAAATTCCTATTGAAAATTACGCCTTGTAAGTTAATTGGGGGATTAGGACTTGAATTGGTTACAGTAATATTGCTGAGATCGATTGCAATTTCAGCATCCTCAATTAAGCTGCTATAACTCAGGGGATGATTCGGGGCTGTTTTAATTCTACCCCCGTCTTGCACAACTATGCCTTTCCACATGTTTAAGCCGCAAGAGAAAAGGTGAACTTTGTCAAGTTCAAGAAACATTCCTGAAGGCACGGTAATTTGTACATTGGGCATCATCCATACCTCAGCATTAGAAAAAGAGGTAGAGGCAGTTAAAGTAATATTACCCCCTAACACATAGGAATTGTTAAAGTGGTTTCCGCCTAAACCGAGTGTGGGATTAAGCGCGATCATGCCGACTGTAGGTTGAGAACAGCAGTTCGTTTCAATAGTGACCGCCAAAGTTGCCGAGTTGGGGCAGCCTAATGTGCCAGTGGGGAATACGTTTACAGAGTAAGTTGTGTTCACAGTTGGGCATACAATAAGGCTAGATGTTGGAGGGAGAACGCCAGGCGACCACGAAACCGTAAAGGGGGCATTAAGCGTTGAAGTAACTGCAATGGGCGCGCAAGGGCCTGCATTGGTACAAAGCGTAACATTAGGGGCAATTAAAGGAATAGGATTGCCCATTGGAATAACGTTTGTGTAGCACGCAATGCAAGTTCCGCTTTGTGGAGCGCTTCCACATACAGTATAAGGGGTTGCGCTGGCAAGATTTAGGGTAATAGCGGAGGTATTTGTATAAATAACTTGGTTTGTGCCCGTACCAACATACCACGTATAGGAGCTGGCTCCTGACGCGGTTAAGGTGTTTTGAATGCCTGTGCAAATTACTGGGGGCATTGCAATAACCGTGGGGCTGTTTAAAATGGTTACCTGAACCGTTTTAGTTTGCCAACAATTGTTTGCACCATAACCAGTTACCTGATATACTGAGTTACCAGCTTGTGTAGGCGAAACGACAACAGTTGGTTGCTGAGAAAAATTAAATGACCATAAATATGTATTTCCGCCTGATGCAGTAAGTGTAGAGCTCGAACCCTGACAAATAACACTCGGTTGCGCAACGACTGATATTGTTGGAGTGGGTACAGTAGTTAAGGAAGCGACGGCTGAATTTGTACAGCCGTTTGGAGCTTGCACAATTAAAGTATAGTTTGTGTTTTGCGTTGGGGTTACTGAAACAACTGAGCCCATAGCCCAAATAGGCATCCAAAAATACGTTACATTTCCGGTGTTTGAAGAAGCAAATAGCGAGGCATTATGGCCCAGACAGACAATACTGTTACTTGGCGCCACCACAATTGAAGCTGATGGTTTAGGCATAACAACCACCTGCACTGTTCTTGTATAAATGCAGTTACCAAGCGGAGTGATTCCTTTAACCGTGTAGGTTGTGTTTACCAGAGGACAAACGTTGGCATTCGGTGATCCAACTAAAAAAGGTGGGGTGTTATTTGGGGGTGCATACCAGGAGTAATTTGTGGCTCCTAATGCCGATATAGTAAGGCATGACCCTGAACAAATAGTAGTATGTGAAGGTGTAACTGTTAATGGAGGCGGTACGGTTACGCTGATACCCGCAACCGCCACACAATTTACATAAGTTGAGGTATGGGGTGTGTTAATGTAAGTATATATAATACCTGAGTTTGTGCCGGCAATAACACTTAATGTATTCGTTGTGCTGTTCGGACCCCCCCAACCCCCACTTGGCAATTGCCATGCATAATTATATGTGGGCGGTGTTGTTAAACTTAGACTTGCAATTGTAGCCATAGTATAAATATTTGTGCTACCGGGGCAAACTATTGTGTTTCCCAAAATTAAGGGATACCTCGGGTCATCCCATGATGTAACTTTTAAGCCGGTGTATTGACAATATGGCGATTGATTTCCGGCTGAATTTACCACAACCGAAATTTTATTTAATCCACCGTAGTTCCAATCCTTGCACCATTGAAAATTTATGCCACCAATATTTGAATGTAGAGGAATTGGATTAGAAAAAAAGGAGGCATTTCGTTTATATGCAATTTTTCCATTAACAAATATTTCTTCTATCCAATCAGAGGCCCACATGGACCAGTTAATTCGAAACACCACGTTTAAGGGTATGGTGAATGTAGTTTCATAAACATAAGTCTGATTTGTCAAACATCCAATATATCCAGAAGAGCCTCCGGAGCATAATGCAGAAGCTGGCGCTATCCAACTACCGGGCGCACTATTGTTAGAATTAAATCCTTGCGACCAAGAGCACCCTCCTGGTTCTGTTATTACTCTGGTTGGTCCAGAATTGCAGGTCCAGAACGGATCAATGGTTCCTATTGGATAATGGGTAAAACCATTAGGATTATTGCGATCAATACCTGTAGATAAGGAATAATTCAATAAGGACGATTGGGGCGGGACGTTTTGTGCCCTCAACCCAATTGTTAAAAAAAGAATTAAACTAAAAACAGCATGGCAAAAAGTAAGATTTTGCATACGTTGCTTAAAAAAAGCAGCATTCAAATAAAATTTAAAAAAAATCATAGTAAAGAGATTTACGTTTATACATAAGTGGCAAAGCAATTCGCCGCAATGTAGACGCATAAAAAACCATTTGTTGAAAATGGGCTGTTAAATTATACCGTTAAAATTCCCGTAAAGTGCCGTATAATTTAACATTAAAGAAATCTGTTTGTGTAGCTAATGTTATATATTTGAATAACTTAAAAAGGCTAAATCACCGTTTTAACAAAACCCGTAAACACCCGTTTCTTTTTTGGATGAAGGCAAAAATATTCTTTACGGTATAAAACTCAGGAAGCTGAGAGCAATGCACAACTTTACACAAAAGGAGTGTATAAATGCTTTAAAATTAAAACGGCAACAAGATTTAAGCGATTTGGAAAATGGCAGAAAACACTTTACTCAAGAGTTGATTATTGTTATTTGTCGTTTTTTTGATGTAGCTCTTAATGATTTTACAAACCTGCACAACCTGGAGTATTTCGCAGCGTTTGATTCAACTAACCAGCTTGACATTGCCGCTAAAGAAGATCTTCAATTCCAAATTCAATTATACCGAAAACATTTGCTGATTAAAGAATTGGCCTTATTGCAGGCCAAACAAGAAAGTGTAAGAAGAGGCCAAAAAATCTCGGCAGATTCGCATACCTTGAGAGATATACCAATTTATGTATTAATATAGGCAAAGCTGTTTATTTAATTCTTTTTCCGAATATTCCGACCAATTTCATCCAACAACTCCTTATAGTATTTTTCTTTTTCCTTTAATTCTTTTAGATGCTTGTAGTTTTTGCAGGCTTCATGCAGGC
>JALOMJ010000030.1 GCA_025455485.1 Bacteroidia bacterium | reverse complement strand
TAGGTAAACAATCCTGCATTTACATCGCTCAGTCGTTCGCTTTTGTCTTTAAACGAATGGGCGTTGGCCAACATGGGAAATGGGGTAAAACAATTCAGGTACCAGGCGAGCTCCGTCACCTGAGGCACTCTGCTTTGGCGGTAAAAAACCGATTTTTGAGTATCCAATCCAAAAGCCAACCAGGTGGCTGCAACCGCGTAAGTACTTTGTTTTACGAATTCCGGATTTTTTATGCTGGTTAAGCTGTGCAGGTCGGCAATAAACAGCAAACTTTCGTTTTCGGGTTTTTTACTGAGTTCAATGGCGGGCATAATTGCACCCAAAATGTTTCCCAAATGAGGAATATTGGTGCTTTGTATGCCGGTTAAAATGCGTTTCATAGTCAAGGGCAAATTTAGAAGAATGCCTTGTTATATTGCCCTTATACCTTGAATTTTTTATTGCCTTCTAAATATGTAATGCTATAAAGGTCTTTTCGCCTGTCTTTAAGTGTTTGAACACTCCCGTATTCACGGTTTCGGTTGAGCAAATCAAGATCAAGATCCTGAAATATTAATGTTTCATTGTTTGCAGGGGCTTCTGTCGCAATTCCTTCCCTGTGAAATTCAACATCAGAGGGGGTGAACACTGCAGATTGTGCATAATGAATGTCCATGTTTTCAACTGCAGGAATGTTTCCAACACAACCAGCCAACACCATATAAACCTGGTTTTCTATAGCTCTGGCCTGGGCGCAATACCGCACGCGCAAATACCCTCTTCTCTCATCTGTATTGAATGGTACAAAAATCACTTGCGCTCCTTTATTTACTGCTATTCGGGCAAGTTCCGGAAATTCAACATCGTAACAAATTAAAATGGAAATTTTTCCACAATCGGTATCGAACACCTCCACTGTGTTTCCGGGTTTAACGCCCCACCATTTTTTTTCATGAGGCGTGATGTGTAATTTATACTGTTTTTCCACACTACCATCTCTTCTGAAAAGGTATGAAATGTTGTACAAATTATCATTTTCTATTGCAAAATGAGAGCCCCCTATAATGTTGATGTTGTATTTAATGGCCAACTCCGTAAATAAGCTCACGTACTTTGTTGTAAAATTATTTAACGAACGAATGGCGCTTCCTGGGGATTTATTTGGTAAAAAGGTGAGCAATTGCATGGTGAGCATTTCAGGAAAAAGCACAATGTCGCATCTGTAATCTGAGGCAACATCAACAAAATACTCGCAGTTTTGTGCAAACTCTTCAAAGTTTTTAATCATGCGCATTTGGTATTGAATAGCGCACACCCTCACATACGGATTAGTTCGATGCTTAACGGTTTCTGATTTATATTGAAAATTTGGCCATTCCAGAAAAGTAGCATAACCACACGATTCTTTGTCGTTTGGTAAATAATTTGGCAGCAACCGTTTAAGAACAAATCCATTTGCCAATTGCGCGGTAAGCACCGGGTCATATATTTTTTTGTCAAGTACTTTTTCTACATATTCTTCTGCGCTCCACTTATCGGCATATTTATAATAATTTGGAATTCTTCCGCCAATGGCAATGCGTTTCAGGTTTCGGTCTTTCACCAATTTTTGTCTGGCGGCATAAAGCCTTCGTGATAATTTCATGTTTCTGAATTCTGGCGCCACCATGATTTCAATCCCGTAAAGTGTATCTCCTTTTGGATAATGGTTTGTGATCATGCCATGGTTAGTTAATTCGCCCCATGAACTTGTCTCCGAATAATCATCAAACTGAATAATGTGACTGCAAGATGAGGCAACAAGACTGCCTTCATACTCTACCCCCAACTGGCCTTGTGGAAAATTGTGTAACACACTGTTGAACTGTTCCTTTGTCCAGGGTTTCATGTCGGGAAAACACGCTAATTGAATTTGAATAATCGTTTCGTAATCCGAAGGCTTTAATCGCCTGACTTTAATTTTTTTCATGAAAGTTTTTTAATGAATTCGCCTAATTAGGGCTAAAAGGCAATTGACAGCTACTTTGCGTAATCGAGCAAAAGCCTTTGTAACAAAATTATATTTGATGAATACCTTGTCTCTTGACAAATGTCAATACCAATTTGGATACAAATACAATCGAAAGTTATCACTCACAAAAAAGGTGAAATTGACCGTTTCGTTTGGACAATGCCATCAGCATGTAAGCGCATTCACACATCGCTCTCCGTCCATAGCAGCGCTCATAATGCCTCCTGCGTAGCCGGCACCTTCACCGCAGGGGTATAAGTTTTTTATTTGTGGATGTTGCAGTGTGTCACTATCTCTTGGAATGCGAACCGGAGTGGATGTTCTGGATTCTACGCCAACAATAAGGGCCTCATTACTTAAATAGCCACGCAGTTTACCGCCAAAGGCTTTAAACCCTTCCTTCAAAACAGGGGAAATGGTTTTCCCCAGAAGTTGGTGCATTTCCACACTCTTTAAGCCGGGCTGATAAGAACAAGCCGGCAAAGACGAACTATGTTTACTGTTTACAAAATCCAGTAAACGTTGTGCCGGAGCGGTTTGTGTTTTACCGCCCATTTGCCAGGCCAGGCGCTCAAACTGTTTTTGAAATTCTAATCCGGCCAATGGTCCGGATTTTTTATAGGCTTCAAAGTCCTTAAGTTCCAGGCCTACAACTATGCCGCTATTGGCATAGGGGTTATTGCGTTTACTAGGACTCCAGCCATTGGTTACAATTTCTTCCTGAGCGGTAGCGCAAGGCGCAATAATGCCACCGGGGCACATACAAAAAGAATACACCCCATAACCTTTTGTCTGGTGCACCAAACTATAACTTGCTGCCGGTAAATGCTTACGTTTGGTTACCACCTCGTCCATGGTTTGGCAATGGTATTGAATGCTGTCAATAAGGCTCTGTGGGTGTTCTACCCTTACGCCCAAGGCAAATGGTTTTGCCTCCAGAAGAATGTTTTTTCTGTAAAGCAATTCGTAAATGTCTCGCGCAGAATGACCGGTTGCCAATATCACCTGCTGAACCTTTAATTGGTGTTCCCCTTTTTCATTTAAAACAGTTAAAGCCGTGATGTGATCTGCCTCCGTTTTAAAATCAATGAGTTTGGTGTTCAATAAAACCTCGCCGCCAAATTTTAAAATTGTTTCCCTTATGAAGGCGATGAGCTGAGGTAATTTATTTGTGCCAATGTGGGGGTGCGCATCAACTAAAATATCCTGACTGGCGCCATGATAGACAAAGGTTCTCAAAATTTTATCAATATCGCCGCGTTTGTTGGAACGGGTGTAGAGTTTTCCATCGCTGTAAGTTCCGGCACCGCCCTCTCCGAAACAATAATTACTTTCCGGATTAACCAGGTGGTGTTTATTAATGGCCGCAAGATCTCTCCTGCGGGCTTTAACGTCTTTGCCGCGTTCAATCAGTATGGGCTTTATGCCAAGTTCTAAACAGCGCAAGGCGGCAAATAATCCGGCAGGTCCGGCACCAATGATGTGGCACGTGCGTTTTGCATTTTCTACAGGCAAATAATCGAGTTGTATGTTCTCTGCAGGTACTTCTTCCTGAGAAATTATTACACTCAAATTAATTTTAATGCTTCTTCCTCTGGCATCAATGCTTTTTTTGAGCACCTTAATAAACATAGGCGTAGTAGCAGAAAGCCCTTCTCTTAAACGCACTTCTTCTTTTAAAAGTAGTGGGTCGGCGGCAACCTGTGGACTAACTTGTATTTGAATTTTTTTTGACATGCTTCGGAAGAGTTTTAGTCTTCAAATCATAAAAGAACACGATAGGGTTTATCCTTCGAAAGTCATTGTAAATAATACCATGCGTGAGCGTACCTTATCAATGCTGTTCGAGAAAATATTGCTGCTGGGTACCAATAAATTTTTTGTGCCCACCAGAACTTTTAATTCCAAACCGAACTTAAAATACTGCAGGTAAAAATCCACGCCGTATCCGGCACTATAGAAAAAATCATCGCGTTGCAGTTTTAAATTATCATCTAACTGGTTGGCTCCCCCGGAAGAAGCTGAGCCGGCCTTTTTTCTTGCGGTAAGGTCGAGGGAATACCCTCCACCCCCAATCACATAAGCGCTAAAATTTCCGGTTCGTTTGGATTGCAGTTTTACCTCCAGCGGAAATATAAGCAATACCGATTCCAGTGTTTTTTCGTATACCCTGGTGCTGTCGCGATCAAGCGTTTCCAATGTATAAACAATTTTACGGTCGCTAAACGTAATGTTGGGTGTAAACCGTAAACGGATGTAATGTTGTAGTCGGGCGTCGACTACCAAGCCGAGACCAAAATTGGGTGAAGATTTTGGATACACCGTTTTTACCCAATACCGTGAATCGCCAATGACGGTATCGGGCAGTTGGGAATTGGGTACAGGTTCTATTCTAAACGTGCTCCGATTCCCCGCAATGGTGAATCCAAAGTGCACTTTCGTGCTGTAAAACCTCGGAAGGTGGGCAGAATACCCATCGCTTTCCTGTGAAAAAACAAGTTGGAAAACACAACTGAAAACGAGTATAAGGAGGGATCTTTTCAGAGACTTGTAAAACGCAATAGTTGGGTTAAAATTGTGTAAAGGTATTGATTTTGACCCGTTTAATTATGCTCAAATGCCAACAAAATCAATTAAATTTGTGGCCTCATGGAAATACAAGTCTTAAAGTCTAAACTGCACGGCGTTACTGTAACTCAGGCCGAGCTTGACTATATCGGCAGCATCACCATTGATGAAGATTTGATGGATGCCGCCAACTTAATTGAGAACGAACAGGTGCATGTTCTGAATAAAAATAACGGGCAAAGAATAGTAACCTATGTGATTACAGGAAAACGCGGCAGTGGTGTTATTTGTTTAAACGGTCCTGCAGCGCTAAAAGTAAGTATAGGCGATGTGCTCATTGTTATTTCTTACGCCAACATGGATTTTGAGCAAGCCAAAACGTTTCGTCCCTGGGTTGTTTTTCCTGATGTAGCCAGCAATAAACTCAAATAAGATGGCGCAAAACAAGCTGCGTTCGTTTTTACAATTTTCCATCCTACTTGGCATAGGCCTTGTTTTAGTTTGGCTATCGTTAAGGCAAGTAGCCCCTCAAAAAGACAACATCATTAAAGCCTTTCAAAAAGCCGATTATTTTTGGGTGATGCTGTCAATTGGCATTGCCTGGTTTTCACACTTCTTACGCGCCCTGCGGTGGAACGATTTACTGGTGCCCCTTGGTTACAAAACCAAACTGGTGAATGCCATTGCTCACGTGTTTATTGGTTACCTTACCAATTACGGCATTCCGAGAATGGGGGAAATATCGCGTTGTACTTCGGCCGCCAAATATGATAAAGTACCCTTTGAAGTTGGCTTTGGCACAGTTATTACCGAACGCATCGTTGATTTTATATTATTTCTCATTATCTTTTTTATTACTCTGGCCATTCAGTTTAAGGAACTCATTGGCTTGGCGAATGAACTGGTGTTTGATAAACTCAGGGCTAAAATGGACAATTTAGCTGATAGTCCGGGACAGTTAGTGATTCTCACCTTAATTCTGATTGTTGCTGTGGCTTTGTTTCTTTTGTTCCGGAAAAAGATTTCCGGTTTGTTAAAGGGCAAGTTCGGCAGCATGATAAAGGGCATGGGCGAAGGCATTGGCTCCATTCGCAAGATGAAAAACCCTTTTCGTTTTATTGTTTTAAGTGTATTGATTTGGGCCTCCTATTTTTATTCACTTTACACCTGTTTTTTTGCGATTGAAGGCACCAGCCAATTAACGCAAGCGCAGGGATTAACCTTGCTTTTGTTTGGCACCTTTGGGGTTATGTTTTCTCCGGGCGGATTGGGGGCTTATCCATTGATACTATATGGCATTTTGGTAAACACTTACCATGTGAGCGAAGTAGCGGCCTTTGCCATGCCCTGGTTGGCCTGGACTGCACAGTTTATTTTGGTGGTTATCTTTGGTATCCTCAGTTTTATAGTTTTGCCCATTTACAATTCTAAAAAACATGTTTCACGCGCTGCTTAAACAAAAATTACAAACCAAAGAGGCTGTGCTTAAAACAGTATTTGAGCTTCAGCAGCGTGGCAAAAAAATTGTGTTTACCAACGGCTGTTTTGATATTTTGCATCCGGGCCATGTGGATTATCTCTGTCAAGCGAGGGATTCAGGCGATTATATGGTGCTGGGCTTAAACACCGATGCTTCAGTAAAAAAATTAAACAAAGCGCCTAACCGCCCGGTCAATGACGAAAACAGCAGAGCTTTGGTTTTAGCAGGTTTGGCCTGCATTGATGCCATTGTTCTGTTTGATGAAGAAACGCCTTATGAACTCATCAAGTTTTTACAACCCGATGTACTTGTAAAAGGCGACGATTACAAAGCTGAGCAAATTGCAGGTTACGATGTGGTAATGGCCAAAGGGGGTTTAGTAAAAACCATTCCATTTCTAAAGGGGTATTCTACTACAGCTTTGATAAATAAAATAAAGGGTTAAGCAAATGCCCGCTTTTACTTCTCCAAAATCTTAAACTCCGTTCTGCGGTTATTTTGCCGCCCTTCTTCTGTGTCATTTTTTGCTATGGGTTTTGTTTCTCCATAGCCCTTTGCTATTAAACGGTTGGCGGTAATGCCCTTTGAGATAATATAATCAATCACCGATTTGCAACGGCTCTCGCTTAATTTTTGGTTGTAATCTTCGGTACCGACATCATCAGTATGACTGGAAATTTCAACCTTAACTTTTGGGTTGTCCTTCAACAATTTCACCAGGCGGTTCAGCTCGTTGATGGACTCTGGTTTTATGTTAGATTGATCGAAATCAAAAAAGATGTTCTTTAACACCACACTGTTGCCCACTTCAATTTTTTTGAGTTTTACATCCAACACAAACTCCTGAAAGCTTAAGGTATCCGGTATATTGAAGTTTTCTGAATGAAACATGTAACCCTCCTGCCGCACAGCAATGCCATAGTTTCCGCCGCTGGGCAATGTTACAAGGTATTTTCCTGTGCTGCTGTTGGATTTAAATGTGGCCAGCACCTGATCCTTTTCATTATTAATTAAATCGATGCTTGAGCCAAGGGCTTTGCCGCTTTCAGCATCAGAAACAACTCCTTTTAATAAAGTGAGTTTAGATGACTTCACTTCAAGCAGTGCTTCGGCCTTAAAATTGTTAACCGGATTGGCTACTACTGAAATCAATTGATCTTGCGTGTTGAGTATGGGTGCTTTTTCAGCGCCCAGAAAGGTGATTTTGTAAATGTCCTTATCGCCATACCCTCCTGATTTAGCGGAAGCAAAATACGCCCGGTTGCCGCTTCCACTTACCACAAAAAACACATCATCATCCGGTCCGTTGATAGGATAGCCCATGTTTTCGGGCTTCTGCCATTTTCCTCCAACCAATTTTGTTTTGAAAATATCATACCCACCCATGGCATTGTGGCCTTTGCTGCTAAAGTACATGGTAACACCGTCGGGGTGCACAAACACAGCTTCTTCGGCGTACTTGGTATTAATTTCGGTTCCAATATTTTTTGAAGGCCCCCACTCGCCATTCACATCAATTTCACTGTAATAAATATCCCGGTCGCCATAGCCCCCATCTTTATCACTTACAAAATACATGCGTTTTCCGTCGAAGGTTAAACTCACGCTGGATTCGTGAAACTTTGTGTTGATGTTTTTATTCATGTGCACCGGTGGCTCCCAATCCATACCAAACAAAACGCTCTCGTACAAATCGCCTCCATCCCTTTCCACATGCCGGTATACATACAATTTATTTCCATCAGGAGAAAGTCCGGCAGCGGCATCATGACCATCGGTGTTTACATTTTTACTCAGTTGTTTACTGGCTTGCCATTTACCTTTTTCCTTCTGCGACACGTAAACATCCTCATGAAAGCCATTATCTGTTGGGTCGCGTTTACCGCCGGTTGAATTTGGTCGGCGCGCCGTAAAGATGATGGTAGATTCATCGGTAGAAATAGACGGCCCATATTCGGGGTATTGCGTGTTGATGTTTGGTCCTAAATTATCCACAAACACCCGCTCGGGTGTGGCGCTAAATAGTTTACCATTTTGACACTCATAAATTTTCTTTTTTACATCTTCAATCGGGGCGGCATTGCTTTTTGCTCTTTGTTTCAAAAAACTGTGGTATTCTTCATAGTATGTAATGGCTTGATCCCATTTGCTGTTTAAGTGGCAGGACCAACCCAGCCAAAAGGGCAAATCATCTTCCACACGCGGATTAAGGGTATAGGCTTTTTCGAAAAACTCCAGACTTTCTTTGCTGATGGGGTCGGTCATAAACCAAATGAGGCCGAGCATATAATTCACTTTGGCGTTGTTTGGGTTAAAACGATTTGCATCCGACAAGGGCGATAAGGCCAATCTGAACTCCTGGTAACCTGCTTTTTGATAATCATAAAAGCTTACCGGATAATATTTCCAGAGATTAAAAAACCGTTTTCTGAATTCAATTAATTCTTTTTTTCCGAATGCAAAAAATTCTTCACCCGAAGCCAATCTTTTTTGCGCTTCTTTTAACTCTTCTTTTCTGCCCGGAAAATTGTCTTTTGTAAATTCCTTGTTTTGAGCCTGACTGTTTAGGAAAAAAATCACGCTTAGCGCAAGCAATGCCATGCGTTTTGTAAGATGGGCCATAACATGTTTATTCATGACAGGTAGGCTGAATAAAAGTTTTTACAATACTAACGCCCAATTCAAGTGCTCTTTCCCAATCTTCGCAACTGCCTTGTTCCTCACGCAGCATTTGCCGGGCAATGCCGCGGTTATAATAGGCAGCGCCGTTTCGTGCATTTACTTCAATAGAACGGCTGGCATATTCTTTCGCTTTTTTAAAATCTTTGTTTTTTATTTCAACGGAAGCAAGGTTGTTTAAAGCCGAAAAGTTTCTTGGGTCATTTTTCACAACCAATTCGAAATCGGCTTTTGCTGCCTCAAGATTGTTGTTTTCCATATATGCAGCCCCTCTGTTGTTAAGCGCAAGCAGATAATCCGGATTTTTCACCAGAGCTTTGCTATAGGCCTCAATGGCCATGGAATAATTTTTAGTGATACGAAAAACAGAACCCAGGTTATTATAAATAAACACCTGTGTTGAATCCAGTTCCAGCGCCTTTTGATAATCTTTGATAGCGGCTTCGTATTGCTTCAGGTTGCGTTTTGCGCTTGCCCTGTCATTATAGGCATAACAGTAGCCGGGTTTATGCGTAATGGCCAAATTGTACTGTTCAATGGCTTTTTCAATTTCGTTCCTGTCGAAAAAATACAAGCCCTTATAATAATAGGCCTCGGCATGTTCACGGTTCATTTTAATGCATTGGTCCAGCGCCACGAGCTGACTGTCTTTTGCGTTCATTCCCCAGAAAATAAGGCTTTTATTGAAAAAATATTCCGGATTATCGGGGTTGTAATAAATGGCGGAATTAATATCACTGAGTGCTTCAGGGTACTTTTTTAATTGGGTAAATGCAATGGCTCTATTGGCGTATCCCTTATCAAAAGCAGGTTTGGCCAGTAAACATTTGGAGAAAAGCGTAAGAGCCAGCTGATATTCTTGTTTTTGCATGGCCTCTATGCCCAGGTTATAATTTTGTTCTGCCTGCAATTCACTTTCTGGCTCAAGCGCCACTTTCACAGTATCCTGGGCACAAAGCCCCTGAATAGAAAATATAAAAAAGATGAACAAAAATACCCTCATGTTTTTCGTTAAAGTATTAAAGTTAAACAAAATACCTTTTTTGCTGGCGCTTCAAACGCAGAGTTCTAAACATGGGGGCTTTAATAACACCCGGGTTTGCTATTTCAATGCGCAGAAACTTTAGACGCGAGAATTTGCTATAAAATAAAGCAAGGTTCCTGTGCAATTCCGCTTAGTTTTGGATTATGGAATCTCTAAAGGAGGAGCTGAAATACCAAATTGGTTTAACCTTAATTGATGGTATTGGAGATGTGAACGCCAAAAATCTCTTAGGCTACTGCGGCAGCGCCAAAGAGGTGTTTCATGAAAAGAAAACCAAACTGCAAAAAATTCCGGGCATTGGGCAAACGCTGGCCAACTCTGTATTTCAGAGCAAACATGTTTTAAAAAGAGCGGAAAAGGAACTTGCGTTTATAGAAAAATATAACATCCAAACATTATTTTTTACAGATGCCAATTACCCGCAGCGTTTAAAATCCTGCAGTGATGGGCCTGTGCTGCTTTATTACAAAGGCAATGCCAACCTTAATGCCGAAAAAATACTGGCCGTGGTTGGCACAAGACGGCCCAGCGAATATGGCAAACAACTTACAGAACAGCTGGTAAATGATTTGGCAGGCTCAGGCATTCTTGTCATCAGCGGTTTAGCCTATGGCGTTGATATTCTTGCACATCGGTCTGCTCTCGATTCGGGCCTTAACACCATTGGCGTTTTGGGTCATGGATTAGACCGTATTTACCCCGGAACCCATAACAAAACAGCCAAAAAAATGCTGCAACAGGGCGGTCTGTTAACTGAATTCATGAGTGATACCAATCCCGATGCTGTCAATTTTCCAAAGCGGAACCGCATTGTGGCAGGGTTGTGTGATGCGCTTGTTGTCATCGAAAGCAAACGCAGTGGTGGCAGTTTAATTACCGCTACCATCGCCAACAGCTATAATAAGGATGTGTTTGCATTTCCAGGCAGAGCAGGAGAATCCCTATCAGAAGGCGGAAACGGTTTAATTAAACAAAACAAAGCCACGTTAATCGAAAGTGCCGAAGACCTCCTGTATGCCATGCAGTGGCAAGAGAAACAATCAACTAATAATAAAACAATTCAAATTCCACTTCAAATTGCTTTGAATGACGATGAACAAAAAATATACGAATGCCTTCGCGTAAATAACAGCTTACACCTCGACGAAATCTGCCAAAACACACAGTTTCCCGTTTCAAAAGTATCGGCTCTTTTACTTCAGCTCGAATTTGGCAATTTGGTTAAAAGCCGGCCCGGCAAAATGTACGAATTGCTTTAACCTAGAAGGTTCTGGGGGGCAAGCGATAAACAATCGCCTCAGTATACAAGCAGCTTTTTATGACCCTATGAACCGGAATATTTTTTTGTTTAAAAACATGAGAATAAACAGGATTCATATACACAAAATAACAGGCCTGTTTATTTGTGCTTAGCACCTTTTCAATAAAACCAGCCATCACTTCAGCATTAAATGGATTAAACAAAAAATAGATTGCCTCCTGATTTTCAAAGTTGTACTCCAGTACGTTTTTTTGTTCGAGTTGTATTATAAGCGTATTCCTTTGTGAACGGATAGCCTGAAGATTGGCTTCGGCCGCCTTAAGCAGGACGCCATCCAGCTCGATACCATAAAGCCGGTTGTAACCGAACTGTGCGGCCATAAACAACACCCTACCCCTGCCGCAGCCGATATCATAAAAGGCGTAGTGTTTTGTGTCTAAGGGCAAAGTGTTGAAGATGCTCATCAGTACCGTGTAGGCTGCGGCCTGATAATGGTGATATTTTTCAGAATCGGATGTTTTAAACCCCTTGGTTCGCATCCCAAACTTTCGCTCATAATACCATTCACCAAAGAGCAAGCGAACATGTTTAAGCGGCCCACGTAGCAGTAAAGAGCGGAAAAAATAGTAAAACAAAATTAAAATCTTCAAAAATCAGGGTTTTAAATCTGCTTCAAATGTAATACCTTCAATGTTGGATTCCGAGGGAATTGATTTATGATTCAAATTGATTTAGAGGCCGAGAGAAAAGAAATACTGAACCGTTATAAACGACTCATTAAGGCCTGCAAGCGCCGGCTGGAAAAAGGCGACAAAGAAACCATACGAAAAGCGTTTGAGGTTTCGGTAGAAGCCCACAAAGAAATGCGCCGCAAAAGCGGAGAGCCTTACATTTATCATCCCATAGCGGTTGCTCAAATTTGTGCAGAAGAAATCGGACTTGGTTCGGTGGGCATTGTGTGCGCCTTGTTGCACGACACCGTTGAAGACACAGATTTAACGCTGGAGGACATCAAAGGCTTATTTGGAGAAAAGGTAGCTCAGATCATTGACGGGTTAACTAAAATTTCCGGCGTAATTGATAACACCGCTTCCATACAGGCCGAAAATTTCAGAAAGGTACTCTTAACCCTGAGTGAAGACATTCGGGTTATACTCATAAAGCTGGCCGACCGTTTGCATAACATGCGCACGCTGGAGCACATGAAGCGGGATAAACAAATGAAAATTGCCAGTGAAACTCTTTTTCTTTATGCTCCGCTTGCTCACCGCCTCGGCTTAAATACCATTAAAACCGAGTTAGAAGACCTTGGCTTAAAATACACCGATTCTGAGGCATACAATGACATTGCTGAAAAATTAAGAGAAAGTGAGCCGGAGAGAAAACGGTTTATTCTGAAGTTTATCGAACCATTAAAAGAAATACTTGCTGAACAAGGCTTTACATTTAAAATATTCGGTCGTCCAAAATCCATATTTAGTATTTACAATAAAATCAAACAAAAAAAGGTTTCGTTTGAAGAGATTTACGATTTGTTTGCTATTCGTATTGTAATTGATACACCGCTTGAAAAAGAAAAATCTGATTGTTGGAAAGTGTATTCCATCATTACCGATTTTTATCATCCCAGCCCCGAGCGTTTAAGGGATTGGATCAGCACACCGAAAAGTAACGGCTACGAGAGCTTACACACCACGGTAATGGGCCCTCAGGGCAAATGGGTAGAAGTTCAAATCCGTACCTCGCGTATGGATGATCTGGCAGAAAACGGATACGCGGCGCATTGGAAATACAAGGATAGCGCAAGTGAAAAAGAAAGTAACCTCGAAAATTGGTTGGTAAAAATCAGGGAAATGCTTGAAAATCCTGATCCCAACGCGCTTGAGTTTATTGATGATTTTAAACTCAACCTCTTTAGCGATGAGATGTTTGTGTTTACCCCAAAAGGTGATATGAAAACCTTACCGGTGAAGTCCACTGCCCTTGATTTTGCTTTTGAAATACACACGAAAGTAGGAGAACATTGCATTGGTGCAAAAGTTAATCATAAGCTGGTGCCGCTGAGTAATGAACTAAAAAGTGGAGATCAGGTAGAAATTCTCACCAGTAAAAAACAAACCCCAAAAGAAGATTGGTTGAATTATGTGATTACCGCAAAAGCCAAATCCAAAATAAAAAACAGTCTCAAGGAACAGAGAAAAAAGATTGCAGAACAAGGAAAAGAGATAATCAAAAGAAAATTGGAACGCCATAAACTGGATTTTAGCAACAAAACCATATCTGATTTCTGCAATTATCTTAAACTTCCCTCCTCACAAGAACTCTATTACAGAGCCGCTTTGGGTAATGTGGATGTTTCAGAGATTAAAGAGTTTATTCGGTTTAAAGAAAACCCCCTCAAAAAATCTCCAAAAACTGAAACGCACAAAATTGAAGAATTGGTTACACACGCCAGAGGGAAAAGTGATATGCTTGTTATTGGCGATGACATGCAGAAACTGGATTACAAACTTTCGCCGTGTTGTAATCCTATTCCCGGAGATGATGTGTTTGGCTTTATTACGGTGGCCGAAGGTATTAAGATACACCGAGTAAATTGCCCAAATGCGATAAAACTCCTGTCCAATTACGCCTACAGGGTAGTGAAAGCCAAATGGACAAACGACGCATTAATTTCCTTTTTAGCAGGAATAAAAATTGTGGGGTCAGACGTGATTGGTATGGTGAATGAAATCACTAAAATAATTTCCAGTGAACACAATGTAAACATGCGTTCCATTAATTTTGACACCGATGATGGTATGTTTGAAGGCACGGTGATGGTATATGTACACGACACCAAACACCTAAATCAGCTCATCTCTAACCTCAAAAAAATAAATGGCGTAAATAAGGTGGAACGCATTGACGAAGAACGTTAGGCGCTGATAGTCCTAATTTTTAGCTTTTGTGCAGGATTTCCCTGATAAATCCAATACGCCTCAAGATTTGCAGTAGCTACACTTCCAACGGTTAATAAACTGTGGCTTCCCAATTTAACACCCGGACAAACTGTAGCTCTTGCTCCTACCCAAGCTCCTTCTTCGATGCTAATGTTGCCAACCATAAGATCAAAACTACGTTTTTTGTAATTGTGATTTCCACATAGCAACATGGCACCCTGTGAAAGGCAGGAATTATCTCCCAAATTAACCATGGCCAGGTTATCAATCCAAACCCCTTCTCCAATCCAAACATTATTTCCTATAATAAGTTTCCATGGGTATTTTATTGAAACGTGTGGTTTTATAATGACATTATTACCAACCACAGCACCAAATAAACGAAGCAACATGCGTTTTATACCATAAAATGGAAAAAATGATTTAAAAAACAACATGTTGGTGCCATACCATAATACCCTAAAAAATACCGATTTTCCAGGACTATACCATGCGTTATTATAACTGCTGAGGTCGGTTCTATACTTATTCATGAAATAAGGATGTGTATTGTTGAATGATGCTGTTTACATCTATTTTCTGTTCAATATACAAAATTGCTTGATTTCTCATCTTTGAAAACTCGTCTTCGTTCATTTCTGACAGCCGTTCAATGGCCTTAACAAATTCGGTCTTATCAGAAAGCGGTAAGGCATAGCCTGCACCATAATCTTGAAGGTCTTTCCAAGGGGTTTGATCACTAATGATTGCCGGACAACCGCAACTTAAACTCTCTACGATAGAATGTCCGTAATTTTCGTTTAGCGTGGGAAGAAATAGCGCATCTTCATCTTCAAATACATGCAGGGCTTCTGCAGAAGAATACGTGCCCTTGTGTTCCACGATTATATTTTTCGGTAAATCCACTATTCGTTGTTTACATTGATTCCAGTAACTTTCATTTTCTATCAGCCCATACAAATGAAATTGTATCTTCTGTGTCTTAATAAGTGAAAGAACCTCTAAAGCGAATAATACATTTTTTACAGGCGAAATGCGCGAAGAAAAAAACAGTTTTAAATGATTTTTTTCTTTTCTGCTTTTTGTTTTAGGATTTAAGCGCTTTGGCAAATTTGAAACAGTACGCAAAATCACATCCTTCCCGAGAGCTTTATGAATTTCGGAAGCCTCACGCGAAGAAGCAGCATGCCAGATAACCCGTTTGTGTAAACCGGAATGCTTAGCATAAAACAAAAACCCTTTTTTCTTAAATTTTTTTATTGATAAAGCGCCAGGCCCAAACATCCCCCTGGGTGCCACAATTACCGGTAAATGTTTAAATTTTTGCTTCAACAACAGCAGGGGGACAATTGAATAATACTTTGAAAACAAACTGTTGATGTAAACCTTATCCCAGTTTTGAAAACTCAAGACATCCGAAACTAATTTCTTCGACAGATTGGCTGAATCCGCATAATACACTTTGCAACCCAGGGGAGAATCCACCCAAGCATTGTTTGTTATTCCGGTGTAAGGCTCAACACTATTCAAGTCGCGGTTGGAGGTAAAAATCCAAAACTGAAACTCATCATGAAGCCTCTCAACAAGTGAAACAATCGATTGTACAGGCCCTCCAGCCAGAAACCCCGGAAAAAACCAATCCACAAAAACAAGTATGTTCTTTTTAGATTTCAACTTTATTTAAATCAAGCCAATGGTTCAACACAATTAAATGCCAGACTCTTGACCAGTTTATTAAAGGATTATCCTTTAAATAGTCCTCCCACAAACCTTGTATGGCACCCTCTTTGAAGAGTTGCTTTTTCTCAAGACCCTCTATTTGTTTGTTGCAGAAATCGAAAAGCTCGTGTTTTAACCACTGCTGCCACGGTAAAACAAAGCCCATTTTTTTACGGTGCGCAATATTTGCCGGTAGTAAAGGCCCCATACTATCCACCAAAAGTTTTTTTGGTGTGTGCGGGAATTTATACTCATCACGCAATCCAATAACAAACTCTACCAACTGATGATCAAGAAATGGTTCCCTTACCTCGAGAGCGTGAGCCATGCTCATCTGGTCGGTATCCCTTAACAACGTATGCTGTAAATATGTATTTATTTCTGCTAAACTCACTGCACTCAAGAGGTAATTGCTTTGCTGCGGGATATCTCGAAGTGCCTTTTTTACTGAGGAATACGCGTTTTCTGGGACGATGACCCGACTCAGCTGTTTGTTCGTGAACAGTGAACGGCTTAAGGGATATGCGTTGGTAAAATTGATTTTATCCTCTTCTAAAAGTTCAGCCATTTTATAGGAGCTAACAGACGTTTTTCGCAATCGCAAAACCGCTGCTCCTGACACTCTTATAAAATTAGGCAGAGCGTTTAACCAGGCTTTTTTCTGCAGTTTGGCCATGCGTTTAAACACATCGTAACCTGCAAACAATTCATCCCCGCCAATACCACTCAGGGCCATGCTTATTCCCTGAGCCTTTGTAACTCCTGACACGACGTATGTATTCGGGCCGTCGCCACTGGGATGATCCATAGCGCGCAAAGCGTTTGGCAGTTGCTCTAAAAAATCTGATGGCAGCAACCTGATCTCATGATGATTAGTATTAAACTTCTTTGCAATCTGTTTTGCATACTCTGCCTCTGAAAATTCGCCTTCATCAAAACTAATGTTGAAAGTATTTATTTTTGTACTGCTTAATTCACTCATTAATCCCACAACGCAGCTGGAATCAATTCCTCCTGAGAGAAAGGCACCAAAAGGAACATCAGACACCAAACGTCTTTGAACCGATTGGCTTAAAAGTTCGTTTACCCGAGAACAAATTTGTGTGTAATCGAGATCGTCCGAAGTGTTTGCGATTTTATTCGGATTATAGTATTGCATCATCTCGGCCCCTTCCGGGGTATAGGTTAAATAATGCCCTGCTTCTAAAAACCGTATGCCTTTAATAATGGTGTTCGGAGCAAACACAGTTTGATACAAGGTATATTCGGCCAGCACGTCCCTGTTTAATTTAAACTGTCTCAACCCGGAATGCAGTATAGGGCGCAATTCACTTGAAAACATTAGCCCTTCATCACCATAACAATAATAGAGGGGTTTCACACCCATTTTGTCTCTGGCAATAAATAGTTGTTTCGTGCTGGTATCGTAGATGGCAAATGCAAACATGCCGTTAAAATAATTAAGACACTTAATACCGAAACGAATAAAGGCCGCTAACACCACTTCTGTATCGGATGATGTTCTGAAAATATAGGCCTGATGCGGCTTGCCTTTCACCGATCGCTGCAACTCCAACTTTAGTTCGCGGTAATTGTACAACTCGCCATTGTATACAATCACATACCTGCCATCTGTAGAAACAAAAGGTTGATTGCTTTCAGTACCCGGATCAATAATGGAAAGACGGCGGTGACCCAAACTTAGCTCGTCTGACAACCAAACCCCATCATGGTCGGGGCCCCTGTGAGCCAAGGTTGTATTCATGGCTTTTACCATAGACGCTTTTTGCTCCCTGGTAAATTTGAGTGAATACACGCCGTTGATACCGCACATAATCCGCCTAGGTAATGGATTTTAAAAAGTTTGGATCTTTCATCATTCTGAGAAGTCCCTCTTCCACCCCAATTAATTGTTTGCTGAGAATTTCTCTCATCTTACGGTTGTCTGGCTGACGACGAGTCATGTCCCCTTCTTTCAAAGGCGGAAGGTGCACCAGCTTCGATTTTGATCCAGTGAGGCGAATGGTGAGTTCAGCCAGATCTTTAATGGTCATAAGTTCATCGTTACCAATATTAATGACATCATTTACAAAAAGCTTTCTATTAAAAATACTCTCACAAACCTGTATCGTGTCGTCAATGTATGTAAATGTGCGTGTTTGCGAACCATCACCGTAAATACAAATATCCTGATTCTTTAATGCTGAGGCCAAAAACTTCGGAACCACAAAATCGGTACTTTGATTGGGCCCGTAAGTATTAAAAAAACGAAAAATAGTATACGGCAGTTGATAGGTCTGCCAATAGGTTCTGAAAAAACATTCGCCTACATTTTTCACAACAGCATACGGTACCCGAGAGTTTAAGGGTGTTCTATATTCATTTTGAGGCAACTCTACCGGTTCGCCATATACTTCAGAGCTTGATGAAAAGTACACGTGCTGCACGGTTGAGTTTTTTGAAAAATTTAAAATGTTCTTAATGCCCTCAATATCATTTAAAACCGAAAGCGGGTTTTCAAGTGTACGATGAACGCCAACAACTGCTGCAAAATGAAAGACAAAATCGAAATTATACGACAGCATTACAGATGAAATATCATTAACCTGATTGACGTCGGCTTTAATAAATTTCCAATTGCTTAGAGCGTGTGAAGGCAGTTTTTCTGTGGTACCGGTTGAAAGGTTATCTACAATCACCACAAAATTTTTCGGATTAGCAATTAGTTTTTGAACCAAAGCACTTCCAATATTTCCGGCCCCGCCCGTGACTAATATTTTTGTTTTAGTTTCCATTGTAAATGGTCAATACAGTGTTTGCCCAACACTCCGGATTAATCTCCTGGGCTAAAACATGGCTGTGTTCCGACATCGCTATTAGTTGATTTTCGTTTAAATGTATTATTTTTTTTAGTTGTGCCTTAAGTTCATGCTTATTTTCTGATTGAAATTGAAAGCCATTGCGTTCTTTTTCAAGAAACTTTTCCGCGGCACCAACAGCTGTGCTCACTATAAGCGGAAATCCTGCAGCAGCCATTTCCTGAACCACCACGCCCCAGGGCTCGAAACGGCTGGGTAAAATAAAAACAGAGGTTTCCATTAAAATTGGCTCAAGATCTTTGGGTTGAACAAACCCGAAATGTTTCAGCTTTTTGTGTTGAGGGCCTTTAAGTGTGCCGATACCTAAGCACCATAATTCCCATTCATTTGGCTCTTCGTGCTGCAACTCTTCAAATGCAGCCCATAATTCCGGTAATCCCTTAAAATCATAATAACGCCCTATGTATAAAAAGCGTTTAGCCCCTGCAGCAAAGTTTACTTTTTTACGTTTGTCATAAATGGTATTAAATGCCGTTAAATCGCAACAGTAAAACCCATTGTGAATTCTATTGGCTTTGAACCCTAGCTTTAACGCATATTCTCTTTGAATTTCTCCAGGCACCCAGGCGTGAGAAAAAATATGCATAAGCGAAAAACGACTTAAGAGAACGGCGAGGTACTGTTTTAAACTTCCGGTCCAATGTGTATCACAGGTAAGCACAGTTGGTATTTTTTTAAAATACGGCCTGCAGATTTTTAGATACTCCTTGTCGACCCAACCACTGCATACAAGAACGTCCGGTTGAAGATTTTGAATAAGTGCTTTTAATTGCGGGAAGGTAAACTCTGATTTAGTATATAATTTTATGTTGTTGTTAACATTGAAATTAAAAGGCGCTTCTTTATTCACCGGCCAGCGGATAATATGAATATCAGCATGTTTTGCAAGTGTTTCGCAGCTTTTCAAAAAATACTCGGCCAACTCGGTATATAAAAAAACCACCTTCATCCAATAATATTAACCTCACGTTCCAATCGAACCCCAAAAACATCATTCACGACATTAAGAACGTGTTCAGAAAGTTCATAAATATCCTTTCCGCTGCACTTGCCCTTGTTTACCAATACCAAAGCTTGTTTGTCATGCACAGCAGCGCCATTCATCTCCAGGCCCTTTAATCCGCATTGTTCAATCAGCCAACCTGCAGCCAATTTGAAATTGCCATTTTCAAGTGCATACGCTACCAATTCAGGATAACGGGCTTTTAGTGCAGCATACTGTTCAGCGCTAACTTCGGGGTTTTTAAAAAAACTTCCGGCATTTCCCATCTGTTTTGGATCAGGTAATTTGCTCTGCCGAATGTGTATCACCGCCTCCGACACATCCTTGATACCCGCTTTTTTCACGCCCATCTTTTCAAGTTCAAGGCTTATTGCACCATAGGATGTGTTTAGTTTCTCCAATTTACTTAATCGAAATGTAACCGAAGTAATGAAATACACCTCTTTAAACTCTCTTTTAAATACACTTTCTCTATACCCAAAATGGCATTCGTTTTTAGAAAACACCCTTAATTCACCAGTGCTCATGTGGCAAGCCTCAAGTTCTTCAAACACGTCTTTTATTTCCACGCCATAAGCCCCTATGTTCTGCATTGGACTTGCGCCAACACAGCCCGGAATCAAGGACAGGTTTTCAAGACCGGCATAGCCCTGTTGTATGCACCACATCACAAACCCATGCCAGTTTTCACCGGCTGCGGCTTTCACCAAAATCTCATCATCATACGCTTTCACCAGTGAAATACCCTTTAAACAATTACGAATAACCAGCCCCTTAAAATCAGAAACAAACAGCAAGTTACTGCCTCCGCCTAAAATGAGTTTTTTAGAGGTAGTATACTCTTTGGTGGCCATAAGTTGCTTAAACTCTTCAAAACTGTGAATTTCAGCATAATTATCGCAGTAGGCCTCAATACCAAAGGTGTTTAGGTGTTTAAGGTTGTACTGCTTGAGTATTTGCGGCATAAGCAAACAAAAATAATAATATAATTCCCTGCATTATGTTTATCTTTAAACCACTTTCAACAAGATTTTTGTTTACAAAGCCCGGGATAGCCATCGTTAGTGTAATTAATGATCTTGTCACTGACCACCGTATTCAAAAAACCTGCTTTGTTTTGAAAGAATGCGGGTACGAGGTTGTTCTTCATGGACGGCTTTTAAAACACTCTTTAAGCATTCCATCCTGGCCTTTTAAAGTAAAACGAGCAAAATTGGTGTTTACAAAAGGTCCTTTATTTTATTTCTTTTACAATCTTCGTTTACTTGTTTTCCTGCTTTTTCAAAAAGCCAACCTTTTAGTTGCCAACGATCTTGATACGCTTCCGGCAAATTACCTGGCATCACGATTAAAAAAAATTCCTTTGATTTATGACAGTCACGAATTGTTTTGTGATGTGCCCGAACTTTTAAAAACCCCTTTTAAACGTAAAATCTGGCAAACTATAGAATCTTATATCGTTCCAAAACTTAGATTTTGTATTGCAGTAAACGAAAGTATTGCCGGTATTTATTCGAAAAAATATGGGGTGCCATTTATAAGTGTTAGAAATATTCCTTCAGTACCAAACACCTTTCGTAAAATTTCCAAATCGGAACTTGGCCTCCCCGAGTCCAAATTTATACTCATTCTTCAAGGGGCGGGATTAAACATGGATCGCGGGGCTGAAGAATTGATAGAAAGCATGCACTTTGTGGAAAATGCCTTATTGCTCATCATTGGATCGGGCGACAATTGGATTGCCTTGCAAAATTTAAGCCGAAAACTAAACCTGGAGAATAAAATACGGTTCATTTCTAAACTTCCGCGCGCCGAACTTTTACAGCATACTGCGGTAGCCGATTTGGGCTTGAGTCTGGATAAAAACACAAATCCCAATTATTATTACAGTTTGCCTAACAAGGTGTTTGATTACATCCACTGCAGCGTTCCTGTATTGGCGAGCCGTTTACCTGAAATTGAAAATATTTTAACTGTTTATCAGGTGGGGACTTTTATTGAAAACCACCAACCTGAGCACATTGCAAACAAAATAAACAGCCTGCTTGGTTCAGAAGAGTTGGCTGCCTATAAGACATGCACATACAAGGCTCAAAAAGAACTCAATTGGGAAATGGAAAAAACGAAGCTAAAGACGCTAATTGATGAGATTCATAACGCCTTCTAACACAAGAAAAAATACGTAATTTAGCCTCTGTCTTATGGAATTTTCTGCAGAACAAATAGCCACTTTATTGGGAGGTATCACAGAAGGCAACCCTTCTGTTAAAGTCAGTAAGGTCTCAAAAATTGAAGAAGGAGAACCCGGCAGCCTCTCCTTTCTGGCTAACCCTGCCTATACGAATTACATTTATACCACGGATGCCAGCATCGTTTTAGTGAACTCATCGCTTCATCTTGAAAAACCAATAAAATCCACGTGCACGCTTATTCGCGTAGAAAATGCGTATGCGTCCTTTGCGAAGCTATTACAAATTTACAATGAGGTAAAGTCGGGTAAATCCGGCATTGAACAACCGTGTTATATTTCGCCCACAGCAAGCATAGGTACTGATTGTTACGTTGGTGCTTTTGCATACATTGGAGACAACGTTAAAATTGGCAATAAAGTAAAAATCTATCCTCATGTTTATGTTGGTGATAATGCAGAAATAGGAGACCATACAGTTTTGTTTTCCGGTGTAAAGATTTACCATGAATGTAAAATAGGAAAACAGTGTACGGTACACGCCAATACAGTAATTGGAAGCGATGGGTTTGGCTTTGCGCCCAATTCAGAAGGTGAAGCTTTTGTAAAAGTACCTCAGATTGGCAATGTGATTATAGAAGATAACGTAGAAGTGGGCTCCAACACCTCTATTGACAGAGCTACCCTGGGCTCAACGCAATTGCACAAAGGCGTTAAGCTCGACAATTTGGTTCAGATTGCCCACAACGTAGTCATTGGAGAGAATACCGTTATTGCAGGGCTTTCGGGTGTAGCCGGTTCAACAAAAGTTGGAAAAAATTGTATGATTGGCGCTCAGGTTGGTATAGCAGGTCATTTAAAAATTGCCGATGGTGTTAAAATTGCCGGGCAATCCGGCATTGGCTCCAGCATTGAAAAAGTAGGCGAAATCGTGCAAGGTTCTCCGGCGTTTAATATTGGAGAATACAAACGCAGTTATGTTTTGTTTCGCGGATTGCCAAAGCTTAACGAACGCCTTAACGAGTTAAGCAAAAAAGTCAATTCAAAATAATTTCATGAAAGTAGACATACTAGCTATCGGTGTTCATCCCGACGACGTTGAATTAAGCTGCAGCGGAACGTTGGCAAAACACATTGCCATGGGCAAACGTATTGGCATTTTAGACCTTAGCCGGGGGGAGTTAGGCACCAGAGGAAACGCGGAACTGCGAAGCAAAGAAGCCATGATCGCCTCAAAACTGCTTGGCGCCAGTTTCAGAACACAACTTCAATTAAAAGACGGTTTTTTTGAAAACAACGAAACCCACCTGAAACAAATTATCGAACAAATCAGAAACCACCAGCCTGAAATCGTACTTTGCAATGCCATCAGCGACCGCCATCCCGATCATGGGCGCTCAGCAAAACTGGCTGTCGATGCCTGCTTTTATAGTGGTTTAGTGAAAATTGAAACCCATTTCAACGCCAAACCTCAAGCCCCCTGGCGACCAAAGGCAGTATACCACTACATTCAGGATCACTATATTCACCCTGACTTTGTTATTGATATAACATCTTTTATTGAAATAAAACACAAAGCCATCATGGCCTTCTCCTCTCAGTTTTATTCTCCAGATTCAAAAGAACCTGAAACTCCAATTTCAAGCAAAGCGTTTCTCGACAGTTTGGATGCAAAAATGGCTGTTTATGGCAGAGCTATTGGGGTAAGATACGCCGAAGGATTTACGGTAAATCGGTACCCGGGTGTAAACTCCCTTTTTGATTTAATTTAACTAAGAACTAAACGATTCTTCGGTTTTTCTGCGGTACAATTTTTATGGCTCTTAGTGTCGCCATGCGGTTTCAGAATCAGATTATAAAAGCAGCTCGCTTAACTTAAAAAATTTAGAATGTGTTTGCTCACCTCCGGCACGTGCTCTAAATTTAAGGTGTGGCCCGCGTTTGGAACAACAACGAACTTTGAGTTTTTTATGTTTAAATGCACTTCATTTGCCATGTGTACAGGTAAAAGC
>JALOMJ010000228.1 GCA_025455485.1 Bacteroidia bacterium | reverse complement strand
ACGTGACGAGAAGTTTATCCCGACAACTGAAAAGTTCGTCGGGAAGTCACGTCAGCCCGACCAGGGCTGAAAAAGGGAGCGAAAGCTTCCTTTTTTTTTGCGCAGCAAAGACGTGACGAGAAGTTTATCCCGACAACTGAGAAGTTTGTCAGGAAGTCACGTCAGCCCGACTCGGGCTGAAAAAGGGAGCGAAAGCGTCTTATTTTTAAGGCCCATTGTGCTGTATTCCTTAACTTTGTGCTGTGAATTACCTTGCCCACGCCTACTTATCAGGCGATAATGAAGACGTATTAATCGGAAATTTTATTGCCGACCATGTGAGGGGCAATAACTTTAGCAATTACTCCCAGGGGGTAATTGAGGGCATACGCCTACACCGTAAAATAGACGCGTTTACCGACACACACCCCTTGTTTCAATCCAGCAAACGGGTATTTTACACCGGATTTGAAAAGTACAGCGGCATTTTGGTGGATATTTATTTTGATTATTTTTTGGCCAAACAATTTTCACACTTTCACCGCCTGAGTCTGGATGAATTTAGTGCAAACGTTTATTCGCGCTACACCAAAAACATACACCAGATGCCGGAATCCAGCGCGCGATTTTTAAGTTATGTTATTAACAACAACATCTACTCAAACTACGCCAACATCAGGGGAATAGAAACGGTGCTTACCCATCTTTCACAACGCATTGGGCATAATGTTCTGTTACAAAATTCAATTGAGGTATTCCAAAAGAACGAGGTTGATTTAAATGAAAAATTTAATCATTTTGCTGCGGATATATTAAAGAAATTTAAAATCCATGATTTCGGATTTTTGTGAAAAAGATTTCAATTACACGGAACTAGCTTATTTTAATACAACGACTTTCTTATTTCTTTTGAATTCATTATTCGAAATGCTCAAATTGTAAACTCCAGCTGACAATAGATCACTTTTGAAATGAAAGGTGTTATTAGACCTAATGGAATCAGCAATAATAGTTCTACCTTCTAAATCAGTTAATTCAAAAGAGACAGACGAATCAACAAAAAGGTCAAACTCTCCAAAATTTGGGTTGGGAAAAATTTCAAATTTAGAATTAGCGGCTTTGGGTATTGAGAGATTGGAAACTTTATCATTACTTGCGCCTGGTATAACTGGTATACCGCAAATGGCCACAGGAGAAATTATCCATGGCGAAGAAATTATTGTAAATCCGGAACATACGCCTGTATTAATACCTACGCCTACTATTATGCTTGGTTGATCTATGAATGCTGGGCCAGGACCTTGGATTCCAATACTAAGATTTTGATTGCAAAGGGCATTACCATCAAAATATGATTTTGTCATGTAATAATCTTTCATATTTCCGCCTCCATCAGTAGAAAAGATTTGTAAGCCTTCTGAGCCAATATTAGATTCATTTTTAGTCATATATGTTTGATACAAATTAGGTACCGTTGGTGAAATTGAATTGTAAGAATATTGATTTTGCCCAGTAGGGTAAAGATTACCAAAATCATCAAGTTTATAAACCCTAGACTCATTAGCAAGAGATGCACTACAATAATAAGTATATCCCTGTAATATTGAATACCTTTCGAAAACAGAAGCGGCTTGCCCAGTGATAAGTTGTATCAAAGTGTTATTATCATTTTGAACAATTGTGTTCCAAATTATTGAGCCATTTTTATCCAACTTCATAATCAGTGTACCATGCAGTAATCCTGAATTTCCCTGTAGATCATCAGAAAAACCTGCTACTACAAAGCCATTACCTCCTGTATTAGAGAATGCTGGTGAAATACAGTTAAAAATCTGATGTTCTGAACCAAATGGATCATTATAATAGGTTTTGAAATTAATTATGTTTCCATTTGATGATGATACTTTCAAAAAGAAGGCATCATTTCCTTGGCCTAAAAGACCACCTGTAACTGTTGTGCCTACAACTATAAGTTCATTTGAGTTAAATGGTGATTCGATTAAATCTCTACCTTCAATGCGATTACCTGAAGCGTATCGCCTTGACCAGATGACAGTTCCGTTTATATTTACTTTCGTTACATATGTATAAATATCATAGGCACTACAGATGTAATAATCTCCGGGATTGTTCATAGACTCCACTATCTTTGGTTTAAATATTGGTAAGTTGTTTCCGGGATAATTATAAAATGCACTAGTAACTATATTTCCAGATTGATCTAATGTTGCAAAAACTAAAAAATCACCTGAATTAATATCTTTAACACTGGTTACTAATGCGTATCTTGCACCTGATGAAGGCGTAAGTATATTTCCAGTCTCAATGGCACTTATTCCTGCATTTTGAGATACATTTGTGTTAAATACGTTACAATTAACGTCTTTATAGATTTTAAAGTTCCTAAAGAATTCATCGGGGCCACTAAAATCTCCATTCAAGTCGGTTTTGCTAACGTAAAATGACCTTCCGTTCATATTTATAATCCGATTAAAAACCCTGAAGAATGTATGTTTGTGTTTACAGCAGAAGAAACTATAATTTTCGGCCCAATAAGGCCTGGTAACCCATTAATAGGGTATAATTTTTGACCATAAAATTGGGCTAGAATATTATTGCTAACAGCAATTAAAAAAATAATTTTAAGTAATGTACTCCTCATATTTTCATAATCTTTTATTAATTTAAACAAATTTTTTTATACAACAATGGGTTGCATTAATAAAAACTTAATTTTTTGTGCTCTTTTTTTGATTTCAGGGAGCCTGCAATCCCAATTTTCAGGTGCATTTGCCCCTGGCAAAATTGGGGTCAAGCGTTTGCAAATTCTAACGGCACTACCATTACCACCGGCGCGCCTGCAAGTATCGTTATGGTGAGCAGTGACAACCAAAGTGGACTGGTAGGAACGAATGATTTTACAATTTCAATACCTCAAAACGGTCTCATTACGTTTAATTGGAACTACACTACATTAGATGGACCTAGTTGGGATTACCCGATGTATTTACTCAATGGTGTAGCTACTATGTTAAATGGTTACAGTACTTTAGGCTCCAGCACACAGTCTGGCAGTCAAACTTGTATACCTGTTACGCAAGGTCAGGTTTTTGGTTTTAGAATGTATAGTGTCGATAATGTTGCCGGAGCAGCCACAACAACGTTTAGCGGTTTTACCTTTATAACCTCTCAAGTAACCATTACCCCAGCGTCTCCCTCTGTCTGTCCCGGACAAACTATAGCTTTAATGGCCACTGGAGGTGCAAATATTTTATGGTCAGGAGGTATTACCAACGGTGTACCTTTTACACCCACTGCACCTGCAGTTTACACAGTTACTTCTGGTTCAGGCGCTTGTATTACTGCCAGCACCGTTTTTGTGAATTATTTCGCGCCTATAGCCATTTCAGGACCCAGCACCAACCTGTGTGCAAATATAAGTAATACACTTAATGTTATTGGAAGCACCTCTTACACCTGGAACACAGGTTTAGCAAATGCGCCTTTGGTAATAACTCCAACTGCAAACGTTACTTTTACGGCTTCCGGTACAAGCACCAACGGTTGTTTTTCAACGGTCATAAAATCCTTTACAGTTGACCCGGGATTACCAAATGTTGGGGCAGTAAGCACAAACTCTGCAAACGGAGCTTGTCCTGGAGCATCTGTAGCGGTTAATGGAACAGGCGCACTTAGTTATTCTTGGTCAGGCGGTATTAGCAATGGCGTTGCCTTCACTCCTTCGATTACTAACTCATACACTGTTACCGGTACCAATGCTTGTGGCAGTGCAACGGCTGCTATTACTGTTTCTGTTCATCCGATTCCACCGGTTACTGCCTCAGCTACACAACCATCTGTTTGTACCGGCAATACAGTGGCTTTATTAGGTGGGGGCGCTCAAACATATACTTGGTCGAATGCTATTCCAAATGGATCTCCATTTTTTCCATCTTCTACAAATAGCTACTCTGTGATAGGTACTTCGGCCCTTGGTTGTACTGCAACTGCTGTGGTTACTGTTACCGTAGAAGTTACACCCATACTGGCTCCGCTTGCAACACCTTCCTTGATTTGCATTGGCGGCTCCGGCACCATAACGGCCACGGGCGCCAATAATTACACCTGGATGCCGGGTAACCTAAACACGGGTACCATTATTATAACACCTACCATTACCACCACATACACCTTAACCAAGGCCAATTCCAATTGCGTGGATGTAAAAACCATTACGGTGTTTGTAAACCAATTGCCCAACGTGTTTGCCATCAGTTCAAGTTCGGTGGTGTGTGCGGGCAGTTCGGCCACCTTATCG
>JALOMJ010000227.1 GCA_025455485.1 Bacteroidia bacterium | reverse complement strand
CTTTTAATTTGTAGGCCTCACCTTGTTCTTGATTATCGCCTGAAAAAATAAGTTTAAGTGCAAACCAAAATGTAAAAGCAAACAAAGTAAATGCGCTCATCAGGTGAGTGGCTAAACGGTAATGACTAACGGCAGGTTGTTTTTGTAAACCACTATACACCATCCACCAGCCAATTACCGCCTGCATGGCTCCCAGAAAAAACAATCCACTTAAGGGCAACCACATGGATTTAGTGATCTTCCTTTTAAATAAAAGATACAGAAACCCAAATAAAAACACATACATCATTATTCGCCCAATCATTCGGTGCACGTATTCCCACAAAAAAATAGGTTTAAATTCCTCTAAACTCATGCTGTAATTTATTTTCTGAAATTCAGGACTTTCCTGATATTTCTGAAAACGCTCCAACCACATACTTTGGTTTAAGGGTGGCACTGAACCCATAAAACTCCAATCTGTTATAGAGAGGCCCGAATGCGTTAAGCGGGTTAAACCGCCAACTACCACCATGATATAGATTAAAAAACAACCGGTAAGTAACCAATAAATAAGCGCTTTGTGAGGAGATTGAGAAATAAGTTTCATAACTAAGTGGACAAATTTAACCTGAATTTGTTTAACAAAACAGACCCCTTATAAATTCATTTACTTTTGGTAAGCGCCAACAACAATGCTGCCTGAAGAAATGGCTGCGCTTCTCGAAACGCCTTTTATGTCTGATGGAAACTTTCCGGCATCACTTATGGCTTTTGGATGTGCAAATCCTTTTATGCGGCTTTCATCGTTTTTGGTTTCAAAATTGTAAGTTGCTATATCCTCATAATCCAACGAACTTTCACCTTTTCTAACCTCCAGATAACGGGAAACATCACTTAAATTGGCATTACTCTTAATCCAGCAAGAACTAAAAAAGGGATTTGCTGTGAAGGTGGCAGCATTTTTTACATCCACAGTCAACTCATTTTCAAGTTTACCATCAATTATGCAATTTCCGAAGTAACACGAATCAAGCGGCAATACGGTTTGTTCATAATAATTATTTACACTCACTGTGCTTTTTTCTCTGGCTTTGGCTTTGCTCCAGAAATTTGAAAAGGTGCAATGCAAAAAGGTATATTTTCCTCCCAAAACCAAATTAACGCTGTGCTCCTGACAATTGCTGATGATATTGTTGCCGCCATAAATATTAAAAGCAACAGCATACAACCCCCACAAACTCATGTTTTGTATTTTAGTGTTGGTAATTTTTAAACGACGTGGATTGATTGTGTTGCTGAAATCCGAAGCAAAAAGTTCAGCCTGAACGCCAATGTAACCGTTTTTGATAATGGCATAATCAATCACATTATTCAAACTGCCTTCATTGATCCAAATTCTATCCCATTGCCCGGGTTCGTCGGCATAATCTGCTTCCCGCCTTGCACCCTGTATGGTGACTTCATTTCCCTTTTGCCCCAGAATTTGTAATTCACCTTTTCTAAACACCCAAAGTCCGGCTTTGTAATTCATGTAAATTCGGGTACCTGCCTGTACAATTAAGGTTTGGGCCGAATCGGCCACAAGGTAGCCGTAAATCACATGTGGTTTATCATTTGGCCATGTTACTACCGAGCCTGTTCCTGCTGGGCCAACGGTTGAATAGGGAAAATAACTGCCATCATTAAATTTAATGGCATCCGTAGGGTAATGGTAATAAGCATCCTGACCCCAAGCTTCTAGTATCAGTTCCTGGGTGTTTCCATTCACCGTAAACACAAGTTTATCCGTAATAATGAGCGGTGAATTTTGATTGGTTGGATTTACGTTTACCTGAATAAAGATGTACATGCTGTCCTTTGCCGCCAGTTCAAGGTCTTTAAAATTTGTACCCGGAGTTCCGTCCACATTGATTTTAAACGCAGACGCTGTGCCACCCTGTAATACTATGCCGGATATTTTAATTTTCTGATCGTTTTTATTGCGAATTCTAACGTTTTTTGTCGAAGACCCAATGCTTGTGAATACGGTATCAAACAACACCGAATCTTGAGAAAATTCAAGTTTTGCAGCCGGATCAGTAATAAACTTATCTTTTTTACACGAGGCATTTAGTATAAAAAAAAGAAGAATAACGGCAATAATTTTCAAGCAATGCAACATAAGCGCGCAAATATAAACGTATAAATCCGTTTTGTATTGTTAAACACGCAAGGTTTCTGTCTCCCTTATAAAAAGAAACACCCCGTTGATTTGACTCAGCGGGGTGTTTTAAAAAGGGGGTTGACCCGGTTAGTTTTCTACAACTAATTTAGAGTAGACTACTCCTTCCGATTTTAAGAAGTATAGGCCCTTTGCCAAGCCTTTCACGTTTACAACATGTTTATTATTGGCGTTTAAGCTGATGTTCATCACTAACTGGCCCAATTCATTATAAAGTTGTAAATCCATGTCCTTTTCAGCACTGATGTTAAACTCACCGCTGCTTGGGTTAGGGTAAATGCGGATGTTTCCTGAGCCCTGACTTAACTCTTCAAAGCCCGGACAAGCCGATACACGCACCGTAATGGTTGTTGAACTCACACAACCATTGGCATCGGTACCTTCAACGGTATACGTGGTTTGT
>JALOMJ010000101.1 GCA_025455485.1 Bacteroidia bacterium | reverse complement strand
AAAAACGCGCCTAAAAAAGACAGTGATTATTTTAAGGCTCCCAAAGTATTAGAGCAGAAATAAGGCATTTGTAGCAACAACAACCCAAACTTTTGGCTTTCAGAAATCTCAGGCGTCTACATCCTGAGTTTTTACCTTCCCGAATTTACTTTTCCAAAGATTCACAATTTGTTTGCGAAAGATGAATAGTATCATCAAATAGGGCACTGCCATAAGGTACAAGATGCCTGAATTAAGGCTACGGGCCATGGATTTCGGATCGTTTTTTAATGAGGATTCAGCAGCTTCTTTACACATGGCGCATTGCGCCGAAAAATCAATCGGATAGAGCATCAAAAGAAGAAATACTACAAGGGAAAAAACGTATTTGAAACGTGGTATCATTTTCAAACGTAAATGTAACACATATAAAACAACTCGACGTTTAAAAAGTTCAAGGTTGTTCAGAAGTGTTTCATTTGGCTCAAAGGGTTCATCTTTGTTCAAGATAGTGCAATGGAAATTTTTCTCCAGGCCCTCCTTTTGAATTTTGACTTTTCCCTTCGACCCCCCTTCCCTGAACTCAGGGCAAGGCTCAAGGCATGCCTTTAACTTAAGAATACTACTCCCCCTTAAACTCAGGTTTGCGTTTATCCATAAAAGCGCCTACACCTTCTTTGAAATCCTTGGTGCCAAAAGATTTACCGAATTCCTCGATCTCTACTTCAAATCCGTTCAATTTGTTGTTATAACCGGCATTGATAACTTTAATGGCTGTTTTGATAGCGGTAGGGCTCTTGGTTGTAATCTTGGCAGTAATCTCAAAACACTTGCTTAAAAGATCTTCCGGCTTAGTAACATAGTTTGCAAGCCCCCATTTGTATGCGTCCTGCGCGTTGATCATGTCTGCAGTAACAATCATTTCAAACGCCTTGCCTTTTCCAACCAATTGCGCCAGGCGTTGTGTACCTCCATACCCTGGAATGACTCCTAAACTGACTTCTGGTAACCCCACTTTAGCATTTTCACTCAAAACACGCATGTGGCAAGCCATGGCCAACTCCAATCCTCCGCCCAAAGCAAAACCGTTTACAGCCGCAATGATGGGTTTGCTGTAATTTTCAATGAAGTTGAATATTTTAAAATGACCAATTGAACTGAGTTGTTTGCCTTCCTCAACACTGTAGTTTGCAAACTCCGCAATGTCGGCTCCGGCAACAAATGCCTTCTGACCTGAACCGGTTATAATCACAGCACTTATTTCCTTTTGATTCTCCGCTTCCAGAAGGGTTTCGTGTAACTCTTCAATGGTTTGTTTGTTGAGTGAATTTAGTTTATCGGGACGGTTGATTGTAATTACCAATACACCGTTTTTTAAATCACACTGTATAAATTCGCTAGTTGCCACCATACTCTTTTTTTGAAGTTCGGACAAATATAAAGGAATTGAAACTAAAACAAACCTAAATTATGCTATCGTAGTTTAAAACTTTTGCACTAATAATTTCACACTTTTTTAGAATAGAATCATAGACTTAACGATTAGTTTAAATGGTTTAGAATATAAAACCGGGTTTTAGATATGAAGGAGGGAAAATTTACTTTGTAGAATTTAAATGCTGCGCCAGATAGTGCCCCATGCTAAAACAGGATTGTAACAGATAACCTCCTGTAGGAGCATCGTAATCCAGCATTTCGCCAATGGCATAAGTGTTTTTTATTTTTTTTAATTCAAAATGTTCTGTAAGGGCATCTATAGAAATACCACCCACGGCTGAAATGGCATCATCTATAGGACCTAAACCAAGTATTCTTAGGGGAAAGTGTTTGATAAAATACACCAGCCGTTCAGGATTCAAAAAATCTTCCTTTTTTAAGTAGTGTTTGATTAACACACGCTGCACATCACTCAAGTTTAAATTGACTTGCAGGCGTTTGCTGTAGCTTATAGTGTTTTTGTGTGACAGCAATTTTTCCAATAATTTTTCTTCGCTGAGATTCGGCTTAAAATCAACGCATAACGTGGTTTCCTTCTCAGTTTTTAATGCCGCACGCAAAGGAACACTCAGGGGATAAACGCCACTTCCTTCAATACCAAACCCGGTGAGAACCGCTTCTCCGGCATGTGAATGATTTCCGCAACTGAACACACAATTTTTTATTGCCTTGCCTTCAAGTTTTGCAAGAAGGTCTTTGGGCCAGGCAATTTTTAAAGCACAGTTGCTGGCCTCAAATGGATTAACTAAAACACCTTTGGCCGAAAAGTGGTGCAGCCAATCTCCTTTACTTCCGGTTATGGGCCAGGAGGCACCGCCTAAACCGAATACTGTAATATCGGCACTGATTGTTTTTTTACCTTCCCTACTTTTAAAAATCAAATCGTTATTTACTGTAAACCCTTCCCACTCATAATCGGTATAAATTTTTACGCCGCGTTCTACCAGGTGTTTAAGTAGTGCATTAAGCACCTGAATGGGTTTAATACCTTTGGTTGGAAAGATGCGCCCGCTACTGCCCACAAAGGTTTCGATTCCGAAGGTTGAGAGCCATTTGATAAAATGCTGGTTACTGAATGACAAAAATGCAGACTCAAGAAATGAAGAGGGATGATAGCGCTTTATAAATTTTTCCGGGGGTTCTGAGTGCGTTAGATTAAAGCCTCCTTGTCCCGCCACCAAAAATTTTCTGCCCAAAGTAGAATTTTTTTCATAAACATTCACCTCAAATTTCCGAACGTTTAATTCTGATGCCAGCATCATGGCTGAAGGTCCTCCACCAATTATGTTTACTGTTTTTTTCAAAGAAAGCTATGCCGTTACAATTACGTTAGTATGGAAAGGTAAATAAAAATTCATCCGGTTGCCGATTTAAAGCAAAGTGAATTAGCACACAATCAACAGCGTTCATGGCCGCTAAAATTGATTAATTCGGCCCAATGGCGTATCTTTAGGCTCTACTTTTAATCATGCAAAAGCTCAAAAATTACATCAATGGCCAATTGGCAGAGCCGATTGCCAAATCCTATATTGATAATTATTCTCCTGCCAACGGAAAAGTGTATTCGCTTATACCCGACAGTGATGAAAAAGATGTGGAGTTAGCTTATGCCGCCGCCGCCGCCGCTTTTAAATCTTGGAGTGTTACGCCGAAGGAAACACGCTCGTATTATTTATTAAAAATAGCCGACCTGATTGAACAAAAGCTGGATGTTCTGGCTGCCGCAGAAAGTAAGGACAATGGCAAACCTTTTAAATTGGCCAAACGGGTGGATATTCCAAGAGCGGCAGCTAACTTTCGCTTTTACGGCACGGGTATTCTCCATTTCTCAGCGCAAAGCCATGCCATGGAAAACAGCGCCATCAACTATACGCTTAAACAACCCGTTGGTGTTGCCGCGTGCATTTCGCCCTGGAATTTGCCTTTGTATTTGTTCTCCTGGAAAATTGCTCCGGCCTTGGCTGCCGGTTGTACCGTGGTGGCTAAACCATCGGAGGTAACACCCATGACGGCATTTTTACTTTCTGAGATTTGCATAGAAGCAGGCTTGCCTCCGGGTGTATTAAATATTGTTCATGGCCTCGGTCCTAAAGTAGGTAATGCAATGGTGTCTCATCCTAACATCCCGCTTATTTCATTCACGGGAGGCACCGCAACCGGTAAACACATTGCGTCCATTGCAGCCCCCATGTTTAAAAAATTATCCCTTGAGCTGGGAGGAAAAAACCCCAACATTATTTTTGCTGATTGTAATTATGAGGACATGTTGAGTACCACACTTAACTCTTCATTTTCTAACCAGGGACAGATTTGTTTGTGTGGCTCACGCATTTTTGTGGAAAGACCATTGTACGAAAGGTTCAGAAACGATTTTGTGGCTCAAACAAAACGGATGAAAGTGGGCGACCCTTCAAAAGAGGATACGCGAATTGGCGCCATTGTGAGCAAAGGACATTTTGATAAAATTCTTTCCTACATTGATTTGGCAAAGCAGGAAGGCGGCAACGTGTTGTGCGGAGGTAAGTCTTTTAATCCCGGAGGCGAACTGTCGGAGGGCTATTACATAGAACCAACCATCATAGAAGGTTTGGATTTTAAATGCCGCACCAATCAGGAAGAAATATTTGGTCCGGTAGTTACGATCACACCCTTTGATACAGAAGAGGAAGCCCTGATGATGGCCAATTCAACCACCTATGGTTTGGCAAGCATGGTGTGGACCGAAAACCTCACTCGGGCTCATCGCATGGCCAATGCCATTCATGCCGGCATTGTGTGGATCAATTGCTGGTTGCTGCGCGATTTGCGAACACCGTTTGGCGGGGTGAAAGCTTCCGGTGTTGGTCGTGAAGGCGGATTTGAAGCTCTGGATTTTTTCACCGAGCCCAAAAACGTGTGCGTGAAACTGAATTAATGGTGAGAAAATATCCCGGCAATTGATTTTTGAGTACTTACTACGACATACTTGGCATTTCACAACTGGCCGGCATTAATGAGGTTAAAAGGGCATTCAGACGATTGGCAAAATTATACCATCCCGATAAAAATCCGGGTGAAAAAGAACTCTTCGCCAGAATTCTAAAAGCATACGAAACCCTTGTTGATCCGGCCCTCCGTTCGGCTTATGACAGAAAATTATCATATCAGCAACACCAAAATACCTCAGGCCAAAACACCAAAAGCAAAACGTGGACCTTCGAGGAAAAAGAATTAAGAAGGAGAAAATATTACGAAGAACACATCAAAAAATTTGAAAAAGCCCGTCCGACTTACTCTAGACCTGAATCCCCAAAAAGCACATACAACGAATTTAAACACATACTTTTTGCTACCCCTTTGGCTGTTGCACTCTTGCTGCTAGTGATTCATCTGGCCGAATCGCCTGATAAAAAAATAAACAAGACAACTCATAAAATAATAGGTCAAAAACCAAATAAGAAAACACGTAAGGATTTTTCATCACCGTTCAGTTCAATTTTTGGCCCCGAAAAAACAGACCTCAATTCTGAGCTTTCGGTTGTTCTGAGCAATGAAATGGGATTGGATGTGGTATTTTGTTTGTTTAAAAAAGACAAATTTGTAAAGTCAGTTTTTTTACAAAAAGATTCCTTGGTGCATCTCCGGCAAATCCAAAGCGGGAAATATACCGCAAGATTGGCCATTGGTGAGGATTTTGACCCTGAGAAAAGTTTACTGAAGGGAAAGGTAAAAGGAGGTTTTGCAGGCGACGTCTTTTTTTATTTTACCAAAAGTTCATTTACTTTAGATGCGGATAGAAAATTAAGTTTAGGCCGCGATTTGTACAAAAGTTTGGTTCAAGTGGATGAGCAGGTGTTTTTTGAAACGAAACAGTGATGATAAAAAAAATAGAACATATTGGCATTGCAGTAAAAAATATAGAACAAAGCAATGCGCTATTTACCAGGTTGTTTGGCAAAGCCCAATACAAAGTAGAAAGCGTGGAGAGTGAAGGGGTAAAAACCTCCTTTTTTATGCTGGGCGAAACCAAGGTTGAATTGCTGGAGGCCAGCACCGAAACCTCCGCCATTGCGCGCTTCATCGAAAAAAAGGGCGAGGGGATACATCACATTGCGTATGAGGTAGACAATATAGAAGAAGAAATGAAGCGCTTGAAAAACGAAGGTTTTGAATTATTGAACCCCCAACCAAAAGACGGAGCGGATAACAAACGCATTTGTTTTTTACATCCCAAAAGCACAAATGGCGTTTTAGTAGAACTTTGTGAGGAAAAACAAAATAGATAACATGGCCGATATTAAAATACACATTCAACAACCGGATTTAAGTTTCAGCACGTTGGAAGCCCCCACCGATATGGGTTTAAGTTTAATGGAGATTTTAAAAGGAAACGAGTACGACATCCTCGCCACCTGTGGGGGAATGGCCTTGTGCGCCACCTGCCACGTGGAGGTGCTGCAGGGGTTTGATGCTTTGCCGCCCATTACCGACGACGAATACGCCATGCTCGACACCTTACCCAACATTACACCCACTTCGCGTTTATCCTGTCAGCTAAAACTCAACGAACAAATGGATAACATTAAAGTGAAGATTTGGGGGGATGGGCATTAGGGAAATTTAAAAACTTGCCCTGAGCGGCCTCTCCTGAGCGGAGCTTTAGCGGAGTCGAAGGGTCAAAAGATTGCCCTGAGTTCTGCGAAGGGGGTTCGAAGTTGTCACCCTGAGCGTAGTCGAAGGGGGGAGCTGAAGGGCCAAATTGGTTTAGTCTAAGATTTTAGTCGGGAGAGCTTAGTCGGAAACTTTGGCATATGCGACACTGTGACATCCTATCTGTTTTCTCAGAAATCATTATCTTTAAGGAACAAATTTATCCAAACATGACAACGACAGCCATTCGTACCAAAGTACACAAATATATTGACGAGGCGGATACCAAAGTGCTCGAAGTTGTTTATCAACTTTTGGAAGTTTACCGTCAAGGTAATTCAAGCTTAATGACAGTGGAACAGCAAAAAGAAATTCTTAAAAGATCAGCATCTTACAAAGCCGGAAAAACAAAAGGTTACTCACTTTCGGAAGCTCGTAAACGCGTAAAACAGAAACTCTCAGTGTAAATTGCCATCCTACAAAATAATTCTACTTGAGCAAGCAATCTCTGAAATAACAGAATCTTGCCTTTACTATAACAAAAAACTACCCGGGCTTGGCTTGGAATTTGAGGAAGAGGTGTTTCGACTGCTTGCAATAATCAACGACAACCCTTCACTTTTCCCGACAAAGTTCGCCCACATTCACGAGGCTGTTATGACTCGATTCCCATTCGTAATCAACTATGAGGTTTTCGGAAAACAAATTATTGTGTCCGCTGTTTTCCACGCAAAGCAAAATCCTGTTAAGAAAAGAAAACGTAAATAGATTGAAACCCCGTCAAAAACGCCGTGCCCCCTAATGACAGCATCAGGTTTATTTGCATTTTTTTTGCGCAGTACTGCATAAATATGTAACTTGAACTTAACAAAAAGTTAAAGGTAGTTGCCAAACACGACCGTCAATTGCATGAGGACAAAATCAGTTTTTTTCAATATTCTTTTTGCTCTTATTTGTTCAAGCTTTTGGGCACAAAAATTATCTCAGGGAGACAGCATTAAGCTAATATCCACATGGAATAAAACGGTGGAATTTCTGAGAACAAAGGATACTACAAAACTTCGAATTTTTTGTCTTGACTCAATAGACTGTAAAATTTGCGGTTTTCGCGACGATACAATCACTGACACAAACAAACCTCTTACATTTTTCTTTAAGAGTGGCCTTGATAAACTTAATTCTAACCACAAACTTTGGAAGATTATTAATACTGAATCACCAAAAATAGTAGTATCAGGTTACATTGATAAGAATGGTGATAGAATGCGTATTTACAGCATCGCATATCTTTTTTGGAAACCTTATGAATTAGGAAAAAAACATGAGGGTGGCGAAGTTCTTTTCGACTTTGTATTACGAAAAGACGACTTTAGATTATTCTCTATTTCCACAATACCCTGACACAGCAAGTTGTGCTTACTACGAAAAGTCGCCACTTTTTTTATAGGATTACTGCCAAACTAAATTTTCAATACTCCGAACTTTGATTCCACACCGAGGAGCTGAAGTTTTTATTAAAGGCAAAGGTGATGTAAGCGGTGACTCCAAAATTAAAAATAAGCAGATGAAAAAAGGCGGCCAATCGAAAACCGCTGAAATAACCAACCGATTCATCAAGAGAAATCAATCCGGTTGGCAACAACACAGTAATAAGGCCCGTGATAAGCGCAACGGAAATAAAAAGACTTTCAAAATTTCTTAAAGGCCAGGAAAAAAGTTTACGGCTTCGGCTTAAGGGCCTACCCCATTTGTGTAGTAAGTAATAATTCTCATCGAGGGTTTTACAAAATAAGGCAACTTCTTCATGACTTTTTCCGCTCAGACTTTCTTTTGTGCCTAGTACTTTGAAGTGTTTTGGTTCTTTGTGTTGTTTTTGGCTGATTTTTTTAATCTTGCCTATAGCCTCCAAGGGGATGTCAGAAACATGGAATTCAGAATCAAGAAATCTGAGCCTGTAATGAACACAGGTTGTTTTGATATCATTGAGGTGAAAGATGTTTTCTTTTTCTAAACC
>JALOMJ010000100.1 GCA_025455485.1 Bacteroidia bacterium | reverse complement strand
GTAACCTGGTGGATTGTTTACGCTTCTTTCGGCGGGGCCTGCATGGCCATCCTTGCCAATTCACTCCTGATGAGTTGGGTGTTTATGCTGTATTCCACCCTTCGCCGCCGATTCCACGGCTTGTGGTCGCATTGGTTGTTGCTGCCCCTTTGGCTGGCCTGGGAACATGCCCATAGCCTTTGGGACCTGAGCTGGACCTGGCTCAACCTGGGCAATGTGTTTGCCTTTCACCACCGCTGGATACAATGGTACGAGTTCACCGGAAGTTCAGGGGGTACGGCTTGGGTGTTGATGGTTAACCTCTTGTTTTTTCAGGCCATGCGTCACACCAAACCGATTGTTGTGTTTAGAAATGCCATGTTTAAAATAGGGCTCGTGATTGTACTGCCCATTCTTCTGTCCTATGGCCTCATGTTGTCCAGAACACCTCTTTCCAAAATAAGCAAACCCCTCAACTGTGTTGTTGTGCAACCAAATGTAGATCCCTACAATTTCAAATTTGTGATGGAATACAAGCAACAATTTTTGAAGGCTATTGCATTGGCAAAACCAAAATTAAACGCTCAAACCCATTACCTGGTATTGCCTGAAACGTTCATCACCAATAATATCAATGAAAAATTTCTCAACGAAAGTGAAGAACTCGCTTGGTTCAGAGATAGCCTGATTAAAACAAGGCCCAATTTAAAAATTATCACCGGAGGGAATACCTATGAGTTTTATGAAGATCCTTCCAGGGTGACGTCAACAGCGCGTTTCGACAAGAATTCAGGTTTGCATTACGATGTTTACAATAGCGCCATTTATATTGATGCAACGTCATCACAGGTGTATCACAAATCCAAACTGGTGCCGGGAGTCGAAAAAATGCCTTTTCCGGCTTTGTTCAAGCCACTCGAAAATCTGGCCCTCGACCTTGGCGGCACCGTTGGAAGTTTAGGTTTGCAGAAAGAAAGGACCGTGTTTAAAGATAAAACCAATCAAACCGACATAGCCCCGGTGATTTGTTACGAAAGCGTTTACTCCGATTATGTTTCAGAGTATGTTAGCAATGGCGCCTCTCTGATTTTTATTGTCACTAACGATGGTTGGTGGGACGATACCCCCGGCTATAAACAACATTTAAACTATGCCCGTTTACGAGCTATTGAAAATCGCAGGCAAATGGCCCGCTCGGCAAATACCGGTATTAGTTGTTTTCTGGATGAATTCGGGAACATTTACCAGCCAAGCCGTTGGTGGCAGGAAACAGTTATTGCACAAAAGATTTATCCCAACACCGAGTTAACGTTCTTCAGCCGGTTTGGCGACCTGATTTCGTATTCAGCGTTGTTGTTCTCGAGTTTACTGCTTCTGTTTTACCTTTTCAGGCGATTTTTTTCCAAGGCCGGAAACTAAAATCCATTGCAAAATAAAGCGTAAATTAGGGCTTGATTTTTTTATTGAAAAACACCTGTGATTATGGAGAAATTTGATGTAGCAATAATAGGTTCCGGACCCGGAGGATATGTGGCCGCCATACGTTGCGCACAACTGGGTATGAAAACCGCCCTGATTGAAAAATACCCCACCTTGGGCGGTACGTGTTTAAATGTGGGATGTATTCCATCCAAAGCCATGCTGGATTCCAGTGAACATTATTTTAACGCCGTGCATACGTTTGAAGAACATGGTATAGAAATTAAAGCACCCAAGGTGAATCTCAAACAAATGGTGGAACGCAAACGCGGGGTGGTAAAAATGACCTGCGATGGCATCAACTTTTTAATGAAAAAAAATAAAATCACCGTTTTTCAAGGACATGACCGGCTCCAAACCGGCCAGTTTACCCGGCATTGAAATTGATAAAAAGCGCATCATCACCTCTACAGAAGCTTTGGAAATGACTGAAATTCCCAAACACCTGATTATTATTGGCGGTGGAGTAATTGGTTTGGAACTCGGCAGTGTTTACGGTCGATTGGGAAGTAAAGTCTCTGTGATTGAATTTATGGATCGAATTATTCCGGGTATGGATGGAGCGCTGAGCAAAGAACTGCAACGGGTGCTGAAAAAGAATTTAGGTTTTGAATTTTACCTCAAACACAAAGTCACCGGCGTTAAATCCAATGGAAAGGAAGTGAGCGTTTCTGTGCTGAATGCCAAAGATGAGAAAGTAGAATTCAAAGGCGATTATTGTTTGATGTCTGTGGGTCGTAAACCATACACCGATAATCTTGGTTTGGAAAAAATTGGACTTAAAGTTGATAACCGCGGAAGAATTGAAACCGATGATCACCTCCAAACTAATGTTGAAGGCATTTATGCCATTGGGGATGTGGTGAAAGGGGCTATGCTGGCGCACAAAGCCGAGGAAGAAGGCGTTTATGTGGCCGAAACCATGGCTGGACAAAAACCACACATCAATTACAATTTAATTCCGGGTGTGGTCTACACCTGGCCTGAAGTGGCCGCTGTAGGCTATACCGAAGAACAGTTAAAAGAGCAAGGCAAAAAATACAAGGTGGGCAATTTTCCATTCAAAGCCAGCGGGCGTGCAAGAGCAAGTATGGACACCGACGGTTTTGTGAAAGTATTGGCAGACGAATCAACTGACGAAATTCTTGGCGTACACATGATTGGTCCGCGCACGGCCGACATGATTGCTGAAGCTGTGGTGGCCATGGAGTACAGAGCAAGTGCAGAAGACATTTCGCGCATGAGTCACGCCCACCCTACCTTTACCGAAAGCATGAAAGAAGCCTGTTTGGATGCAACTGCAAAACGGGCCTTACACATTTAAAACACACAACATGGCAGCACCTAAAATTGGCATCATTATGGGCAGTGCTTCTGACTTGCAGGTAATGCAGGCAGCAGCGGAAATTGTGAAGGAATTCGGAATTCCATATGAGATGGACATTGTGTCGGCACACCGCACACCCGAAAAAATGATGGACTACGCCAAAACGGCTCACGAAAGAGGGTTGCAGGTGATTATTGCCGGAGCCGGTGGTGCGGCGCATTTGCCGGGCATGGTGGCTTCCATGACACCACTTCCTGTAATTGGTGTTCCGGTTAAAAGCAGCAACAGCATTGATGGTTGGGACAGTTTATTGAGCATTGTACAAATGCCCAACGGCGTTCCTGTTGCTACAGTAGCGGTTAACGCTGCGCAAAACGCCGGCATTTTAGCGGCACAAATCATTGGGGCTTCCGACAAAGAGGTGATGAAAAAAATGATCGCATTCAAAGCCGGATTAAAAGACAAGGTGATGGATGCTTCAGAAAATCTAAAGAACCCAAGTCCAAAAAAGTATTTATAAACGATTTTGGCCAAAAAATCAAATCTCATCAAGTTGGGCGATGCCATCTCCCAAATTCTCAAGGAGGAGCACCTGGATGTAAAAATCTCAAGATTTACCGTGAGAAACAGCTGGAAGGAAATTGCCGGTGAAATGATTGCAAAAAACACTTCTGAAATTTCCTTTAGAGAGAAAACCATTTTTATTACACTCTCATCTCCTGCTTTAAAGCAAGAGTTGTTGTACCGCAAGGAAGAGCTGATGGGAAATATCAATAAATTTTGTGGGTATAAACTCATCGATACTTTGGTCATTAAATAAAATGAAAGGAATAGTTTGTAATTTTTTTTGGGCGCCTTAACGGGCTGCTACAGGCTGCGCTTCGCTCCGGCCTCCTCAGGCGAGGTGCAGCTCAATTGCACTCGCCTTGCGGTGGCTAAACCTTTCGCATCCCTGGCGCAGCCCTCAGTATTTTAATACTCAGTCTCAAGCAGGATTTTAGATTACATTCAAATACCGATAAATTCAGTCAAGGAAGTTAAACTCAAAAAAGCAAACAATAAATGAATACGTATTCTGATAAAATGGGAGTTTCGCGTGCATTTAATAAACATCTGTTACTAAGTATTATTTTATTGGCAGTGGGATTTTCAAAAGCCCAGAACGCCGATTCACTTCAACTGAGAAAGCTCTACGATTATTACTTGACCCAAAGTAAATGTTACAGTAATTTAGAACACCTATGTAAAAAGATTGGCGGTCGCATCAGCGGCAGTCCACAGGCAGAACAAGCTGTACAATGGGCTAAAACGGCCATGTATGCAGCCGGAGCCGATACAGTGATTCTTCAGCCTTGTATGGTACCCCATTGGGTAAGGGGCAAAGAAGAAAAGTGCCAGTACGAAATGGGCGGGAAACTCAATGTCGTTTCTTGTGTGGCTTTGGGCAGTTCGGTGGGTACAGGGGCAAAAGGAGTAAAAGCAAAAGTAGTTGCGGTCAACAGTTTTGAGGAACTGGAACGCCTGGGTGAAAAAGAAGTCAAAGGTAAGGTGGTGTTTTACAATGTGTTTTTTGAACAAAAGCACGTCAGAACCGGACAGGCTTATGGAGAAGCCGTAAAATACCGTGGACGAGGAGCCTCATATGCTGCAAAATACGGCGCAGTAGCCGTTCTGGTGAGAAGCATGACTTCAGTGGCCGACGATGAACCCCACACCGGCAACATGAATTACGATACCAGTATTTCAAAAACTAAAATTCCGGCACTCGCCATTGGTTATCTCTCGGCAGACCAATTGCTCAAGGATTTGAAACAAAACAATCAACTTGAAGTGTATCTTGAAACGCATTGCGAAACCTTACCCGATGTGCTTTCATACAATGTGGTTGGTCAGATCAACGGTAGTGAAAAACCAAATGAGTTTATTATCACAGGTGGTCACCTCGATAGTTGGGACAACGGAGAAGGTGCTCACGACGATGGTGCGGGTGTGGTGCAGAGCATTGAAGTGCTGGCGGCTTTTAAAGCCCTTGGAATAAAACCCAAACACAGCATACGGGCGGTGGCGTTTATGAATGAAGAAAATGGTCTGGCAGGCGGGAAAGCCTATGCTAAAGCAGCGAAAGAAAAAGGAGAAATACACCTGGCTGCACTCGAAACCGATGCAGGAGGTTATACGCCAAGAGGATTTGGTGTGGATACCACAAATGGGCTCTATAAAAAAGTGCTGAGCTGGAAAGCCTTGTTTACGCCCTATTATGTGGACAGAATTTCAGAAGGCGGGGGTGGAGCCGATATATCGGAGTTGGATAAGGCGGGCGTGCCCTGCATAGGCTTTGAACCTGATACTCAAAGGTATTTCGACATCCACCACACTGCAGAAGATACTTTTGATAAAATCAACAAACGCGAACTGGAATTGGGCGCAGGAGGAATAGGCGCGCTACTGTATTTGATGGATAAGTATTATTAATTTGAAAAATCCATAAAGTGATTTTGCATAGTATTTAATCTCTCTCTTCTAACTTTTTGATCCCTTCTACAGAAGGCTGCTCTCAGCTTTTTCCCGTATATTTACTGCAACAAAGCCCATTGCCATGACTGAGACCATCACCCGCAGCCAATACTTAATTGATCTGGAAGACAAGTACGGAGCACACAATTACCACCCCATTCCCGTTGTGCTCGAAAGAGGAGAAGGCGTTTACGTTTGGGACGTGGAGGGCAAACGGTATTATGATTTTTTAGCCGCTTACAGCGCCGTCAATCAAGGGCATTGTCACCCCCGCATCATCAAAGCCCTGACCGAACAGGCCAAAAAGCTGACGCTCACTTCCCGCGCTTTTTACAATTCCATTTTAGGGGAGTATGAAAAATACATCACCTCGTATTTTGGTTACGATAAAGTATTGCCCATGAATACAGGCGTTGAGGGCGGAGAAACCGCGCTTAAACTGGCCCGCCGCTGGGCATACGATGTAAAAGGCGTGCCTGAAAATAAAGCCAAACTGGTATTTGCCAAAGGCAATTTTTGGGGAAGAACATTAGCCGCTATTTCTTCGAGCAACGATCCCAGTTCTTACAAAGGGTTTGGTCCGTTTATGACAGGCTATGAATTAGTAGATTACAATGATTTAAAAGCGCTGGAAGCAGCCATAAAAGATCCGAACACAGCAGCCTTTATGGTAGAGCCAATTCAGGGAGAGGCAGGCGTTGTGGTGCCTGATGAGGGCTATTTAAAAGGCGTGAGGGACTTGTGTACGAAATACAAGGTGTTGTTTATTGCCGATGAGGTGCAAACCGGATTGGCCCGCACCGGTAAAATGTTGGCCTGCGATCACGAACAGGTTAAACCCGATATTTTAATTTTAGGAAAAGCCCTGAGCGGTGGCACTATGCCGGTGAGCGCGGTGTTGGCCAACGATGAGGTGATGCTAACCATAAAGCCAGGCGAACACGGCAGTACTTATGGCGGCAATCCATTAGCCTGTGCGGTGTCTATTGAGGCATTAAAAGTGCTGAAAGACGAAAAGCTGGCAGAGAACGCCGAAGAACTGGGGCAGTATTTCAGAGCAGAAATGAAAAAATTACAAAGCGAATGCGATGTGATTTCTGCAGTGCGTGGTAAGGGTTTGTTGAACGCCATTGTAATCAAAGAAAAAAACGGTAAAAGTGCCTGGGAGGTGTGTGTGCAATTTGCCGAGCAGGGTTTATTGGCCAAACCCACCCATGGTGATATCATTCGTTTTGCCCCACCGCTGGTGATCACAAAAGAGCAGTTGAAGGAATGCATCAACATCATTCGTAAAGTTATTTTGGCGTTCTAACACAACACATCTGCACCAAAATGGTAACCTATAATCCCAAGGACTGGATAAAACTCATTCTGCATTTCCATAAATCGGATACCATGCGGGTTTTATTACCTGCTATGTTTTTACTTGGAGCCATTACGTTTTTGGTATCCTATGTTGAGCAACATTACCTTAGAAATTTTTTACCTCCGAATTTAAGTGTGTTTCACCAAATTTCAGGCTTTATCATTTCTTTGGTGCTGGTGTTTCGAATCAACTCTGCATACGATCGCTGGTGGGAAGGAAGAAAGTTGTGGGGATCACTAATCAACAACTCCAGAAATTTGGCGCTTAAACTCAATGCCCTTTTCCCCAGGGAAGACATCTACTCCCGTAAAAGGGCACAGCTGCTCATCAGCAATTATGCCTTGTGTTTAAAGGAACATTTACGCGGAAAATCCGCTGAACAAATTTTACAATTTGATGAAGGCTTCACCCGTGAAGCTTATCTCAATGCCGATCACAAACCCAATTTTATTGCCCGGGAACTGACTGCTTTTGTTATGGAACATTTCAGTTCGAACAAGCAGCATGCGGTGGATTACTTAATATACAACCAAAATATTAATGAACTAACCGATATTTGCGGCGCCTGTGAACGCATTAAAAGCACACCTATTCCTTACTCTTACAGTATATACATAAAGAAGATCATTTTTATTTATGTGATCACCATGCCCTTTACTTTCGGTTTGAGTGCGGGGTACTGGAGCATTTTTATTGTGATGCTGATGTTTTATGCATTTGCTTCCATGGAATTGATTTCTGAGGAAATTGAAGACCCCTTTGGCAATGATGATAACGATTTGCCAACGGACGACATTGCCGAAAAAATAAAAATCAACACCAACGAAATATTATTCTCTTGAAATTTTTATACACCTATACACAGCAGGAAGATTTTGAAATTAAGTTCACCACTTTTTTTGGTTTGGAAGAAGTGCTGGCCAATGAACTCAAAAAATTGGGAGGCAAGGAAGTCACCCCTTTTAAACGCGGGGTTTCGGCGGTTGGCGACATTGGGTTTTTGTACAAGTGCAATTTAGACCTACACACCGCGCTAAAGGTGTTAATTCCAATAGCGAAGTTTAAGGCTGAAAATGAACAAGAGTTGTACGATGGCATCAAAAGTTTGGAGTGGGAGCAGTTTCTGACTGCCGATGACACGCTCATGATTGAAAGTGTGGCCAATTCCGAGGCTTTTACCCACAGTTTATTCATTTCGCAAAAGGTAAAGGATGCCCTGGTGGATCGTTTCCGTGAAAAATTCGGCAAACGACCGAGTGTGGATTTGGTCCATCCCGGTTTGCGGCTTTACGTTCACATTTACAAAAACGAGGTCACGGTTAATTTAGATAGCAGCGGAGAACCTTTATACAAAAGGGGGTACAGGGCACACATTGGTGAGGCACCGATGAAGGAAGTTCTGGCATCGGGCCTTGTAAAGCTCAGTGGCTGGGAGCCTCATCAATTGCTGATTGATGGCATGACCGGTTCAGGCACCATTGCCATTGAAGCCGCCATTTGGGCTGCAGGCATACCACCCGGGTATTACCGTGACGAATTTGGGTTTAAACGCTGGAAAAATTTTGATGAAAAATTATACGATACCATTTTCGACAGCAGCATTGGGAAGATAAGCGACAAGGCTGTGGATATAGTAGCAACGGACTCCGATTCACAAATGACACAGAAGGCACTCACCAATGTGAAGAAGGCAAAAGTGGAAGATTCTGTAAAAGTGGTTCACCAATCCTTTTTTGACATTCAGCCTTCCAGGAGCAGTGGCGTGATTATCTTAAATCCACCTTATGGCGAACGTTTGCCCGTGAAGGAAATTGAAGCCATGGCCAAAGAAATCGGAAGCAAATTAAAGAAAGACTTTAAAGGGTTCACCGCCTGGATCATTACCAGTAGCCCTGAATTTATTAAAAACATTGGGCTCAGGCCCACCCGTAAAATTCAAGTTTACAATGGTTCGTTGGAATGCCGCTACCTCAAGTACGAAATGTACGAAGGCAGCAAAAAGGCTGTAAAAAACAACAGAGAAAATCCCGAGGCTTAAGAAATCGACACTTCGATGCGTGAGGCCCGCCCGACCGAACACAAACGGCGTATTTCGGTCGTTCGGGCAGGGACGGCAAACATCCGGTGCTTCACACCAGCCGGCCCAAACATGTACTACATGTTTGTCCTGAGCAGGCTTGTGCGGAAGACGAATCAGAACTTGCGTGAGGGACGGCAAACATCCAGTGGATGTTTGAGCGGGCTAGTGCGGCTGGTAAAACCGAACCAAACAACGAGGATTTATAGCTTAAAGCCCGACCCCATGAAGTGAAAAACTTCCAGTGTGATTTTTTGTTTTTCTACTTCATGGGGACACGCCCCAAAAAAGAAGAATAAACTTAGAAAACCTAGCCCTTCACAATAAACTTTCCCTCCAACACAGGGATAACCGGGCATTGGTTGGGCGTAAGGCAGTATTTCACATCCCTCTCCAAATCGAGTTTAGCCAGGCGTTTGCGGTGTGATGAATTGGCTAAAAAACCTTCCAAATCGTGTTTGGCAAGTTTGTAAAGTTCCATAGCAGCAATGGTGGAATCGCAAATGGTATCAAAGTCGTGTTTGTTCACCAGTTCGTTGGCAACCGCTCCGGCAAACAGACTGTCTTCAAGATTAAATTTATTTTTCCAGCCGGCGCATAAAAAAAGCACGTCTTTTTTCTCCTTTTTCAGGTAGTCCACCACTGCGTCCAGATTCAAAAAACTGCCAATGATAATACGTTTGGCTTTTCGGGCCACTTCTATGGCGTGGGTGCCATTGGTAGTGGTGATGGCGATGGTTTTGCCTTTTACCTTTTTGTTCATGTAGCCAAAGGGGCTGTTGCCCAAATCAAAACCGTCGACAATTTCACCGTTACGTTCGGCAGCTACCATAAAACCGTTTTTTTTGTACTCGTCGGCCTCAATCATGGTGGCAATGGGAATCATTTTGGATACCCCGTGAAAAATGGCCGTGGTGATGGCGGAAGTGGCCCTCAGGACGTCAATTACCACCACTATGGCTTCGGGTTTATGAAAAAGATGATAACTTTGGGGGCTATAACACACTTCAATATTCATCAGCTACACGGTATTGATTTTAACAAACATAATATTTTAAATCAAATTCAAAAAATCCTGATATTTTAAACGGCACAGAAGACCGATAAACCCAGTTAAAATGATCCCAGTTAAAATGATAAATCTTATACAATCCAGGCTAAAAGCATCCATAGACTTAAAAACGGCAGTGATGAACAGTGCGGAGCTCATGGGCACCATGCAAGCCATTACTGAGCATGTGGTGCAATCGTATAAAAACGGTGGAAAAGTGTTGTGGTGTGGGAATGGTGGTAGTGCCGCCGATGCCCAGCATTTGGCAGCTGAGTTGAGCGGTAGGTTTTATTACGATCGTCCGCCTTTGTTTTCAGAAGCATTGCACGTCAACACCAGTTACACCACTGCAGTTGCCAACGACTACAGTTACGATGTAATTTATTCGCGACTGGTTGAAGCCATGGGGCGCAAAGGGGATGTGTTGATTGGTTTAAGCACCAGCGGAAACAGTAAAAACGTTGTGAACGCTATCAAAAAAGCCAACGACATGGGGCTGATTACAGTGGGTTTTACCGGGGAAAGCGGAGGCGAAATGAAGGAAATCTGCAAACACATTATTCGCATCCCAAGCAGTGATACCCCCAGAATTCAGGAGTGCCACATGAATCTTGGTCATTCCATTTGTGAGTTGGTTGAAATGCAACTCTTCCCTAAAAAATAAGGTGCTGAGTTCTGCAATAATACTTGCCGGAGGCTTCGGAACACGTTTAAAGTCGGTGGTGCCCGACCTGCCAAAACCCATGGCGCCGGTTAATGCACGCCCTTTTTTAGAGTATCAGCTGGATTATCTTAGTCGTTCAGGTATTAGCGACGTGTGCATTTCGCTTGGTTATAAGGCGGAAACCATTAGCAGCCATTTTGGAACTACTTACAAAGGTCTGCAACTCAGCTATGCGATTGAAACCGAACCAATGGGCACAGGTGGTGGCATACGTTTAGGTTTGGAAGGAATTAAGCAAAATGAAGTGCTGGTGTTGAACGGGGACTCCTTTTTTGAAATTGACATTCAACACTTTTATGCTCTGCATCTCAAGGCCCAGGCGCAGCATTCTCTGGCTTTAAGAAGGGTAGAGGACGCTTCCCGATACGGGGCCATTTCAATCGATGAGAACAAGCGTGTAGTGGCGTTCAAAGAAAAAAGCAGTTCCAAAACTCCGGGTTTAATTAATGGTGGTGTGTATTTGCTGAACCGTGATTTGTACTTGAAGGAAACCATAGCAAACAAAAATTTTTCAATTGAAAAGGATGTCTTCGAAAAACAAATTGAGGACCTGAGAATTTTTGGTTTTGTTTTTGAAAATTATTTTATCGATATCGGCGTACCCGAGGATTACCAAAAGGCACAGGATGATTTTAAGAGATTTAGCTATTAATAAGGATTGGACTTTGTTTCTGGACCGGGATGGCGTTATTAATAAACGTTTGGTGGATGAGTATGTAAAAAACTGGGTGGAGTTTGAATTTTTGGATGGTGTGTTTGGCGCGTTAAAATATTTTTCAGGTGTATTTGGGCGAGTGGTTGTGGTTACCAACCAACAGGGCATTGGAAAAGGACTGTACAAGGTGGAGGATCTGGAATTGATACACAGCAACATGCTATACGAAATTAAGTACCACGGCGGAAGAATAGACAAGGTGTATTTTTCGCCTTACCTGGCGGCTGAACAACACCCCACACGAAAACCCGGCATTGGAATGGCTTTACAGGCCAAAAAAGATTTCCCTGAAATTGATTTTTCGAAAAGCCTGATGATAGGTGACAGCATGAGCGATATGCAATTTGGTAAAACCGCCGGAATGAAAACCGTTTATATCAGCGAAATGACAAAACAAGATGCCTTGATTGATTTTAATTTTGTTTCACTGGCAAAAGTTGCCGAACACCTTCAAAATTCCTGATGAAGTTTTCCATCATAACGGTAAGTTATAACGCTGTGGCAAGCATAGAAGCCTGTGTGTTATCGGTTCTGAACCAGGATTACCCTGATGTGGAGTACATTGTGGTGGATGGGGCTTCAAACGATGGTACCCTGGATGTATTGGAAAAATACAAACACCGCTTTGCCAACTACCTTTCGGAAAAGGACGAGGGTTTGTACCATGCCCTGAACAAGGGAATTGCCCTGGCATCCGGCGATGTAATCGGCATTTTGCACGCCGATGATTTTTACACGTCTTCCTCGGTGCTCACGCAGTATGCAAAAGTATTTGAAAGTGAAAAATGCGATGCGGTGTACAGCGATTTGTATTATGTGGATGCTAATAACACCAATAAGATTGTGCGCCAATGGAAAAGCGGACACTATACCCCGGGTGCTTTTTTAAACGGCTGGATGCCACCTCACCCCACATTTTTTGTAAAGCGAGAGGTGTATCGGCGTTTGGGAAATTTTAATCGTGAATTTAAAACCGCCGCCGATTACGAACTCATGCTGAGGTTCATTCATAAACACCACATCAAATTGTGTTATTTGCCGGAGTATACCATAAAAATGAGAACAGGAGGGCAAAGCAATTCAAGCATAAAAAACCGTATTATAGCCAACCGTGAAGACCGAAAAGCCTGGAGAGTCAATGAATTAAAACCAAAGTGGTACACCTTGTACCTTAAACCACTTAGAAAAATTTTACAATTCTTATAAGCCCTTATTCCTTCACAAGTTTAATCACTTTTTCCACTATGCCGCTTGTGTTTTGCATGCAAATGAAGTAAAGCCCTTTTGAAAGTGAACTAATATCAATTTGTTTGTGTTCCAAATCCATGGCGTTTTGCAACACAAGTCTGCCTGATGCATCGCTGATAGAATACGATACAATCTGACTTTTTTCTGAAGCATAAAGGCTTATAATTTCATTGGCGGGATTTGGGTAAATTTCAATTTCATTATTTTCTGCCAATACTGAAGGCAGGCCCACGCATTCGCTAACAATAAACTGTATGCTGTCGGAGGCACTGCAATTATTTGCATCGGTGTAAGTATAATTGACTTGATAACTGCCACTTGAATTCGGTGGTATAAAGGTGGTTCCGCTTACACCGTTTCCACTGAACACGCCTCCAGCAGGAGAACCGATAAGGCTGATTTCATCGTTCATGCACACACCGTTTGAATTTGAGATACTCACCTGGGGTTTTGGCAACACACTGGCTGTAACAGCCACCAAGGGGCTCATACAATCAGCTTCAGTTATTTTCCAATTGTAGAACCAGTAATAAAACGCACTGCCGGCACTTGAATTTTTAATATTAACGATGCCGCCAATGTTGTATGGGTAAGTTACGCCGGAATTACTTCGGTACAAATTGGCATTGGAGCCACCGGCTAAACCCAGTTGGTAATTCACGCCTGGTGTTAAATTAAAATTCAACTGCACGGTGTTGTTGCCTGCGGTAAGGCTAACCGTTTGAGCGAAAATTACAGTACTTGCTGAATTTCTCATTTGAATAACTCGGTTACCGGCGCCCTGAGCGAACACCTCCACGCTATTTAACGTTGCATTGGCGTTGACATCAAACACCAACCACTGTGAGGCGTTGGCTAGATTGCCACCACCGCTTATATTTAAGATACCGCCATACATGGGCGAATTTGAAATGGTGTTGGCCGCATAATATGTGGTGGTGGTGCTTAGGTTGGGCGTTGCAAAGGTATTACCCGAAGCAATAGGGCTGGTGGCATTAGAGCCCGGAAACCAGTTTATGGAATTGTTGCCGCTTGCCGTTAGCACCATGCTGTTATTTTCACAAGCACTCGCACCTGTTGCACTGGGCGCAGCCGGCGCATTTACAACAATATAAGCCGGTTTAATAATGCTGTCGTTGCCATTGTTGCAACCTGTTGCTTTTAACTTTATGGTATAGGTTCCATTGGAAGTATAGGTGTGCACAACATTGGTAGCGGTAACATTTGCCGAACCATCGCCAAAATCCCAAACATAAGAGATGCCGTTAGTGGTTGTATTGTTGAAGCTGACTGTTGCAGGGGAGGTACAGAAATTGGTTTTATTGGCAATAAAATTTGCACCTATGAGACCCGGAACATAAGCCGGCCCGACTCCTACAGCGTGCCAGGCATTTGTGGTTTGAATCACTTGATTGCTGCAATTGCCAAACAAATCTTTTGCGGCCTGTATCGTAAGTAAACGGGCGTTGGCATAATTAGTGTTAGGCGTATAATACAGTGTTAGTGCGCGAAATGCAATTTGTGCTGCCTGATTGAGGCCAAGGGCAGAAACAGAGTAGGTTTGGGCTAAATCATTGCTGCCGTTGCCGCCCATACTAAGAAGGTAAAACCAAAAATTGCTTACACCGCTGTTGGTATGCACCCCACCGTTATCCGCGGTACCGGTATACCAGAATTGTCCGCCGTAAGTATCCGGATCACTGAATAATGCCGGGTTTTGCATGTTACGAATGCCATTGCCATTGGCCGTCATGTCTTCACCAACTTTCCAATTCCAATTGCCCGGCCTGCCGTAATTTTCTATGAGTGTTCCAAAAATATCCGAATAGCTTTCGTTTAATGCGCCCGACTCGCCATTGTATATCAGGTTGGAAGAATTTGACGTTAACCCATGGGTAATCTCGTGTCCGCAAATATCAATTGTGGTAAAAATAAAGGTGCTGGTGCCATTACCATCGCCATAGGTCATTCGGGCACCATCCCAAAAGGCATTGGCATAATTGCTGTTGTAATGCACATAGCTCAGCAATTTAAAACCCGCATTGTCAATACTGTTTCTGTTATGTTGGTTCCAAAAGTAGTCGTAGGTTTTTTCAGCACCCCAATGGGCATCTCTTGCACCTTGGTCGGCTCCGGTTCCTGTCCAGGTAGCGCTGGCATTCGTGAAATTGGTGGCTGCACCGTAATTGGTACCGTAATTCAGGTTGTAGGTTTCAATGCCATTTCCCCTTTGGGTTTCTCTGAGGGAAAACACTGCACCGGTTTGGTCGCAGGTAATGCTTTGTGTTCCGCTGAATTTGGTTTGGGCTGTTCCGGGTACATCCACACTACAGATTAAATTTTCTTCACTGATAATTTCTCCTGTTGTAGCATTCACCACCACATTGGCCTTGTAAAGTGGTTCTTCAGCGTAGATGGTAAACACATAGGATGCAAGGTTGGTGGTGTTTTTTTCAAACAGGATTTTTTTGCCTTTAGGATAGTAACTAAAGTTGGGTTGATTTAAAACCAAACGCATGTGGGCCTCTTCTTCTTTGTTGTCCCATTTGTATTTTTTTGCCTTAATTTTTGCAAGAGCGAATTGAAGTGCTTGTTTTTCATTGAGACGAAATCCGTTTGTGTTGCTGATATTAAGGCTTAGATCCCCGTTTAGTGAAATCAGGTAACCGTTGATGGCATGGCTGACAATTACTTTGTTGTATAGTTCCACACCATTGGAATAAATTTTGAAACGACGGTGGGTATAACCAAACGCATCGGTTTCTTTTCTGAATTCTTCAATACGTGTAGATTCGCCCGGCGCAAAATGGCTGTTAATAAATTCTGCGACCGTGTTATCAGTAATTTGAGCACCCGGGTTAAATTTTACAAACACTGCCTGGTTTCGGTTGTTGTATACCACCTCTTCACTGAGTGAAAGGATATATGGGCTTACTTGCGACTGTAAAAGGAAGGTGTGAAGCAAACACAAAACGGCTAAAAATTTTTTCATTTTTTGATGCATTTAAGCATACAATATAATCAAACACCGCTGTATTTTATTACCCGGTTCTGCCCCTCCCTAAAATTTAACAACATTCTTTTACTATTTTGGATTTGCAAATAACTATAAAAAGTAGTAATTTTAAACTATAATTTATAGCAATGAGTAAAATCGCAAACAACATCCGTTTTCTCAGGCAGCTGAAAGGCCTATCACAGGAGCAGCTGGCCGACGAGTTAAAAATTACCCGTTCCCGAATTGGTGGATACGAAGAAGCAAGAAATGAACCTCCGATTGATTTACTGATACGTTTATCGTGGTGCGTGGCGATATGCGAAAGACCAACATCGACGGTTTGATGAAAATCGGAAAGAACCGCATTTTATTTCCTATTCTACTGGACAATGATGGCAACGATATGGTGGAACTGGTTCCTGTAAAAGCATCGGCCGGGTACACCCGCGGGTATGCCGATCCGGATTACATCGAAAAATTACCTCAAATGAAATTGCCGTTTTTACCCACCGGCAAACACCGCGCTTTCCCTATTAAAGGGGATAGCATGCCGCCAATCAAGGAAGGTTCGTTTGTTATTGCAAAATTTATTGAACGTTTGGAAGACATTCGTTTGGGGCACACCTACATTGTGGTGACCAAAGAAGACGGATTAACGTACAAACGGGTGATGGCTTACCACAAAAAGGAAGGCACTTACGAATTGCACTCCGATAATAAAATCTACCAACCCTTTAAAGTGAAGGTGTCGGATATCCTTGAAATCTGGGAATACACCTGCAGCATCAACATGAACGAATACCAGCAGGACGAACTGAACCTGGATAGCATCATGAACATGTTGAGGGGCTTGAAAGTAGAAATTGCGGAGATTAAGAAACGCTAAACGATAGCTTTTCGTGCGCTAGAAGGTGAATGATAACAAACAGCAGACTGCTAATAATCCGCTTTAGAGTATAGAGCGAGTAGTAAAAATAAGCATCTAAGCCGCTTTATTACCCATCCTTGCTTTTAAAGCCGAAAAAATTATTGGTAACACCGAGAGAAGAATAATTCCTAAGCAAACCAAATCAATGTGTTTTCGGATGAATTCAACTTCACCCAACAAATACCCTGCGGTAGTTAAAGAACCAATCCACAAAGCACCACCCAAGATATCAAAACTTAAAAACCTTCTATAATTCATTTCACCAACACCGGCTGCAAATGGGGCAAAGGTGCGCACAAAGGGCACGAAGCGGGCCATGATGATGGCTTTGGTACCGTGTTTCTCATAAAATTCATGCGTTTTATCGAGGTATTCTTTTTTAACCAGAGGTTTACCTCTGAATTTAAGCGTAAATACTTTCAGACCAATTTTTCTGCCTATCCAGTAATTGCAATTATCACCCAACACAGCGGCAATAAAAAGCAGGATAAGAAGATAGGATAAATTGAGATGACCGGTTCTTGCAAACAGGCCGGCTGTAAAAAGCAGAGAGTCTCCGGGAAGAAAGGGCATAGCCACCAAACCGGTTTCAATAAAAATTACCAGAAAGAGCACGGTATAAACAAAGGTGCCGTAGTTGGCAAACAGCCAATCAAAATCGAGGTGCAAAATGTGTTTAAATAGTTCTATCATAAAATTTTTAGGTTATGCTTGATCAAGATAAGCCAGTATGCCGATCAAGATAAGCCAGTATGCCGCCACGTAAATTGTAAAGATTGGTAAAACCGTGTTGTGCTTCAAGGGCTTTAATTACCGTTTCACTCCGTTTTCCGCTTCGGCAATGTACGATCACTTTTTTATTCCGTGAAATTTCATCCACACGGTCCATCACCTCACCCATTGGAATGAGTGTGCCGTTGATGTTGGCTTCATCGTATTCGTAATCTTCTCTCACATCAATAATTTGGATGTCGCTTTTAGATTCTATCAATTGTTTAAGTTCAGCAGGTAATATTTCTTTCATGCTTTAGGTGTTTAGGGGTTCTTTCATGGTATCGGGCAGAAAGCTGAAAAAGGTATCTCCTCTTAAACCAAGACGAAGTGTTTCCAAAGGAATCACATCATCTATTCCTATGTTTCCAACGTTAACATTGCTTCCAAACATTTTAAGGAAATACACCTTTTGGCTTTTTTGTGGTGTTTCCCAGATGATGTTTTCAATTTTTACTTTGTTCACGATACGGTTGATGAGCATGGTGTGTGCTGCGCCGTTTTTGTGAAAAATACCAACGGTGCCACTTTCGCGGGCTTCAGCAATAACCTGACTAGAACCGGCGCTCAATTCGCTTTGCATCATGTTGATCCATCTGGCCGGGTGAATAATCACGCCTTCTTCCTTACTGCCCACTTCGCTGAGTACAGTAAAATCTTTCGACAAGGTGTTGATGTATTCGCACTTCTTATCGTGGTCAAGATTGATGCTGCCATCACTTACCTCAGCACAATCCAAACCAAAGTCGCTGATGTATTTG
>JALOMJ010000029.1 GCA_025455485.1 Bacteroidia bacterium | reverse complement strand
TTTACGGGCATATTTATAAATTTTCTGATGAACAGCAGTTTTTACCCTCAGCTGTTGAATTATCAGGGTGGCACCGTTGCTTCCAACTACCTCAAGGGAAAACTACTTCGAACAGATAATTGTTTTTCATTACACGAAACCAGCTTTGCTTTGGATGTAAATACCGGCATCAATTGGATGGATGGTTCGCCGGCCTTGTTTGATGCTAAATTAAAAGAACACGGTGAAGTGTGGGTATTTACCAACCAAAGCGGATATGTTTATTTAAAAGAACAGTATCCAGTGGCAGATTCTAAACGTATTGAGCATTTTCATGTCACGGCCATGACCCTTCCTTTTCTTAACCCCTCTACCCGCCAAAGTGTTCTGGAAGAACGTTACCTTGTTCAACTAAAAGCCAAGGATTGAGCTGAGATTTACTATTTGTGCATATTTAATTGGAAATCAATCCCCTTGAAAAGAGTGGATTAACAACACTTGACTCATAAGCGTTTATTTGATATACTTGCTCTGTAAATTTGGAGTCCAGAAACCAAAACAAAAACGGGGTGCAACCGAAAAACCAAAAGAGTAGGAAAATTTAAACAGTAGATTATGAAAAATTTTAAGTATTTGGGTATTTTAGCTGTAAGCACCCTGTTGTTAAGCAGTTGTGCAATCGTTAGAAGTCCTCTAACCGGATTTCTTTACACAAGCATGAAAAATCCTCATTCAGTAACCAACAATGCAGGGGCATCAAAAGTTGGCACGTCTGAAGCCATGTCCATTCTTGGTATTGTTGCTACCGGCGATGCAAGCATTGATGCTGCAGCAAAAGCCGCTGGCATCACAAAAATCCATCACGTAGATGAGGAAGCCACCGCAATACTTGGTATTATTGCGAAGTACAAAATTTATGTGTACGGTGAATAATCACCAAAAAGAGGCGAAGTCACATTCGCCTCTTTTTTTTGTGTTTTTTTACTTGATGCTTCTGTTGTGCTTCGGTTATTCCAACACCACGAAAGCCCAGAAGATAAAAAAGTACTATGTGTCGTTTAAACAGGAAAAAGGCACACTCTTTTTTATACGCCCTCAGGATGGATTCAAAAATGCCAGCCTGCACAGTCATTTAAAATACGATATCACTTGCTTAAGCGGAAGTGATTCGCTCACCATAAATTTTTCTTATTTTGATAAAACCAGCCGAACTTTAGACAGTTTGGCCCTGCAAACGGGCGCTAAAAGAAGCGCATCGGCCCTAAAGAAAATTTTTATTGAAACACAAAAATCGTATTGGCATTATCGGTTTTCGGCACGATTTTCCATTCGGGATGCGGAGGATTTTTTTAATCAGGTAATGGCGCCCAAACTAGAGGTTGTGGATAAAAAAGACACGATTGTCCTTACCTGCAAAAAAAGGACCTGGGAGAAAAATTCAAAAATAAATCAAAAGATTTTTCAACTGGTACGTTACAACAATTAGCGTACACAAGAACAATAAGGACCACACTGATTTCAAAAAACAAATTCAAGGTGACGTGATAAAATACACTATAAAAATGCGTACTTTGAGCGGCATTTGTTGTATAGTCAGGCTTTGTGAATTTTAAATCCGGAATAGTTTTTGTTTTGTTTCTTTTGCCAGCCCTGTTTTTGCCACAGGCATGGACTTTTCGTGTGTTGAGCACTGTTGAAAAAGATGGAAAAGGACTAAGCGGGGCATCCATAAAATTATACCAGGGCGCGAAGTTGTTGAGTCAGTCGGTTAGCGGTCAGGATGGTGATTTTGCCGTGGAAATGCCTCCAAACGGAGATTATATGATTGTGGTATCTTATGCGGAATGCAATACCAAAAAAATTCAGGTCTCTACATTTGGCGTCCCTCCTGAGGTAGGCGATGATCGGTTTCGTCCGAGTTTTGAGATAGGCGGGGTTACCATGGCAAAGCCTTTGTATAGCATTGATTATTCAGCCTTAAACACACCGCTCGTAAAAATTGGATATATACCGGAAGATAAAAAATTTGACCACGACGAAAATCATACAGAACAAATGCTTAAGGCGCTCGGAAAAATAAAGGATGCTGAAAAAGCGCTTATTCAAAAACAACTAAGCACCTGCAAATCGGGCGATGAGGCACTCAAGAAGAAAGAGTGTGATCTTGCCAAAAAGTTATATGAGGAAGCCATAGCGTTAATTCCGCAACAGCCGTTCGAAGTTTACCCAAAAGAACAATTGCTGAAGGTGCAAGCTTGTTTTGATAAAAAGGATGAGCTTCTTAAAAAACAAACGGATGAGCTCGCCGCCAAGGCTGCTGCTGAAAAAGCCGCTCAACAAAAGGCTGAAGCAGATCGTTTGGCGAAAGAAAAAGCTGAGGCGGATAAGGTATCTGCTGAACAGGCAGCAAAAGAGAAAGCAGAAAAAGACAAACAAGCTGCCGCTTTGGCTGCTGCTTCCAAAGCCGAAACAGAACGTTTGGCCAAAGAAAAGGCCGCTGCAGATAAATTAGCTATAGAACAGGCTGAAAAGGAAAAGGCAGAAAAACAGATCCTATCCGAAGCAACTGCCACGATGGCTAAAGCTGAAACGGAGCGCCTTGCCAAAGAAAAAGCATAAAAAAGCGATTGAACTCGCCGCGAAAGAAAAGTTAGAGCAAGAGCAAAAGGCCAAAATGGCTGCCGATACTAAATCAGAAACCGATCGCCTGGCTAATGAAAAGGCAGGAAAGGAAAAAAGCGTTCAAACCCAGAGTAAGGTTGCAAATGAGGAAGCCCAACCATTAAAAAAAGTGAGTGAAACTGCAGACAAAACGGCCGGTGAAAAGTCGGCTGAGCAAGGGGGCGGGAAGTCGACAACAAACAACACGAACACGGAAAAAAAGAAGCAGGAAGAAAAAGCGATAGAAAACGAAACAACCAAACAAACAAAAGCAGTTGAAAATGAAAAGCCTGAGCAAAACAAAAGTACATCGTCGCCCGAAACGCCTACAACAGATACTAAAACGAAGGATGCCGGTACATCAAAAGAAAGCACAGTGATTAAACCAATTTCAAAAGGAGACAAGGAACTTAAAAGGAAAAAGAAAAAAAGGAAATCAAAATCTCACTATAGCATTAAACAAAAGTTATAATGTTTTTATTCCCTCAATCATACAAATGCATTAAGATTTTAATCGCCTGAAATGTGATTTCTTTGAATACGCTTGAGGTGTTTCCTCCGCTTATATTTATAGTACATTAGGCTTAAACAAAGGAGAAGTGTAAAACAACCTAAAGCAATAAAAAAGACAGCGGTTATCAATTCAGTGTTCATCTTTGTCAGTTTAGTGAAATTAAATTGGGTTCGTTGAGAATTTTCTCAAGTTCGGTTTCATAGAAGAAATGTGGTTCTCCAAAGGCGGGCTTAAGATCATCTAACCAAACTGCTTGTTTGGTGTATTCCGCAAAAAATGGTCGGCCCACCCAATCGGGGTTTCTGCCCTGTAACATTCTCAACACAAAATACTTTTTGTTTTGGATGTTGCTCACCCCCAAAATTTGAATTTTGCCGGGTGTGCACGACATGCTGGGGCCTCGCACTGTGCGACAGATACCACTGACTTTTTGGTAGGCATTTCTGAATATTTGCCAGGCTTGTTCGAGTGGAATGGCAAAGTAATCCTGCGCCCCGGTATCCCTTGGTATAAACATGTAATATGGAGTGCATCCAAGATTTACCTGTAATTTCCACATGTCTGCCCAGAGGTCGGGCGAATCATTGATGTGACGAAGAAGGGGTGATTGCGTGCGAATTTGTACGCCATGTGAAAGTAATTGTGCTATGGCTGATTTTACACTTTCTGTTTTTAATTCAACGGGGTGACTAAAATGGGCCATGATGGAAATATGAATGCCATGGGATTGAATTTTTTTAAACAATTGCATCAAGTCAGCTGCGTCTTCATCCATGTAAAATCGGTAGGGCCAATATCCCAAAGCCTTTGTTCCAATTCGGATAGTTTTTACACCATGCCCCTTGCTATGAAGCAAAGGCTCTAAATAGGCTTCCAAAACGGCTGTTTTCATAATCATCGGGTCGCCTCCTGTGAGTAATACATCGGTAACTTCTTTGTGTTCGCATAAATAATCTCTTAGTTGTTCTCCATGCTTGGAAGCAAATTTAAAATCACTTATTCCCACAAATTGCGGCCAACGGAAACAAAATGTGCAATAGGCGTGGCAGGTTTGACCCTGACTGGGAAAAAACAAAACGGTTTCTCTGTATTTGTGCTGAATGCCCATGAGTTTTTCGCCATTCATTTCAGGCACATTGTGTTCAAGCTGCCCTGCGGGATGGGGATTAAGCTCCAAACGAATTGAAGTTGCCGTTGTTTTGATAAGTTCCCGATTTCCGCTCTCCAGGGCAGTTTTCATTTGTTGGTAATGTGTTTCGCTCAACATGCCTTTTTGTGGAAAATTTAACTTAAACATAGGGTCGTTCTCAAGATGCCTCCAGTTAATGAGTTGATCAACCACATAGTTGTTGGTTTTAAATGGCAATACTTGGCCAATCACTTCCATGGCTTCCTTTTGCTCTTCTGTAAGCGAAGCGTATTGTGCAATGTTTTTGTAATTGTTTAATGTATAGGACTGTAGTTTCATAATGTAATTTCACCGCAAGGTCAAAACACGTTTAAAACCAAACATTGACATTGGTCAATTAGCAGGAGTATTTTTTTTGCAAGGCACTTGTCGTAAATCAAATTAATTGGGAGCAAATCTTTAGAAGATGATACGTAAAAAAGATGTTGAGTAAATTGACATTTATCAATTTTAAATTTTATGAGTAATATTACTTTACAAAATGGAATTCGACATTAGTAAATACCATTTGCGTTCAACGGCACTTTTCGAATCACTTAGTATAGAAAGTCTGGCAAGGGTGAAAAGTAAACTGGTGAGAAAAGAATATGAAGCTGGAGAGTATCTTTTCAGGGAGAAAAGTTATCCTAAAGGCATCTATCTGGTTAGAAAGGGCAAGATTAAAATTTTTCAAACCAACGCAGAAGGAAAACAAAATATTGTTACTATATATAAGAAGGGAGATTATTTTGGTCACCGGCCATTGTTGGCAGAGGAAAAACATCCTGTATCTGCAGTAGCCATGAGCGGAAGTGTTGTGTCTTTTCTTGGCAGAGATGAGTTTTTTTATCAACTCGACCGTTCCCCTGAGTTTTCAAAGAGTTTACTCGAAAATCTTTCAAAGGAGTTTTCCGTTTGGGTGAACAAAACAACGGTTTTTGCTCAATATGGTGTTAAAGCACGCACGGCTTTAAGCCTCTTGATTTTGAATGAAATTTTTCAGCGTGACGAAAATTCAAGAAACGTTATCATTACTATCAATCGGGATGATTTTGCTGCTTTTGTTGGTACTGCAAAGGAAACCTTGGTAAGAATGCTCAGACAGTTTAAGGACGATGGCATCATAAAAACCTCCGGTTCAAAAATTATGATTTTACGCCCAAGGGCTTTGTTTGCTATTCTCAATGCTCTTTAGCCCGGAGCATAACAGGCTACATGCTAAATATTGTGTTTTAATTCGTGCACTGCTTTGGCGTCAGTTTATGCGGTCTGATATTTATGCATCAGGCGTTTAACCATTTTTACATACACCATTTGTGCTTTTGAGTTTTGTTGCAAACGTATTTTTTCACAGGCATTTTGAATGCAAGAAAATATAAAGGCGTAGGTGCGTTTTTTATTTTTGTCTTTTTCTATTGCCTTTACCAGTTCTGGGCCAATTTTATAATAGTGGTTTACCAGTGCCTCACCTGTGGGAGAAGGTTTCATAAAATCGTCTCTGAATTTTCTGAGTAACTGAAGCTCTGTGCAATTATCAGGTAATTGCTTGTGCTGAATACAGGCTGTACTTAAAAAACATTCAAGATCTACAGAATCATTTCCCCTTTTAGATTTTGTTGCTTTCTTTTTAACTGTTTTCTTTTTAACAGGGGGTTTTTTACCGGCTTTTTTTGAAGGCAGGGCCTTTGCTCCCTTTTTTAACTTCACCACAGTTTTTTTTACATTCTTTTTTGCCATTACTTTTGGGTTTACATGTGAAACGTATTTTATTCGGTGTTATGGTCACGGAGTACAAACTTTCCTTTCAATCTGAAATGAAACTGCCCCTTTTCGGCCTGATTCAGGTGGTTAATTTCAAAACCCGGGATGTGTTTGGTTTTGTCATCCGTTGCAGGAAACACCGAGCAAGTGTATTTACCTGGAGCCAAAGATTTTATTTCGGTTTTCAATTGGCCGGATTTAATGATTTCCTTTAACACAAAATTTCCTGTACTGTCGATTACCTGCACCATGAGTTTCTTATTTCCAAGCCAACTCAATTTTAGATTTGCTGAGCTCGTGTTTTTAAAATCATCTGCTTCTAATTGTAATAATAAATTCCTTGGTTTGCCTTTTGGCACATACACATCTACGGTCACTTTTCTGCTGCCATACAACTGTTTGCCATTGTTTGCAGATTCCGGCGGACATGGACCTATGGATTCAGGCACCGGACCGGGACAGTCTCTGGCTTTACCCTGTAGCTCACCTAACTCGTTTAATTCAAATTCCACTGAAGCATTTTTTTCTCTATACTGAGGATATGAGGTGCTGCTGAACTTAAATTGCACCAGGCCCACATCCCCAAACGCGTATTGCTCAAAGATTTCCGGTTGGTTTCTTAATCCAATGCACACTTCTCCGCTGCAATTTTTTCCATTACACCGCTCAGGGCCACTGGTTCTATCAGAGTATAAATCAATGTTTTTAACATGCGACGTGTAGGTGTACTTTAAATTGAAAAATTGACCCGGCAAGTTCAGAAATTCTTTTGAAGGCAACAGTATGACAGGGGCGATAAGTTTTATTTTCGGTTGTGAGGGGTCGGCTAAAATTAGTTGCAGCACACTGTATGTGCTGTCGGATTTAAGTTTGTTGAGGTTGACCTCGCATTTAATAGTTTGCGATGAGCCGGGTTTGAGGGAAAGCGGATTTTTGCTTTTTAATTTTAATCCATCGCCTAAAACGCCTTGATTGATCATCATGTAGAGGTCGATTTTGGATGCATTGCTGAGGTTTACCTGAAGCTGGTTATTTTTATCATTGGTGTAACAAAACACCACAGGACAGGGATTGTGTTTAACCTGCGGGTGATAATAAAAGTACGGATCATTGGTGAACAAAAGATTAAAGGCGGTGAAATAGCATTCTAAAGCTTCAAATTTCATTTTGTTTGAAGCGCTTACCTGAAGTGCGGGGTGATTGTACAAAAATCGAAAGATTTCGGGATAAAGCTGTTCAGGATATTTTTTCACTTCCTCCAAAAATGACCTTCTTGCAGAAATAAAATCCGGCATAGGTAAAATTTTAGAGAGTTCTTCTTTTTTTATGGCTCCGGTTAGCGGCACTTCCGGATACGCCTTTTCTTTTGCAATTTTAGGGTACTTTAATTTTGCTTGCTTGTAAAAGTATTTTTGCGCGGCATAAAAATCATCTGAGAAACGTTGCAGTCCATTGAATCCAGATAGGGTATGAACAAACACGCTGAAGAGCAGGGTAGTAAAAATGAGATGAAATTGCTTCATAGAACACATAGCCTGACACAATAGTACAAAACCAAACCAAGTATTACAACTCGTTTTGTTTTGCTCACTTAAAAATGGCTGCAACTATTTGTAAATCCTAGAAGTGCCATTCCTTTGAAGCAGATGCGTGTTGCCACATTCACAATTTTTTTCTGAGTTGTAACAAAAGCTGTGTGATTTGCGTCTTATGCCTAAAATTCAAACACGATGAACCCAATTCAATTGGCCGTTTTGCTGATTCTGCTTCTGGCCTTTGCTTCAAAATCCAGGGCCGGCAGCGGTAAGGAAACGCATAAGAACAACGACATAAGGGCTAATATTGCTGCCCAGTTTAAATTACATCCGGAAGAGGCAGAACGCCTTAAAAATAAAACGGTGCGTTTTTACTTTACGGTAGATGCCGGGGGTAGGGTACAGCAGGTGGTGGCTGCAGAAGCCGATCCCTACCTTAAATCACTGCTGGAAGCGCATTTCAGGAACTTTAGCTTGAAAGGTTTCCCTGAGAATACCGGGGGGAGAGTGGACGTGAATTTTATTCTGAACTAAATGCCAAATTAGTTTTTGGGTGGACTTAATTCTAACCAGTGTAAGTTGGCATTTTCAACGGGAATAAAGTTTCCGTTCTGTAATACAAACCCTTTTTTGTACTTGTCGAATTTGCCAATTTGGTAGCCGCCTTCAAGATAAAGTAAAACAATGCGGTTGTGGTCTTTTGGTAAGGAAATACTACTGTTCGTCCAGTTCATTTTTGATTTAAGTTATCGCTTTTTCTGTTCTAAATGTACTTAGTTTTTAATTAATACTGTATTTTTTGAGATGGCTTTCAAAGATGTAGGGTTATGAGTCCCAACTTCTTTTTGATTTTTGAGACTGTCTATAAAATAAAAGAAATTTTCTTAAAAATGTTGATTTTACTGGTTTTTTTCGTGTTTTGAGACTAAACTTTATCCGACAACAAACGGTTACAAACGCTTTTATTCGTGTGTAAATAGTTAATAACCGAATAAAGTTTTTGATCTGCCACACCTTTGTACCGTCGATTCGAATCAACGCGTTTTGAATTCAGGTTCGGAAGCGGCAAAACAAAAAAAATAGAAACCATAACAATTAAAAAATCAGAAATCATGATGAACATCAAAAATCACGTACAACTCGTTGGACGTTTAGGTGCAAACCCGGAAGTAAAAGTGTTGGAAAGCGGTAAAAAACTTGCTCGCTTTCAATTGGCGGTGAATGAATCGTACACTAAGGCAAGCGGAGAAAAAGTAAACAAGGTGCAATGGCACAGCGTAATTGCCTGGGGGCATTTGGCCGGAATAGCCGAAAAACTTCTACAAAAAGGCACTCAGGTGACCATCGATGGGAAACTCCTGAATCAGGTGTTTACCAACAAGGCAGGTGAAAAGCGCAGCGCTACCGAAATCGTTGCCAGCGAATTATTTGTCATCGGCCGCCCTGCTACCACAGCTTAACAACCTGGCATCAGCAATTAACAATTACAAACAACAAGTATCAATTAACAATTAAAAACAAACAATCATGAGTGCAATCAACAGAGTACAGTTAACCGGTAATCTCGGTAACAATCCCGAAATCAAAACTTTTGAAAACGGTGGTAAATTGGCCAAATTTTCGATGGCTACAAAAGAAGAATACACTACCCGCGGTGGAGAAAAAACCTCCGATACCCAATGGCATTTTGTTACCGCCTGGGGAAAAATCGCCGATCAAATTGAGGCTGAACTGAAAAAAGGCAGCTTTGTGAGTGTAGAGGGCCGATTGGTGACACGCAATTACACCGATAAAAATGGTCAGAAAAAATACGTCACTGAAATTATTGCCAACGATGTGGTTTTGAATCAAAAATCTGCGTAATACTCCCTCCAAACAAAGAAGGCCCGGAACCACTCCGGGCTTTTTTTATTTGCTGCCACACCTTATCAAGAATTTAGCAGCCGGATAACCAACTTTGCCCGGCCTACTCAATTAGAGTACCCATTGAAACAGGTGATTCACTCATTCATAACGGCGTTTAACGAAGTCAGGTAAATTTTCTGTAATTTCATGCTTAGATTAGCTTTCACAATATGCAAAGGTACAAAGCAGTAATAATCGATGATGAAGAGGACAGCAGGAGCAATACCCGCAACATGCTTGAAAAGTATTGTCCGGAAATTGAAATCATTGGCGAAGCAGATAATGGTCCTGAAGGCAAACAAAAAATTCAGGATTTAAAACCCCATGTTGTTTTTCTCGACATCAATATGCCCGGCATGAACGGTTTTGAGATGTTGGAGGGCATTTATAACCGCGATTTTTGTGTTATTTTCCTTACGGCTTATAGCGAGCACGGCATTACTGCGGTAAAAGCCGGTGCCATAGATTATTTATTAAAGCCGCTTATTTTAAGTGAGCTTCAGGGTGCTGTAAAAAAAGTGATTATACACTATGAATCTAAAGCTGTATCTGGCCAAAGGCCGGAAGAGAATAAAAATCTGGTGTTGATTAACCACAATAAGGGCTTTACGCTTGTTGATTTTAAGGAGATTATCTGGCTTGAGGCCAACGACAATTACACCAACCTCTACCTGAGTGGACAAAGAAAGATGATGGCCAGCAAAACATTGAAAGAGTTTGAAAGTATTTTGCCTCCTCAGGATTTTTTCAGGGTGCACCGTTCTGCGCTTATTAATTTCAATTACATCAAGGAATTCAGCAATAACGAGGGGGGCGAAGTGATTTTAAGTGATGGCACCAGAGTGCAGGTAAGTAAGGCAAGAATTCAGGATTTTGCTGAGTTCATCAAAACCAAATCCGTTAGTCCAAAATAATTTCCGGCAGCTTAATTTCGCTTAAGGGCTTTTTGTATTTTTATGAAGACCTGTGCAGGCTCTTAAAAAATACCTTATACCATTTCTTTATTCCGTTACGGGTATTGTGTTTTCTCAATCCCCCTCTTTCAACTTTCAAAAATTAGGCAGCGAAGAAGGTTTAAACAATGCCAATATTTTTTCTATTCAACAACATAACAACGGGCTCATGTATTTTACCACCCAAAATGGTGTGTATTTTTACGATGGTTACCGCTTTCAACAACTGCGCATAGACAGTTTAAAGAGCAACACCTTGTTGCATTCGGTATTAAAAGACGATGAAACCTTAAATTTTTCTATTCGCGGAGAAGGCATTGCTGAGTATAAGGCTCAAACAAATGCTTTTCGTTTTCCGCCTTTGCTTCGGTTTAATAACAATGCCGATCAATTGCTATTGAGTGAGAATTACATTTATGCGCTTACGTCCGGCATCAAACTCACCATCATTGAATTAAGCACAGGCAAAATCATACCGGATGAACTCCGCCAGAAGAATCGTCTCAATCAGGCGTATTGCATCTACCGCAGCCGTTCCGGTAAGCTGTTGCTTGGACGAAGCGATGGCTTGTATGAACTTGTAAACGGACGGCAAATTAAAATCAACCTGCCTAAAAAAATAAAGGTGCATTCCATAGCCGAGAACAGCAGCGGGGAACTTGTGCTTGGAACAGAAAATAAGTTTTTGATTGTAAAAAACACTACCATACTCAGGGAAGTTAGTCCGCGGTATCAACAAAAAAGCAGCACGTTTTTAATGGGTGGAGAAAAAAGCATCAACAAATTACTCTGTGATGATTTTGGGCGAATTTGGTTTACCGCTTTCCCCGATGAAAACATTTATTTACTCCAAAATAATCAGGTGTACGATGTGTTTGAGCTTTTAGGAATTGCCCCGTCTTTGATTAACTGCATTTATAAAGACAGGGAAAACAACATTTGGGTGGGCACTTACAACGATGGTGTGTACCTGATTCAAAACAGTTTTTTTAATTCCATACAATTTTTATACAAGAATAAAAACCTGAGTGTGAATGAGGTGTTTCTGAAGGACAACCTTTTGGTAGCAGCCACCGGTAACGGGCTTTTTGGATTGAATCTTACAAACAATGCCACGCGCATACTCTCAGAACCCGACGAGGTGTTTATGGAGCCCATTTCAGGCTTAGTAAATGTAAACGGAACCATTTTTTATTCCAAAAGAAGCCAGTTTAACATGCGACCGGCTTTGTTTTTTGATTCTAAAAACTCTTACAAGTTACAACCTGTAATTGCCAGGTTGTTTTATCCGATTAATGCACAGCAAAGTATTTTGGCCGATTGGAATGCAAATATTTTACTCTGTAATTCGGATGGAAGCAAAACCATTGATACGTTAATTTCCTTTCCTGATTACAGGATTACGGTGAATGCCTTGTATAAAAAAGATGAGGTGTTGTATGTGGCTACAAGCAACGGGTTGTACGAGTATGATTTTGCCGGCAAACGTTACCGAAATGTTGTAAGCGATGCCCTCAATTACAACATTAATGATATTACTTTAGTAAACGGGAAGCTTTATGTTGCACACGAGGCCGGTATAACAGAACTTAATGATAGCAAACTTATACAACAAATTGGTCAGTTTCGTTTAAACAGTGTAAAAAAAATTAAGCTGTTTAAAGACAGGATTTGGTTGGCCACATTGGATGGTGTATTAATTTGTGATGTAAACTTTAAACCACTTCACATCATCAACAAATCAACTGGTTTGCTTTCCAACACGGTAAATGACATTTCCATCAGCAATGGCATGCTTGGAATAGCCACCGTTAGGGGTGTAGCCACAACGCCGGTACAGAACATTGAACGGTTCAAAACCACACTAAACCCTGTGAGCATTCAAAATGTGATGTGTCAGGGAAAAGCGCTGAATATTACCAAGGGTACCTACTATTTAAACTCAAATCAGGATAATATTTCTATACAATTTTTTAGTCCCTTGTACACGCGTCCAAATAAACAATACTTCAAGTATAAGCTAAATGCTGAGGCTTGGCGTGAGTTCAACGACCTCTCATTAAATATTTCGCTTTCAGGCGGGCAACATATTATCTCAATCATTGCTTCGGCGGATAATATTAACTGGAGTGAAGCAAGCACCATTACACTTGTTAAGCAGGAAAAGTTCAGCGAACAACAATCTTTATTTTGGATAGTTCTGCTTGGTGGTTTGGTATTGGTTACCTTAATCAGTGTAATTTGGATACGCCGTGTGAAGCGCATTGCTAAAATGCGTTTGAAACAGGAACAACAAATTAATGAACTGAAGCATCAGGCCATGAATTCTCTTTTAAGTCCGCATTTTATTTTTAATTCCCTTACCTCCATTCAAAACTACATTAATACCAATGATAGTTTGAGGGCCAGTGAATACCTGGCCAAATTCTCGCGGCTTATCCGCCTCATTATTGAAAAGGCAGCTCAACGAGAAATCAGTTTACACGATGAATTATCCCGATTAACGTATTATCTGGAATTAGAAAAGGAAAGATTCAAAAATAAATTTGATTACGACATTATAATCGATGCCACGGTTAAAACAGAGGAAATTCTCATTCCAAACATGATTATCCAGCCTTATGTTGAGAATTGCATCTTACACGGCATACTTCCAAAAAATGAGCCCGGCAAATTGCGCATATCCTTTCAAAAATCAGGTAACCTGTTTCTGAAAATAAGCATTGAGGACGATGGCATTGGATTAATGAAAGCTTCTGAGAAACAAAAGTCAGGGCATAAATCTATTGCTACCGGCACCATAAAAACCATACTCGATATCAACTCGAAACTCAGTGGAAAAAAACAAGTGGTTAGCATGACCGATAAATCAACGCTTAACCCAAATCAACATGGCACGCTAATAGAAATTGTATTGGAACTCTGATTGAAAGCAGGATGGCTACATATTTTTTTATTGCTTGGCAGTTGTGTTTTAGCTCAAAAACCCGACCTGCTGCCGGATACCTTAAAGCTGTGTCAGGGCGATAGCGTGATGTTAAACATACAGCAGAGTTACGATAATTACAGTTCAGTGTATTGGACAACACCGGCAGGCATTATTACCAACACCAGCAGATTGAGTGTAAAAAAGCCAGGAAAGTATGTTGTTAAAGTAGAATCGGCTTATTTTTCAAAAAAACTAAAAGACAGCGTGTATTTAATGGTTCTGACACGGCCACAAAAGTTTCTTCGAGATACAGTTATCTGCGGGCAATCAAGCTTGCAGATTAAATCGAGTTACCCCGGTTGTTACCATTTGTGGAGTACCGGCGAAAAAACAACGGAGATTGAAATTTCAAAAGGGGGAGTTTATTGGGTAAAAATCAGTAATGGTGTTTGTTCGGTTACAGATAGTTTATTTGTGCGGGTGATAACGGAATCAAAAACACTGCTGCCACATGAAATTGGATTTTGTTTGAATGAAACAAATAAAAACCTGAGTGTGAAGACCGAAAAGGGAACCAAATTGCTTTGGAGCACCGGTTCGCGAAGCTACAGCACATCGGTTACCTCAGAGGGTTGGTATTGGGTGCAAAGTACCTCGGCGCCCTGTGGTGATGTGCGGGACAGTGTTAGAGTATTTTTTAAACCCTGCGAATGCGAGATGATGGTGCCAAACAGTTTCACACCAAATGAAGACAGCAGAAATGATTATTTTTTTCCGGTTTCCGAATGCGAATACACCTATTTTAATATGAGTATAAGCGATCGATGGGGCAATGCCATTTTTACTACTTACCAAAGCAACGGTAAATGGGATGGACGTTTTAAGGGTAATTTATGTCCGGAGGATATTTACATTTATAAAATAGAAACCATTGAAAAAGGGTCTGATAAAAAGCAGGTAAGAACGGGGCATGTTTCTTTGTTTCGATAATCAGAAATTGAAAAAGGTTCAAGGTTATGTTAATTTAAAATCAGCCGGATTTTGTTCAGGATAGTTCAGCATAATTTGGGTGTAATTTTATTGCTACTGCTCAGTTCAGAACTTGTTTTTCCACAGGACAAACAAGGTATGGCGGGCAGCAATTACCTCAGTACTTCGGCTCTTTTTCTCAATCCTGCCAACACGTCCGATTCCCGATGTTTCCTTCAGTTTAACCTGATGGATGTGGGAACGATGATTTCCACCAACATTGCCTATTTGCCAAAATTAAATCCATATGCTCTTATGTTTGGGGCAAGCCCACCGGAACCGGTTCCAAAAACAACATCCGGTGAGGAATTTGTGCAATTGAGGGTGGATGCTATGGGTCCGGCTTTTGTGATTAGCACCATGGATTTTGGCGCCGGTGTATTTACACGGGTTCGTTCAAACAGCATGGCCAAGGGCATGTCGTATGATGCTATGATGCAGATTATCGACCCTTCATCGGATTATCACAACGCGTATCCTGAGCAAATAAAAGTAAACGATGTGATGATTGGCAGCATGACCTGGGCTGAATACGGACTAAATTATTCGAAGATGCTGCGTTTAGAGCCCAAACATTTGCTTCAAATTGGTGGAAATTTAAAATATTTAACCGGCATCAATTTAAATTACAAACGCGTGAATGAGCTGGAAGCCTATCTGGTGGATTCCACTTATCAGGTTATACGCCTCAAAGCAAGCGACAAGTACAATGATCCGGTGTGGAACAGCGGCAAGGGGTTTTCGGCTGATTTGGGCTTTACCTATAAAAAGATGCTAAACAACATCAGTAATTATTATGTGAACTCAAAACGGTCGAATTGTAAGTTTGAGGAATACAAATACAAGCTAAGTGCTTCCCTTTTGGATGTTGGAGCCATAAATTTTACCAAGGGTACATTCCAGGCTAAAGTTGATACAACGGTTTATACTTCTGAACAAGACCAATCTTTTACCGGAAACTTTGATGACTATTATAAAGCTAACCAGCCCATACTGGCCATGTGTCCATCTGCTCTTGTGCTGCAGGGCGATTATAATTTTGAGAACCGGATTTATTTAAATGCTTTGTTAATTAAGAACCTGATTCCTGATGCAATGGTTGGCGCCCAGGCGTCTAATCTGATATGCATAGCGCCGCGCTACGAAACCAGAACGCTGGAAATTTCTCTACCGCTCACCTTGCAAAGGTTTCGTTACCCATACCTGGGTGTTGCTTTTCGTGTGCGGACTTTCGTTTTGGGGGTGGATAATGTTATACCATTTGTGGTACCAAGCAATACCAGTCATTTCGGTGTGTATTTTAAGCTCGGGCTTTCTTTGTTCAGAAATCAGGCCTGTAATACAAAACGGATGGCGGTAGACGATTGTCGTCCGGGTTTAAAAAGAAAAAAAACACCTCGCAAGGTAAAGCAGGGCAATAACATCAGTAAAAAAACCAGTCTCAAAAAGAGAATCATTACCTGGCTTTAGGCTCGGAGCGTTTCATGAACACCGAAACAATAAATGCGCCGCTGATTCCCACAAACAAATACGACACCAGTTTCCCTGTAGTTGCTTTAAATGCTGAGGTTCCGGCACTTTTTATTTGTTCTTCGATAATGCTTGAATACTTATCCGGAGAAATATTTTTTTGTGTTTTAAGAAAACTTAAAAAATTCTCGCTGGTGTAATACGTTTGTGCGAGGTCTTGTCCGTAAACAGAGAATTCTATATAATGGTAAATACTGATGAAGATAACGGCGATAGCGAGTAAACTTAAATTTAAACGAAAGGCTTCGCGGCCGCCTATTACACCTCCATAGTCTTTATCGCGCACCCCTTTGAGTAAAAGAAAGTAAAAGGGGAGAATCAGAAATACAGCAGTGATGTTGGAATAAAAGTAACCAAATTTGGTTAAAGCATTGCCTGAGAAGAGTATGTACACTTTAAATGTTATGACCACTAAGGCATACACTACTCCATACAAAAGCGCTTTTTTATTCATGTTATCCGTTCATGCTGATAAGAAATTCTTCATTGGTTTGGCTTCGGCGCAAACGGTCGAGTAAAAACTCCATAGCTTCCTGAGGATTCATATCGCCGAGGTGTTTACGCAATACCCATAACCTGGTTAAAGTATCTTTATCAAGCAACAGATCGTCGCGGCGGGTAGAAGAGGCCAGAAGATCGATCGCAGGATAAATTCTCCGGTTGGATAATTTTCGGTCGAGTTGCAACTCCATGTTTCCGGTACCCTTAAATTCTTCGAAAATAACTTCGTCCATTTTTGATCCGGTTTCAGTTAGTGCGGTAGCAAGGATGGTTAAGGACCCTCCATTTTCAACTTTACGTGCCGCACCAAAAAAACGTTTTGGTTTGTGAAGGGCATTGGCGTCTACACCACCGGTGAGTACTTTTCCGCTGGCCGGAGAAACTGTATTGTATGCACGGGCCAAACGGGTAATACTGTCGAGCAGAATTACAACATCATGACCGCATTCCACCATGCGTTTCGCTTTTTCCAGAACGATGTTGGCAATTTTTACATGTTTTTCTGCTGGCTCGTCAAAGGTGCTCGATATCACTTCAGCTTTTACGCTGCGGGCCATGTCGGTAACCTCTTCCGGTCGCTCATCAATCAACAGAATGATGAGGTAAATTTCAGGATGGTTGTAGGCAATGGCATTGGCCACATCTTTAAGCAATACCGTTTTACCGGTTTTGGGTTGAGCCACAATTAAACCACGTTGACCTTTTCCGATGGGTGAAAACAAATCCATCACGCGGGTGCTCATGTTTTCCTGAGGATGACCGGTGAGTTTTATTTTTTCATAAGGGAAAAGGGGGGTGAGGTAATCAAAAATTACGCGGTCGCGCACAAAAGAGGGGTCGCGGCCATTGATTTGCTCCACTTTTATGAGCGGAAAATATTTTTCACCTTCTTTGGGCGGACGAACACCACCTTTAACCACATCACCGGCTTTGAGTCCGAATAATTTTATCTGAGATTGTGAAACGTATACATCATCCGGTGAGTTCAGGTAATCGTAGTCGGCACTTCGTAAAAAGCCGTACCCATCCGACATTAATTCGAGCACGCCGGTAACAAATACAATGTTATCAAAATTGTAATATACCTTTTCGGGGCGTTTAGTTTGTTCGTTGCCATCTTTTGTTTCCGCACCCGAAGTTTGATCTTCCTGCATGGTTTGATCTTCCTGAGTGTTTTGACTTTGGGAGCTTGATGATTCAGTAACTGATTCGTCGTTTTTTTCTTCTGCAGAAGGGGCTGAAGTTACGGCTGCCGGCTCTTCCTCAGTGCTCTGGTTCATTACTTCGTGAACAGGCTCTTCCTGCATGGGTTCCAATTTTACCCGTCGTGGACGTTTTTCCTTCATTTCTTTGGATGGTTTTTCAGAGAATTTGTTTGCAATTTGTTTGGCCAGATCAGCATTATCGGCTTGCGCATCAATAATTTTAAGTATCAGATCGCCTTTGGCAAGTCCTTTAGAATCAATTGAAAAGGCTTTGGCAATGTCTTTCAGCTCAAGCAAAGGCCTGTTGCTAAGTTCCATGACTTCAAACATAAATACGGTATTGGTTATGATAGAAAATGATTATAAAGTTTGGTGAATGCAGGCCGCAGGAAAAAAAGCGAACCTAGATTGAACTGTGCAATATTACACAAAATTATGCTGAACCAAAAAAAATCACTGTTTTTTTTTAAGCCTTTTGGACGTAAAACCTACAAATAGGCACATACTGCCGCGCCCATCAGAGCAAAGCTGAGTATCCAATAACCGCTGTTAACGGCAATGTATTTAAAACCTTTGCGTTCAAACAAGGCATTAATGGCTATCAACGGCAGGGCTATAAACAACCCGGCGATGGTGCCGTGAAACGCTCCGTGTTTTATGGTGCGGTAACTGTTGCCATAGGCATCCATAATGCTTTTATAGAGGGCGCCGGCCTCTGTGCCGGGGTCGTGAATGGGTTGAAGAAAAAATAAAGAACGCACGTGGGTTTGATGTATAACCAGAGTTTGAAAGATGAAGGCCAGCATCAGACTAAGTAAATAGGTTAAGCCAAAGACCAATGCCATGTTGGCTTTTTTGCCGTCTTCTTCGGTCATTCCGGTCGCTTTCATCCAGGTTGTACCAAACACTTTAGGGTGATACCAAATAAAACCAATCATTAATGGAATTAAAGCAGCGATAAAAATAACGGCTATGTTCATAATGGAAGTTTTAGTAAAAATAGAAAATCAAAGCACATCCCAAACAAAGGACCTTGTTTTTTCAGATACAACCGAGAGGAATGCAAGCAAAATACTACATTCTATAGCAAGAATTTGCTACAGGTTAAAGTAATTTTGATTTATGGAAAAACTGATGCGTTTGCTTGAACAGGTTGACAAAGTGCCCTTCACGAATAAGTGGGCTTGTATTGAGCGATTGGACAATGTTTTGCAGGACATCTTACATTATCTGGAAGCCATAAATCATAAAGCGTCCGGGGAATTAATTGAACTTAAATCCTGCTCCTGGGTGCTGCACGAGCGCTATCATATGGATAATGAAGAGCAAATGAAATGGACCTTTCACCACACCAAATACAAGATTGTGAGAAGCTGCAGGAGTTTGTTGGAGAGGGAATGTTCCGCCAGGGAGAAAAAAAACCAATCTGATGCGCCAATTGCCGCATCCCTGGTGAATACTTAATTCTTCAACCAGGTATTTACGTAAGTTTTTTTTGGATCGTATTGCAATGCCTGTTTTTCAAGGTTAAAATAGCGCTTGCCTCTGGGGTCATTTCCAACCCCGGCTATATAGGCCCAGTTGCCCCAGTTGCTGCACACATCATAATCAATGAGCTGTTGCTCAAAATAGGCGGCTCCAAATCGCCAATCCACATGGAGGTCGTTGCACAAATAACTGGCCACATTTTGCCTGCCACGGTTGCTCATAAATCCCGTTAATTTCAGTTCATTCATGTTGGCATCAATAAAATCGTTCCCGGTTTTTCCATCTATCCATTTCAGCAGATTTTCAGCATCAAAGGCTTTGTTTGTATGCTCTGTTGCTTTAATGCCGGAAAGTAAAAAATATTTGTTGTGGTGTTTTTTCATCATGAACCTGAAGTAATCTCTCCATAACAATTCATAAATAAGCCAGTCGGTGGAATCGTTAGCGCCAAATGCTGATTCGTATTTTTTTAATTCGTAATAAATTTCTCTGGGCGATAAACAGCCTATAGCCAACCAGGGTGAAAATTTGCTTGAGTAATCACTTCCCAGCAATTCATTTCTTGTATTTTTATATTTTGAAACCGATTGCGTGTCAAAAAGGTAGTGGGTTAATCGTTTTAGAGCTTCCCGTTCGCCCCCTTTAAAATTTAACACAGCGCGATTGTCTTTCACAACAGCGTTAAGTCCAAATTCCTTGAGATTCGGTAATTGCATAACAGGAAGAGCAGGCGATGCTATTTTTAGAGGCTTTTGAAAAATTGGCCGAATAGCAGCTTCATGTTCAATTTTACGCTTAAATGTTGTAAACACATCAGGGATGTCTTTTATTGAAAAAGGCAGGTCCTGTGCATGGTAAAGTGTACTGGTGCTGTAACTCTCAAACGAACATTGTAATTTCCAAACTTCTTTTTCTACCAGCGCCTGGGTTTGTTTTTCTTCATAAGCCACTTCGCGTTTGGCAAAAATGCTTTGTACAGAGAATTGTTTTACCAGTTTGTAAAGTTCAATCTCAGGTTTCCCTTTCACAAGCACCAGGCCTGAGCCAAGCAGGCGCAAATTACTGTCCAAATCTTCGAGTGCTTCGAGCAAAAACTGACATCTGAAATTTCCTGTTTTTTGAAAACCAAATGCGGTTTGTTTGAAGTGATTTTCATCGAAGCAGTACACAGGAATAATTTCATCACTCTGTTCAATGGCGCGAACAAGGGTTTCGTTGTCGTGCAGGCGCAAATCGGTTTTAAACCAAACAATGGAGCGTTTCATCAGAGGGTGTTCATGTGTTTTAAATAATAATCAGCCTGCGATAACAATTCTGCTTTCGTCTCGGGTTTCATTTTGTTCCAAACCGTATACATCATGCCGATTCGGGGATTGGAGAACAATTTTTTTTCGTGAAGAGCATAAAAGTTCCAGTACAAACTATTGAATGGGCAGGCCTTATCACCCGTTTTTTTTGTTTTCGAATAAAAGCAGCTGCCGCAATAGTGACTCATTTTATCAATGTAAGTCGCTGAACTTACATAAGGTTTACTGCCAACAATGCCCCCGTCGGCATACTGACTCATACCCCTGGTGTTTGTGATTTCTACCCATTCCAGGGCATCAATGTATATGCCCAGGTACCATGCATCCACCTCATCCGGATGAATGCCGGCCAATACGGCAAAATTTCCTGTGATCATCAGGCGTTGTATGTGATGGGCATAGGCATAATGCAGCGATTGATCAATAGCTTGTTTCAAACAGTTCATTTTTGTTTTTCCCGTCCAATACCATTCGGGTAATGAATTGCGGTGCTCAAAAAAGTTAAGTGAAGCGTACGCCGGCATTTTCAGCCAATAAATTCCCCTCATGTATTCTCGCCAGCCAATAATTTGTCTCACAAAACCTTCCAATTGATTAAAGTCAATTTCATTGGGTCTTTTGGTGTGTTCGGCTATGGCCATCTCCACCACCTCTTTAGGAGAGAGTAGTTTTGTGTTTAGAGAGAAGGACAGACGTGAATGGTAAACCGACCATTCATTGGGTGCCATGGCATCTTGAAACGTACCAAAAAGCGGTAAACAATGTTTAACAAAATGCTTCAGAAGCAGCAAAGATTGGTTTCGGTTGACCGGCCAAATGAATTGTTTTGCATCTACACGGCCTATGGTTTTTATATTTATTTTTTTTAATTCAGTTGCAATTTCACTAACATCGTTGTTAAAAACAAGGGGTGGTATGGGTTTGTGGTCTTTCGGTAATTTTTTTCGGTTCTCTTCATCAAAATTCCATTTTCCGTTCAGGGGTTGGGTATCATTCGCCATCAATACCTTGTTTTTTTTGCGCATGTAGCGGTAAAACGATTCCATTAAAAACGTTTTTTTTCCCGTAAAAAATTCTTGCAGTTCTTGTCGTTTGCTGTAAAAGTGCTCAGTATCGAAACTTGAAAAAGGAATATCAAGACCTTGTGTGAAGGACTTTAGGTGTTCGTCTACCCTGTATTCATCCGGTAATTGGTACTCAAATCGCGTAAAACGGTATTTCTCAATAAGGGCGGAGCAATTTGTATCGAACCTGTGGGTGTTGTTTTTATCGTTTAGTTTGATGTAAATTACCTGATGTTTAAGTTCACTTAATTCTCTGGCAAAATTTTGCATGGCAGCAAAAAACCCTAAAATTTTTTGGATGTGGTGTTGGGCATAATCTGTTTCTGAGCGCAGTTCCATCAACACATAGGTTACGGCATCATTCACCTCTTTAAACCAGGAGTGATGAATGTTAAGTTGATCGCCTAAGACTAAACGTAATGTTTTATGATTAGAATTTTTCATTTTATCTTGCGTTTTTGCAACGCTCACTGCAATACTTCACCTGATCCCATGTTTTTTCCCACTTTTTTCTCCAGCAAAAAGGTTTTTTGCATATCGAGCAAATTTTGATGGGCAGGTGTTGTTTTTTCACCCCTTTCATATTTCAAAAACAATCTGAAGCAGCAAAAGTTTATTGATTATGAATTCAGTCTGAAACACATTTTAAAGAGCAGGCCATGCGGGTATTAGTTTGTTGCAATAGTTTCCAATTATCTAATTTGTAAAGGCTCTGCAAACAAGCGACCTTAGAGGTAGAACAATGAAAAGGCGATTAATTCAAAGCCTCATCTTTTGGCGATTTTATTAATCGAAATACTACGCTGTAACGTGCTTTTGAATCTCTTGATGCCAATGTTTCTTTTGGCAAGGTGTTTGGTGTTTGTGTTCTCAACCCGTTTCCGCCACAATTTGTAGCTTGAAAATTTCAATTCCTTTTTCATCAGGACTTTCACGTCTGCTTCATTCAACCCAAATTGAACTTGTATAGCATCAAAGGGGGTTTTGTCTTCCCAGGCCATTTCAATGATACGGTCAGTTTCATTTTGGGTAAGCTCAGTAGTATTTTCTTTTTCAGATTGAGCGTAGGCCATTGGGGAGGGTAATCCGCTGTAGTGGCAAAAAGTTGTTTCCTGATCCGGCATGGGAATTGGTTTTCCTTATTAACAACTTAATTAAGGAAATGTTCATGTTGAGAAATACGAATGAGGTGTTGGCTCTAAAAATTGATTTGAGCAAATTTTCAATTCTTACTGAAAATTTCGTCTTTCAAACCAATGTTTACTTTGTATTCTGTGAAATTAACAGTGATAGTTCCTTTGTCAATTTCTTTTGTAGTCTTTTCTTGTTGATTTGTTTTATTGATATCGCCGGCAATGCTTTTGGGAATCTTAAATTTTTTAACATCAATCTCAAACTTCAATTGATTTGGTAAGCCATAATTTATTTGGTCGGTATAAGAATAATCTATATTGATAGAGCCATTACTTTTTGTTGTTAATTGAGACCGCAGGATAATATTATTTTGAAGGTCAACCCAAAGTTTCACAAGAATGATATCGCTTGCACTGTTGTTAGGGATGACGTTAATGAGTTTGGTTTTTACTCCTCTAATCATGACAGAGTCGCCAAAGATAGCCATGTAAGCACCTTTTTCATTAAGAAAAGAATTTAATTCGGTAAAGCCTTGTTTTGGTAATACGGTAATGCCTTTGGAATCAATTTTAACTTTATCTTTTTGTTTGAAATACAGCTTGCCTTTATTAGGCATTATTTTAAGCATGGGTATGTTTGCCTGAATGTAGACATTTACTGAATAATCTTTAACGGCATTAAACTTGTTGTTGATTTTAGTAATTACATCTTCTGCGTTTTGGGCATGGGAAAAACAAGAAAAGGAAATAGCGATAAAGAGAACAAATTGTTTCATCAGGAGGTAATGTCTTTTTTGTTGAACTTATAAAGCGTCATCCCCAGGAAGCTAAAAATATGCAATACCAGAATGACGATGGATTGGTAAATAGCGTTAAATGGAACCTCTGCACTGAAGAAGCTGCGCCAGGCTGCCATGTGTGTTGTAAACATGTAGGGTTTTATAGAATTGAATACGCTGGCATCTAAACTGCCAATGATGGTAAAAACAAGAATAATTGACATTGTTGCAACAATTGGTCCGATTGAATTTTCAGAATAAGCTGATAAAAAAATGGATAATGCAGAAACGGTTAACAGGGATAAAAAGGCCACACAAAAGCCCAGTCCAAATCGCCAAAAAACATCAGCTTCGGGTAGTATAACCAGGCCATCGCTGTTTAATACAATCAAGTCTCCGCTTCCGAAAATAAAATGGGATACAAACAAGGCCAGAAAACCAAGCCAAAGCGTAATCAATAAGGTGTAAAGGGCACCGGCGATGAATTTTGAAAGTACAATTTGAGTTCTGGAAATGGGTTTACTGGCCATCATTCTGATAGTTCCCATGGCGGCTTCCCCCGAAATTAAATCGCCGGTAACCAAAGCAATTAAGAGAGGTACATGTACAATTAGCATTTGTAAAATAATAAAGGCGATTAAATTGCCATTTATAACATTGCCATTAAATGTGAGTGTTTGCTCAAAAGAATCGGTAACCATGGAAACTATGGAAGAGCCGTCTGCCTTCATTGCAAAAAGGATAATGGCAATTAAGAGGGATAAAGCTCCAAAGCCCAGAAAACTCCTGGGTTTTGAAACTATTTTTATCAGTTCATTATACGTATTCTTTAGCAGCATTAATTTTGAATGGTTTTAATGAAAAAGTCTTCCAGTTTTCTTTTTGGTTCAATGGCGTTAACTAACACATTGGCTTCAACCAATTTTTTATTAATGCTACTGATTTCATTTCTATTAAGAAGTATTTCAATAGTAGTCGTATTTATAGCTTTTACTGTATAAGCAGACAAAAGAGTTTTGGCTTTGTCAGCATCGTTGACTTCAAACTTTACAAGCAGCTCTTCAGCGTTTAACAAATCGGAAACGCTTCCCTCCACAATAGAATGGCCTTTATTAATAATGACCATTCGATTAGCAATCATTTCTATTTCTGAAAGTTGATGCGATGAAAGCAAGATGGTTTTGTGTTGCTCGTTTTTAAGTCGCAAAATCAAATTACGAACTTCAATAATACCTTGTGGATCCAGTCCAGTGGTAGGCTCATCCAGTATGATTAAATCGGGTTTGTGCAATAAGGTTTGAGCAATTCCCAGCCTTTGTTTCATCCCATGTGAAAAACCTTTTACTTTGTGTTTGGCACGATCGGCTAAACCAACAAATTCTAACATACCCTCGATTTCTTTGGCACTTACCTCAGCTCCTGATATTCTGGCAAAAATTTCGAGGTTTTTTTGTGCAGAAAGGTATTTGTAGAAATCGGGTTTCTCGATGATGCATCCAATTCTGGATAAAATTTCTTTTCTATTGGTGTGTAAATGTTTACCAAAAAGTTGAATTTCTCCTCGGTTAGGTTGTATTAACGACAACAAACAACGGATGGTGGTGCTTTTACCGGCACCATTTGGACCCAAAAAACCAAAAACATCCCCCTCATTAACATGAAAGGAAACGTTTTTAATGGCTTCAAAATCTCCAAATTTTTTATTTAGGTCTTTTACCTGTATTACTGTTGTTTCACTCACGTTCGATTAACAAGCAATTGATTGGTTTGTTCTCCAAGGCGAAGGTAATAATTAGAAGTTGTGTTTTGTTTATAACCAAGAAGCAGATAGCAGGGTTGAGTGATGGTACTTTGCCTGTTAAAACAATGTATCAGGCGTTTTGAGCACTTAAAGCGTTTTCAGTTAAAATGGTGAATGCCCGTTTTAAAAAGTGGCATTACTAATTTATCATAAGTATTTTTAGTAAATACTGAATCATCTTTATACATGGTGTTGTTTTCTGTTGATTGGTCAGTTTGTGCTTTATCCTATAAATCATGTTTTGAATCATTGTCTTTTTGAATTGATTCGAGTTTCAGAGATTTTTTACCGACACACAAAACTGCATTCAGATTCAAGTCAGCCTTACGGTTTCGCTGACTGGCCTCTAGAGTTGGCTGAATTTTTATTAGCAGGTGCGTTTATTTGCTCATACAAGTAGGAATGAGACCAATAAATTGGGAAGAAGGACCCATAATGTTTGATTTGCCTTTAACCTTTACAAATCACGCTCTACCAATTTTTTTGTAAAAGAAGGAAGTAGACGGAGAAAAAACAGAGTCTGAACGTTCACTCAAGTTCTAATTCTGGCTCTGTTATTCTATGCGGAACAGGAATTGCTTCCTTGCGCGCGGCGATTCCCGCTCCGATTCTTCTGTGTTTGCAAAAGTCAAAACTCTGGCTGGTTTTTCTTTTCTGTTTTATGGTCTTGCATAAAACCAGCTTGGTCAGTTTCCTGAAACAAAAAAGGACCAAAGCGGAGCTTCGGTCCTTTTGCACTCGAATGTACCCGGGACGGGACTTGAACCCGTACAATCGTGAGATTACAGGATTTTAAGTCCTGCGTGTCTACCAATTCCACCACCCAGGCAAATTGTTTAAGTTTTTTGAAAAGGACTTAAAATCCTTTGCTTCATCTGCTTTGCGTGTCTACCATCCCGATAATTATCGGGACCACCACCCAGGCAAATTGTTTAAGTTTTTTGAAAAGGACTTAACATCCTTTGTTTCATCTGCTCAGCGTGCCTGCCTGCCGCAGCACCAGCCTGCGCGTCGGCAGACAGGTCTGCCATCCCGATCGCTATCGGAAACAGCACACAGGCCATTTTAGTCATCCGCTTGAGTGCCGGGGGACTATAAAAAAAGCCCTTACGGGCTCTTTTCGAGCGAAAGACGGGTCTCGAACCCGCGACCTTAACCTTGGCAAGGTTACGCTCTACCAACTGAGCTACTTTCGCTTAATGTTAAAGAACAACTGCTCAGCTTTTGAACAGGATTGCAAATGTACTTCTTTTTTTAATTTCACAAAAAAAATACTCAAAAATACCTGTCAAAAAGTGCCTAACCGCCTACAAGTTTTTTTATTTCGTTGAGTTTTAGCAAGGCTTCCACCGGGGTTAAGGTGTTGATGTCGATTTTTAAGACATCGTCTTTGATTTGCTGTAAAACAGGGTCGCTGAGTTGAAAAAAGCTCATTTGCATCTCACCCGGAGCCACGGTGCTTTTAGCATTTTTACTGCCATTCACCTTTAATTCAGATTCTCCTTCAAATTGAAATTCGTGTTCCTTTTCCAGTTTTTTGAGTATTTCCGAGGCTCTTTCAACGACATAGGCAGGCATACCGGCCATTTTAGCCACATGAATACCAAAACTGTGTTCGCTGCCACCCTCTAACAGTTTCCTCAAAAAGATCACCTTGTTTCCGCTTTCCTTTACCGATACATTGTAGTTTCTGATTCTGGGGAATAATGCACTCATTTCATTTAATTC
>JALOMJ010000099.1 GCA_025455485.1 Bacteroidia bacterium | reverse complement strand
CAAATTATAAAGATAAAGATGGTTATAGCCATCCCTTCGGCTCTGCCAGATAAATTGTTTGGGATTATTCTTTACAAAAAGTACAGGGTGCTGGGGCTCTACATAGCGTTCATCTTTCTCTTCAAACAAGGTTTTAATAAACTCTCCGGTTTGCGCATCATAACTATTCAACTGACAATGGTTTTGCTCACGGTTGAGAACGGCAATGTAAACGATTTTCTCATCCGGACTCCAGGCCACATTGGTAAGGTACTGTTCAGCCGGACCTTGAGTTTTTATCTGAGGTACTGTTCAGCCGGACCTTGAGTTTTTATCTGTGTGCTGATGCCTCTTTTAATATCGTACACAAAAAGTGTAACATAATGGCTTTTGTTGCCGGCCATGGGGTATTTAATGTTTGTGTTTTCGGCCGGATACTTTGTCCAATCAATAATGGGATAATCAGTCACGTCCTTCTGATCCATGCGGTAATAAGCCAAAGCGTTTCCATTCGGACTCCAAAACAGGCCCTTAGTAATTCCGAATTCATCTCGGTGTACGCTTTTTCCGTTTACGATGTCGTAGGAACCATCGTTTGTCACCTGAATCATTTTGCCTGAATTAGAAACAAACACGTTGTTGTTATCCACATATGCGTAAAGTTCTCCGGGCTTAAACTCTTCTAAATTCGCGAGGCTTACATCACTTTGTTTGCGCTCAGACGTAACAATTGCTTTTGTGTTGGTATTGTTTAGCCATTCGCCTTTTATATTTTTAAAATAAAACGCTTGCTCGTTTTTCCACAAAAATCCGTCAAATGTCTTCACGGTATCCATCTGCAGCATTTTGAGTTGTTTATTAAAATCTGAAACACTCAGGCTGTAAATTACCTTTGCGTTTGTTGATTCCAATACATACAGTGTGTTTTTATCTATGTAACTTATCTTATTGCTTTCAGGAATAAAAGCCAGGGATTGCAAGCGTTTTGGTGCTAAACTTGTTCTTCCTTTCAGAACCGCATCTTGTATACTAAGGAGTTTGTTTTGTCCATAAACCAGAGTCGAAAAACCTGCTAGAAAAAAAAGAATGCGAAATTTTGAGAGCATCATATCAGTATAGAGTTAAAATAAATTTTTTAGTAAAGTTTCGTCCACAAGATTAGGCAATGTAACTTTTAGACTTGGACTGCGTTCCATTTCACGCTTAATGGCAAAAAGGGCCTCCTCATTACGAGCCCAGCCTCGGCGGGCGATGCCGTTATTCACATCCCAGAATAACATTTGCTCAAGTTTGCGATCGGCTTCTACACTTCCATCTAAAACAAGACCAAAGCCCCCATTCATCACTTCGCCCCAGCCTACTCCACCGCCGTTGTGCAAACTCACCCAGGTAGCGCCGCGAAAGGCATCACCTACAAAATTATGTACGGCCATATCAGCTGTAAATTTACTGCCATCGTAAATGTTTGAGGTTTCCCTGTAAGGGCTGTCGGTTCCACTCACGTCATGATGATCGCGACCTAAGACCACCGGTGCGGAAATTTTTCCTTCTCGTATGGCTTTGTTAATGGCTTGAGCAATTTTTATCCGGCCCTCACTGTCTGCATACAAAATCCTGGCTTGTGAACCTACCACCAGGTTATTTTTCTGAGCGTCTTTTATCCAAAGGATGTTGTCCTGTAATTGTTGTTTAATTTCATCCGGCGCCACCTTGTACATGTTTTCAAGCACCTCTTGCGCCAGGCTGTCCGTCATTGCCAGATCCTCCGGTTTTGCAGAAGTACATACCCAGCGAAAAGGACCAAACCCGTAATCAAAACACATAGGCCCTAATATGTCCTGCACGTAGGAATTGTACCTGAATGCTTCGGTTGAGCCTTTTTTAAACACATCCCCACCTGCTCTTGATACTTCTAATAAAAAGGCGTTGCCATAATCAAAAAAATACATCCCTTTGTTGTGCAAGGTGTTCACCGCATTGATGTGACGCACCAGGGTCTTTTGAACTTCCTGCTTAAACTTCAAAGGTTCATTCGCCATCATAGCGTTACTCTCTTCAAGGCTAAACCCTGCAGGATAATACCCTCCGGCCCAGGGATTGTGAAGGGAAGTTTGATCACTGCCAATGTCCACCATCATGTTTTCCTGAACCAACTTTTCCCATAAGTCCACCACATTTCCCTGATAGGCTAAACTCACCGCCTCTTTGTTGTTTTGAGCGGCCCTGGTTCTGGCCATCAGTTGATTTAAATCACTGAACACCTCATCCACCCAGCCTTGCGAATGTCGGGTTTTCACCGCTTTGGGATTAATTTCGGCTGTAATGGATACAAGCCCTGCAATTTTAGCAGCTTTGGGTTGTGCTCCGCTCATGCCTCCCAATCCACAGGTTACAAACAATTTTCCCCGGCGTTCCGCTTCTGTCTTAAATTTTTTGCGGGCGGCATTCATAACGGTTATGGTAGTGCCGTGTACTATGCCTTGGGGACCGATATACATAAAACTGCCGGCCGTCATTTGTCCGTACTGAGTGACCCCTAAAGCGTTAAATTTTTCCCAATCGTCAGGTTTGCTGTAATTGGGAATCATCATGCCATTGGTTACCACCACGCGCGGTGCATTGGCATGAGATGGAAACAGCCCCATGGGATGGCCGCTGTATAAAACCAGAGTTTGTTCATCCGTCATGGTGGCCAGGTACTGCATGCAGAGTAAATACTGTGCCCAGTTTTGAAACACCGCACCATTTCCGCCATAGGTAATTAATTCGTGTGGGTGCTGAGCAACGGCGTGATCGAGATTATTGCTAAGCATGTGCATGATAGCCGCGGCCTGAAGGCTTTGGTGAGGGTAGTCTAAAATCGGACGAGCCACTATTTTGTAATCGGGGCGAAAGCGGTGCATGTATATGCGTCCGTAGGTTTTGAGTTCTTCTGCAAACTCCAGGGCGAGCACAGAGTGATGTCTTTTTTCGAAATACCTCAGCGCATTTTTTATGGCCAGAGTTTTTTCCTCCTTACTCAAAATGTCTTTGCGTTTGGGCGCGTGATTCACTAAGGGGTCAAATTTCGCAGCAGGCGGCAATTCGGCCGGGATGCCTTGGAGTATTTGGTCTTTAAAGTTCATGGATTCTCTTCTTTCTGCAAGTAACAAAACTCCGCAAAATTTGTTGGTTGAACAAGTTGGGTTGAAGCCTTGGGGTATAAATTTGTGAATGCTTTTGTGATTTTAGTTCTTCTGTTGTTCCATTTCATCTCAAAGGCACTAATTTGTTTGCCTTTTATTTCCACATAATCTACCTCCTGCTTTTGCAAGCTTCGCCAAAAAAACGAACGAACATCGTTTTGAAGATATGCATTTTGTTTCATGCGTTCGCTAATCATAAAATTCTCCCACAGGATGCCGGCATCACTGCGCTCTGATAAAGGCCTGAAATCGCCAACTATAGCATTTCTAATGCCATTATCCCAAAACAATATTTTTTTCATTTTGGTGACTTCTTTCCTTGGGTTGTTGCTGAATGCACTGAGTCGATAAACTACAAATGATTTTTCTAAAAGACCGATGTAGCTTTCCACTGTTTCGGTTTTTATTCCAAGGTTCAATGCCAGCTCATGAAGGGAGACTTCAGAACCTGCCTGATGAGCCAGCAATTGAAGGAGTTTATCCAGTAAATCAGGTTTACGAATGTCCTTCCAGGCCAATACATCTTTGTAAAGGTATTGATTGGTTAAATTTTTAATTAAAAGTTCTGCCTCAGTTTTGTTTGTGCACACGTCGGGGTACATTCCAAATACCAGATGAAATGGCAATTCAGCCTCTACTTCAAACGAAGAACGATCGGCATAAAGTTCACGTAAGGAAAAAGGATAAAGGTGGTAAAGCAAATGGCGACCTGTAAGAGGTTCGAAAATTTTTTCTGAAATATCCAGCGCGGATGATCCTGTAGCAAGAAATTGTACGGACTTAAAATTATCCACACAAATCTTTAATAAGAGTCCGCAATTTTCAATCCGCTGTATTTCATCAAATATCACCAGTTTACTTTTTCCTATGATGTTACTTAACTGATTTCGGTCGGGGTCCTTCAATAATTTTCTTATTCTGGCTTCATCGGCATTCAAATAAACCGATTTCTCCCCGGCCGCTTCTGCCAATTGATTGACCAATGTAGATTTTCCTACTTGTCTTGCACCGGTTATCACCAATGCCTTATGTCTAAAGAACCATTTTTCTATTCGAGGTTGAATTTGGCGCTGTAGCATGCTCAAATGTATCGTTTTTTCCATCATATTGGAAATTTTAGTATTAATTTTTCCGATACAATAGAAATTTTAATAGTTTTTAGGCTATTTTGTTCCTTGGGTAGGCTTTTTAAACCCACCCGTGTTTTTGTCATACCCATAAGGGCAGTGTTTACAACCACTTTTACAACAATAGCCTCTTTTCAAGTGGTATTTTTCTGTAAAAACGATGTAGCCTTCGGGACTATAATAAAAATCTTCCGGATCCAGGGGTTTGTTGAACATGGAGCGCAAAGTTAAGCGTTTATAGGTATCCGGAGAAGCCTATTCCAAACGTTTAATGGTGCAACCTATGGATTTGGTTTGTTGTAAGCCCGGCTTTTGGCCCGAATGGAGGGCTGCAAGAGCATCTTTAAGATAAAAGGCTTTTACCGCTTCCGGGTCCTTTACGTTATCGTCGATGGCGCCTTTGTAAACCAGGCCATTGGCATCAAATAAAAAACATTGCGGTGTGCGGGTAGCGCCAAAGGCATCGGCCAATTGGCTTTTTTCATCCACCACGTAAGCGCATTTCAGTTGTTGTGCCTGGTAGTATTTCCGCATCTCCTCAAAACTGTCTTCTTCAATGCGCTGGGCTTCATTGCTGTTCACCAGGATGCACCCAATTTTGTTTTCCAAACAATAATTGGAGTATTCCCGTATGCGACTTTCGCTGAGTTTTACATAAGGGCAGGTGTTGCAACTGAAAATCACCAAAAGGCCCTTTTTTGTTTTGGCATCCGTGAGTGAGAGCATTTTTCCACTCACGTCCTTCATTTTGTAGTCCGGCATCGGTAGACCCGCATTTAAGGGCAATTCTTCTGCACTGGAAATAAAAGAACTGATGGCAGGAATCAATATCAGGCTAAGCGCCGCTAAGATGAAGACTTTTTTCATGACCAAGTGTTTTCACAAAGTTAATCGATTCGGGCTACAGAGAAGACAGAAGGCTGTTAAAATTTTGCCCGTTTAACCACAAAATCTTGTGACTTTTGCCGGGTTAGGTCTTATAAAACACATATTGTTTATTTTTTATCCTCGAGGTCACTAAAACAAATAGGAGAATAGTGAAATTTGAAGGTATGGGTTCTGAAGAACTGCCACAACCTAAAAAAAAAGGCGTATTGCGCAAACTGCTCAAAGTATTGGGCATTGTTTCCATTGTCTTGCTCATTTCTGTAATTACCCTTATTTCCCTTTTATTTATTTATGAAAACGAGGTGAAAGGCATCGTAATTAAAGAATTAAACAAAAACTTGCAGGCAGAGGTAATTGTGGATCCGGAAAATATCGACCTCACCATTCTAAAAACCTTCCCCTATTGTTCTGTTGAATTCAGGAACATGCTAATGCTTGAAGCATTAAAAGTGAAAAAGCGCGACACTCTTTTGTACACCGACAGGCTTAATTTGTATTTCAACATCCGAAATTTATGGGAAGGGAAATACACGATTGAAAAAATCAGTCTAAAAAAAGGGGTGCTCAATGTAAAGTATTTGAAAGACGGAACCCCCAATTATTATTTCTGGAAATCAGATAGCACAGCGGCTGATAACAGCGGCGATGATCTGAATTTTCATCTTCAATCCATTGAAGCGGAAAAACTCCGTTTCAACTACAAGGATCTGGATACGGAAATAAAATGTGCCATGTTGCTTCATCAGCTTCAGCTTTCAGGCGACTTTTATGCCAATGCCTATGATCTCAAACTAAAAAGCAAAACCACCGTTTATAACTATACACAATCGGGAAAAACTTACTTGAAAGAAAAAAACTGTGATTTGCTGATGACGCTTGAAGTTAATAAGGACCGTTATGTTTTTAAAACTGCCGACATCAGCCTCAATTCCCTCAAACTTGATCTGAAGGGGGAGTTGGATTATAGTAATCAACTCAATTCCGCTAAAATTACGTTCTCGGCTCCGAAACTGGACATCTCCTCTCTGCTTTCATTACTCCCAGCTGAATTCAAAGGAAAAATACGGGATTACAAAAGCGATGGGAATTTTTACATCAAGGGTAAATACAGCTACAACAGGACATCAAAATACAGGCTTACCGCCGATTTTGGCATAGAGAACGGGGACGTGGAATACATGCCAAGCTCCACAAAAGTGCAAGGCCTTTTTGTGAAGGGCAATTTGTTGTTGAGTCCTGATCAATCAGAACTTGACGTGGAAAAAATGCGGCTTCAATTGTGTGGCGATGCCTTAGCTGCAGAATTTTACGTAAAAAACTTTGAACATCCTGAAATCAGTTTGAATGCTGACGCCGACCTGCACCTCGAAAACCTCATTCGTTTTTATCCCATTGATACCATCAGCCGTTTGAGTGGGGAATTAAAACTCAACCTGGTTTTTAATGGTTTGTGGGACCAGTTCAAACAAAATGCTTTTGGAAAAGAGTTGCAATTGCGTAGCCGGGCAGAAATAAAAGATCTTGAATTGCAATTTAAGGGGGATGAAAAAACATCCAAACTTCCGGCCTGTACCTTATTGGTTGTAGATGGGCAAGCCGAATTGATGAATTGCCGACTCATCAGAGGCAGCTCCGATTTGCTGATCAGTGGGCAGGTCCCGGGCTTGTTTGATTATCTGAACGACAAAACCAAACCCTTAATCATATACGGAGATGTAAGTTCTGAAAACCTTCAATTGGAAGATTTACTCATGAAGTATTATTCATCGGAAGAAAAAAACGCGCCACTCATTCCTCCCAACGTGCTGTTCAGATTAGATGCCAGAATACAAAATTTTGCCTACGCTAAATTTAAAGCTCAAAACATCAGTGGAAATTTTGAAATCAAAAACCAGAAAGCCATTGCCAGTGATGTGAAATTAAAGGTCATGGAAGGTGAGGCCGAGATCAACGCCTTTTTCGACAATTCAAAAAACAAACTAGACCTGGTGTTGCAGAGTAATTTTAAGCACATCAACATCAGCGAGCTCTTTAAACAATTTAATAATTTTGGGCAAAGCACCTTAATGGACAGCCACTTGAAAGGTTACGCCACGGCACAAGTTGATTTAAGCGGATCCTGGTCTAATGCTCTGGAAGCGGACTACAATTCCATTCGCTCCAATTGCGATATTACTATTGAAAAAGGGGAGCTCAAGGACTTTCAACCCATGATGAGTCTTTCAAAGTTTGTGGATGTAAAAGACCTTCAGCACATCCGGTTTTCAACTTTGCAAAGTCAGGTGCAGATAAAAGAACAAAAGATTGTGTTTCCAAAAACGTTTATACGAAGTAATGCCCTTAACCTTGAATTTTGGGGGCATCATACCTTCAATAATGAAATTGAGTACCATTTTCAATTGTTGCTAAGTGAACTGCTGGCCAAAAAACGCAAAACAAAAGACGATGAGTTTGGCGTAGTGGAAAACGATCCTGAAAACCGAAGAAGCGCTTTTATACTCATGACCGGCACGGTGGACAAGCCCATCATTAAATTCGACAAAAAAGGCCTAAAGGAAAAACTGAAGAGCGACCTGAAAGAAGAAAAACAAGAGCTGAGAAGCCTACTGAAGGAAGAATTCGGACTCTTTAGAAAAGACAGTGTTCAGGTGAAAAAAAGGCAAGAGGAAACCAAATTTGAGCTGGAAAAACCCGGAAAGCCCCCTGCAAAAAAACCACTTGAGCCTAAAAAGAAAGAAGAGGACGAGGAAGACTTCTAAAATCCACTATCTTTATTCAAATTTCATTTGCACGTGAACATCTACGCCCGTAAACAACGCTGGAAAATGGGACTGGCCGCCGCCGCACTGCTCATTGTGATGGTGTCGTTCTGGTACAGCAGCAATTTGGTGCAGCAAATCAAACTAAATGAAAAACAGAAAGTAGAGCTCTGGGCCAAAGCAGTGCAAAAAAAGGCCAGTCTGGTAAAATTTACCAAAGAACTGTTTGAGAAAATAAAAATCAGTGAAACCAAAAAAGCCGAACTTTTTGCTGAAGCCACACGAGAACTGAGTAAAGGCGATGACCTTTCCGGGAATCAGGATGTTTCCTTCGTGTTAAAAGTCCTTCAGGAAAACACCACTGTGCCGGTGATTCTCACCGATGATCAGGATAAAATACTCACCAAACGAAATCTTGACTCGGCCATGGAAAGCGACCCCGTGTATTTGCAGAATCAGTTGCAAATCATGAAAAGCTTGTACGCTCCTGTGGAAATTGATGTATACAAAGGCATGAAACAAAGGTTGTACCACAAGGACAGCCGTTTGTTTAACGACATTAAACTTGTATTTGACAGCTTAATTAAATCA
>JALOMJ010000226.1 GCA_025455485.1 Bacteroidia bacterium | reverse complement strand
GTTCGATCAACTTGAATCCCGTTTTACCTTTCTCATGCCCCATCAAAATCCACTCAACCTTAACCTCAGCCTCAACCTGAAAAATCTTCTCATTTTACTTCTCGTTGCATTGTGTTTATTCATAAATTTCAGTACACTTTACTGGTTCCCCTACCAACCAAACAAAACCTTGCGTTATGTTAGCAATGCCGTCAGACTCAATCAAAACTGGGGCATGTTTTCGCCGGGTATTCTTAAAAAAGACGGCTGGTTGGTTTACCATGGTCTTGACTCGCTTGGCCGACAATGGGATTTAAGGTTAAATCGGGATTATGTTGACTACTCAAAACCTAATCACATTGTATCTATGTACAAAAGCGACCGATGGAGAAAACTTGCAGAAAATATGCAAAATGAAAAATTTATTTTTTTGAGGCATCTTTACGCAAACAACTTTCTGAAACGCTGGAATAAAAATCGTCCTGAAAAACCAATAAAAACCCTTTATCTTTATTTTATGGAGCAGGAAACTCTGCCCGATTACCAAAAAACCCCTGCTAAAAAAATACTCTATGCCATTAGTTCGGCTTCCTGATTTTAAACAAATCAGTTCCTTTATCCGGCATTTTTTTATTTCCTCTGCAGGCGGACACGGGGTACATTCTCCGTTTGCCTACCGTTTGTGCGAAGAAGTATTTTATAACAACAACTTCTTTTACGAGTTTGAACACCTTGAAACACGGCGTGCCGAACTGCAAAAAAACAACACAACTTTAAACGTGGAGGATTTGGGTGCCGGTTCCAAACTGCTGCCAAATACTACCCGAAAAGTAAGCAGCATTGCCAAAAACGGCATAAGCAACAAAGTTCAATCACAGATTTTATTTCGCCTGATTAACTACTTTGATTACAAAACCACCATTGAGTTGGGCACCTCCCTGGGCTTAAATACACTCTACCTGGCCAGAGCCAACAAAAATGGAAAAGTTTTCAGTTTGGAAGGTTCAAAAAATTTAATAGCGTTTGCAAGTGAACAAGCCCGAAAAATTAACACACACAACATTGAGTTCATTGCAGGAAATTTTGACCAGCGTTTACCTGAGCTGTTAAACACCATACAAACCTTTGACCTGGCTTATGTTGACGGAAACCATCATCGCGAGGCCACACTACGCTACTTTCATTACTTGCTTGAAAAAGTGAATGAGCAAAGCTGCATTGTTTTTGATGACATACACTGGAGCCATGAAATGAGCATAGCCTGGGAAGAAATCAAACAACACCCGAGCGTTAGGCTAAGCATCGATACGTATTCTTCAGGTTATGTGTTTTTTAGAAGCGAACTAAAGGAAAAACAACATTTACATTTCTGGCTGTAAAAATTAAATTTTAATCATCTGCTCGAACTCGCCCTCAGACACTAATTTTACACCCAAACTTTGTGCCTTTTTCAATTTCTCGGGACCCATGTTTTCACCGGCCAATACAAAAGATGTTTTGCCGGAGATGGAGCCTGAATTTTTTCCCCCATGCAATTCAATCAAATCCTTTAATTCATCGCGGCTGTGGCGCGTGAACACACCGCTAATCACAATGCTTAGGCCTTTTAATTTTTCACTGCCGGCCTTGATCTGACTTTCGTGCAATTCAAAAGTAAGGCCCTTGTGTTGCAAACGTTTGATGAGTTCCTGATTTTGTTGATTAGAGAAAAACTCATGCAAACTTTCAGCAATCACCTCCCCTACTTCGTCGGCTTCAAGTAAGGTTTCGCGTGAGGCCTTCATGAGTGCATCCAGACTTCGGAATTTTTTAGCCAATTTTTTAGCCGTGGTTTCCCCCACATGGCGTATGCCCAAAGCAAATAACACCCTTTCAAAAGGAACCTTTTTACTGGCTTCAATACCATCCAATAAATTTTGTGCTGACTTTTCTGCCATGCGTTCCAAAGGCAAAAGATCTTCTTTTTTTAAATCGTATAAATCGGCAAAGTTTTTTATTAGTCCTGCCGAATAAAGTTGTTCAATAGTTTCTGCGCCCAAACTATCAATGTTCATGGCCCTGCGCGACACAAAATGTTCTATTCTACCTTTTACTTGTGGCGGGCAAAAATTTTGATTGGGGCAAAAATGCGCGGCCTCTCCTTCACTTCGTTTCAATTCGGTACCGCATTCCGGACAGTGGGTGATATAGTGCGTTTTGTGAGCGCCGGGTTTGCGTTTTGGTAAATCAACGGCCACAATTTTAGGAATGATTTCTCCTCCCTTCTCTACAAACACATGATCGCCCACGCGCACATCCAGTTTTTCGATAATATCGGCGTTATGCAAGGAGGCACGTTTAACGGTTGTTCCGCCAAGGTGCACCGGTTTAAGATTGGCTACGGGCGTTATGGCCCCCGTTCGCCCAACTTGATAGGCTATGGACAACAATTCGGTGCTTACCTGCTCAGCTTTGTATTTATAGGCTATGGCCCAGCGCGGGGATTTAGCCGTGAAGCCCAAATGCCGTTGTTGTTTGTAATTGTTTACTTTAATCACAATGCCATCAATATCAAAAGGCAGTTTAAACCTTTTTTCCTCCCAATGGTGAATGTACTTGAGCACCTCCTCTATCCCCCGGCACAAATTCACGTGTTCGCTTATTTTGAAGCCCCAGGTTTTTGCCGCTTCCAGACTTTCGTAATGCCCTT
>JALOMJ010000098.1 GCA_025455485.1 Bacteroidia bacterium | reverse complement strand
GGCAGGCCTTCGAGGAAGGAGTGCATAAATAATCCGATTACAATGCCCATGGGCAAGTGCGATTTGCATTCAGTACTGTGCAGGTGCACATGCCCATGTTCAATTCCTGTACTAAACGTATCGATAATCAATTGAATGGTAAAGCCCAACACTATAAACAAACCCATTTGTTTAACCTGACCAAATTCATAGGCTTCAGGCAAAAGGTGTATGATGGAAAGGGCAAAAAGATAGGCTGCGCTAAAGGCCAACAGCAGGCGCAGGTTGACCTGATTGATCCGAATTACAAGTGCCAGACTTCCGGTGAGCAGAATGGGTGCAATTAAAAAAAGTATGTACAAAACAGTTATCACTTTTCTTTTCTAAAAATCACTATCAGTCGTTCAGAGTGTGATGGGTCAAAAGGCTCAAAATGGTAATTACCGTAAACTTTTTCCAGTTTTAAATTAGTGTTTTTGGCGAAACTCTCAAAGTCCTCAAGCCTTAGCAAGGAAACCTGCTCTTCAAAAAAGTAATCCTTGTTACCACAATTGAATTCGATGTGTTTGTTGATGCGTTTGTTTTGCACCTGTTTGGTGATCTGAAAAGTGATATCACCGCGTTTTTCAATGTACTGGTTTCTAAAAGAACTCAGCACTTTTTGAGAGTTAAAAAAATCAATCAAAAACAAACCTCCCGGTTTTAAGGCCGCATCTACGTTTTTAAACACCTTTTCGTTATCGCACTCGTCAGAAAAATACCCTAAACTGGTAAACAGATTGAGCACTAAATCGAAATACGTTTCACGAAAGGGCTTTCGCATGTCATGCACAAAAAAATCAAGGCCATCTTCTGCACTGTTTTGCGCTTCCTGTATACTGTTGGCAGCAAGGTCGGTGCCGGTGACATCCAAACCGAGTTGATGTAAAGCCAAAGAATGCCTTCCTTTTCCGCAGGCCAAATCCCATACTTTGTCATGTGCTTTAAGTTGCAACTTTCGGTAAAGGTTTTGTATAAAAAGACTGGCTTCGTTGTAGTTGCGGTGGTTATACAATAAATGGTAATAGGGCGAGTTAAACCAATTTTCAAACCATTGTGGCGATGTCATCGCGCAAAAGTACTAAAAAGAAAGAAGAGGATTAAAGAAACAAACTTACTTCACCTTAGCTTTGGAGAATTGATGGGCTTCGTATTTTTTTCGGCCTATGTTCCAATCGCCCATGTATTCAGGGCCACCTACTGCAGAGTGCATTTCGAATGTGATTTTTGTGGGATTGCCACCGTTTCTGCTTACTGCATCCACAATCTCTTTTCTTAGACGGGACGCTCTGATTTCAGCTAATTTTTCGTTCGTTCTGTACTTGCGTGTAGGCACTTTAGAGGCGCTGGCGTTCACCTCAATGGTAATGTTTCCTGAGCGACTGAGTGTGCTTATCTTGTTAATGAATGGCTGCCAACAAGGGTCGCTGATTTCTTTTTTATTTCGGTTGTATTTAAAATATATTTCGTATTCCGTATCCGGAAATGGGCAATTTATAGCCACTCCCGAATCCTGCCCCACAACTATCTGTATTTCCTTACTGATAATTTTAGCTTGCTCTAGTGATCCTGTTTCAAAACTTTCTTTATCCGACGCATACCCGTTTTTGCTGGCCAATATGGTGTACTTAGTGTCTGAATTGAGGGAAATACCCTCCAGAAGTCCGGCATTATTAGTTCTTAACAAGAGCTTTTTGCCATCAGATGACACCAACGCAACCTCCGCACCTTGAATTGCCTTATTATTTTTGGCATCTTTTACCAACACGTTTAATTTGTATTCAACAGCAGAATACTTTTCGGATTTGCCATACAGATAAATTGGTTGGTTTATAATCCGTGCTGTGCCCATCCCGGCCGTGCTTATCACAATAGGTGCTGAGCGTTTGTAACTTGTTTCGGCATAAACAGTATAATTTTTATCGGCTTCCATTACAACACCATTGTTGTTTCCAAGAGAATCGCTTTCAAACACTTGTGGGGTGCATGAATCGCACAACAGTGTAATTTTTGCCTTATTGATGGCCCTGGGGTGTGTTTTACTATTCATCACCTTCATATTAAACACTATGTTCTGGTGTTTTACTTTCACCTTCCCAACCAGTTTAACAGGTTCCAGATTCACTTCCCGTTTAATCTCCTGATAAGACTGATTTCGGCTCACACTCACGTCTTCGTTATAAAACTCCTCACCGGCTTCTGTTCTGTATGAAAAGTTGTATTCTCGGCCGGGAGGGAGGATGGTTGAAAAGCTCCCATTTTCGAGCCTCGGACGATAAGTGCCAACGATTTCGTTCGACTCTTTATCTCGCACAACAATTATCAGGTGCTCGGGCAAAATTTCTCCTTCAGCCGGAATTAAGCGCCCTTTAAACAAAGCTAAAAACTTTTCCCTGGGTTCGGCAATGGTAATTTTATAAATATCGTTTTTGCCATAACCATCTTTCTTGGCCGAAGAAAAATAGCCTCGCTTACCATCAGGTGAGGTAACATAAAAAATATCATCATCGGTGGTGTTTATAGGATACCCAATATTGGTGGCATTTGAAAATTTATTGTCTTCGTTCAATGTAGCATACATGATGTCGTATCCTCCCATGGTTTTATAACCATTGGTTGAATAAAAAAATGTTTGTCCATCAGGATGGATAAATGCCCCATCCTCATCATATTCGGAATTGATATTTTCCCCCATATTCAGGGCTTTGCTCCATTGTCCGTTGGGCAATTTTACACAACGGTAAATGTCTTTTCCGCCATATCCTCCCGGCCGGTCAGAGGCAAAAAACAATACTGTGCCGTCTGCATTTAAACAAGCGTGTGATTCCCAAAATTCAGTATTCACATTCGACCCAAATTCATTTAATGTGCTCCACTCTGTTCCATCAAAACTGGTATAATAAATATCGCCATTCCCGTTATTGTCTTTAAACACAATAAGGATTTGTCCATCGGGAGAAAGGTTAATAGAGGCTTCGTGACCCATTGAATTTACATTGTCGCTCAGACTTTTGGGAGGGCCCCAATTTCCGTTTTCATCCTTGTAACTTACTACAATGTCTTCAAAATAATCCCCTTCCGGGGTTTTTTGTCCCCCTGTGCTACTCGGACGTCGCGTGGTGTAAATCAAGACATTTTCGTCTGCATTCAATACCGGACTGTATTCCGGAAATTCGGAATTAATGTTTTCACCCAAATTGGAAATGAGCACATTGATGGGATCTGCAATCATTTTTTTTGCAAGCGTAGAAGTAGCCACTTCTTTTTCAAGCATTTTCATGTACTCCTTATCCTTAGGATCTACATAACGGTTAAATTCCCCAAACTGTTTTAAGGCTTCATCAAACTTATAGTTAACGTGCAGGGCCTGGCCATAAAAATAATACGCTAAAGGAGGAGCTGCTTTTTCGGAAGCCATATCAGCTTTGTACGAATTGGAAATGTTTTGTATCGCCTTTGCCAAATGGTACTCGGCTCTGGTTTTTTTCATTGCAGACTGCAAGTAACAAATGCCCAGCATGTAATTGATATTGGCCGAAGATGAATCCATCCGGTAGGCAATTTCAAAATTGCGCAGTGCACCTGCCGGATCGTTCTCCACCAAAAGATAGGAGCCCTCTTCAAAATACGATTTGTAAGTGGGAATTTTGACTTCGGATTGAGCCGAAACCTTAATAATGAAACAAAGGAGAGGCAGCAGTATTCTCGTTTTATTCATGTAGGGGTAAAGGCTTTACAAAAGCTAAATTTAATCAACAAAACAGGGGCTTCTTTTGGGTTCATCGAATCTTATTAACCACAAGTTGTGATTATCCGCCAAAAACACACTACGTTAAAAAAGAATTATCTTTGCCGGCCAATTCAGCCCTGTATGACTATTTCAGAGGAGATAAAAAGAAGAAGAACCTTTGCCATTATTGCACACCCCGATGCAGGGAAAACAACACTTACCGAAAAGCTGCTGTTGTTCGGCGGGGCCATACAGACCGCAGGAGCTGTAAAATCAAACAAAATCAGAAAGTCTACCACCTCTGACTTTATGGAAATCGAAAAGCAAAGGGGAATTTCAGTTTCAACTTCAGTGATGGCGTTTGATTATAAAAACTACAAAGTCAACATCCTGGATACCCCCGGTCACGAAGATTTTGCAGAAGACACCTACCGCACCCTCAGCGCTGTTGACAGCGTTATTATGGTGATTGACTGTGTAAAAGGAGTGGAACCTCAAACCCGTAAATTGCTGGAGGTGTGCCGCATGCGCAACACCCCGGTGATTGTGTTTATCAATAAACTCGACCGCGAAGGGCAGAACCCATTTGATTTGCTGGATGAAATTGAAAAGGAACTGAACATCAAGGTGAGGCCCATGACCTGGCCCATTGGCATTGGTAAATCGTTCAAGGGGGTTTACGACCTCAGCAAAAAAGCCTTGAACCTGTTTCAGGGCGACAGTAAAACCACCGTTGAAGAAAAAGTTACCATCAAGAACATCCACGATCCTTTGATTGAAAAGCGTGTGGGCAAAGATTTTGCTGAACAGCTAATAGCCGATGTGGACCTTATTGATGGAGTATACGATACCCTTGACACTGAAAAATACCTGCAAGGCAAAATTTCCCCGGTGTTTTTCGGCAGTGCGGTAAACAATTTCGGAATACAAGAATTATTGGATTGTTTTGTCGAAATTGCCCCATCTCCCGGACCAAGAGAAACCGATCTTGGAACAGTAAAACCCGAGGACGCTAAATTCAGTGGGTTTGTGTTTAAAATTCACGCCAACCTCGACCCCAAACACCGCGACCGCATTGCTTTTTTGAGAATTTGTTCCGGAAAGTTTGAGCGCAACAAATATTATTACAACGTAAGGGATAAAAAACAGTTGAGGTTCAGCAACCCTACGGCCTTCATGGCTCAGCAAAAATCGGTAATCGACGAGGCCTATCCCGGCGATGTAGTTGGTTTGTATGATGCCGGCAATTTTAAAATTGGCGATTCTTTAACGGAAGGCGCTGATTTGCAATTCAAGGGTATTCCAAGCTTTTCGCCCGAATTGTTCAGGTACGTAACTAACCTCGACCCCATGAAAACCAAACAACTTCAAAAGGGTTTAGAGCAGTTAACCGACGAAGGGGTAGCGCAATTGTTCACCAAAAAAGTAGATGGACGAAAAGTAATCGGAACCGTTGGAGCGCTTCAGTTTGAGGTGATACAACACCGTTTAAAATCCGAATACAATGCCAGCGCCAGTTTCGACCAGATTGACCTTTACAAAGCACTTTGGGTGAGCTGTGAGGATAAAAAGAAACTGGATGCTTTTCTTCACGACAGGCACGCACACATCGCAAACGACAAAGAAGGCCGCCCGGTTTTTTTGGCTGAAAGCGCCTGGCTCTTACAAATGGCTAAGGAAAAGTTTCCAGACATCGAATTTCACGTGAAGAGCGAATTCTAAAAACACCACGTCTTTTTGCTCATCGAAACATTATTTCTTTATTTCTGTTAAGGTATTGATTGTATACCATATTTATGGTATTTTTGCAGTCTAATTAGATTTAGTCTAATTAACTATAATCAGTTATATACCTACAAAACAATACGTTATGATTACTGTAACCGAAAATGCCAAAAATCATGCTCTTGATTTGATCAAAGCCGAAAACCGTCCGCTTGACACGTTTATTCGCGTTGGGGTTGAAGGTGGAGGTTGTTCGGGTTTATCCTACAAATTGGAATTCGACAATCAATTGAAAGAAGGCGATCAGCAGTTCGAAGATAAGGGCATCAAAATAGTGGTTGACCGCAAAAGCTTTCTTTATCTCGTTGGCACGGAATTGGAATACAGCGGAGGTTTAAATGGAAAAGGATTTGTATTCATTAATCCAAACGCTAACCGCACTTGTGGCTGTGGAGAATCCTTCTCGGTTTAAGCCAAGACCCGATAGCTATCGGGTTGCACGAATGACACTAAAACGAAATTAGCGATGGCTGAACAAAACGAGATATTAGAAGAACACATTAATAGTGAATACAAATGGGGGTTTATCACCGACATTGATTCCGACACCTTTGCCAAAGGGCTGAATGAAGATGTGGTAAGGGCCTTGAGTGCCAAAAAAAATGAACCGGAATGGATGCTGGAATTTCGTTTGAAAGCTTTCCGCCATTGGCTGACCATGAAGGAACCCAATCATTGGGCACACATTCCTTATCCGAAAATTAATTTTCAGGACATCAGCTATTATTCCGCACCAAAAAAGAAACCGGAATTAAAAAGTCTGGATGAAGTCGATCCTGAACTTTTAAAAACCTTCGAAAAACTGGGCATCTCACTCGAAGAACAAAAACGTTTGAGCGGGGTACAATCCAACATTGCGGTGGATGCTGTGTTCGACAGCGTTTCGGTAAAAACTACGTTTCGGGAAACACTTGCCGAAAAGGGCATTATTTTCTGCTCCTTCAGCGAGGCCGTTCTTGAACACCCCGATCTCATAAAAAAATACATGGGCCTGGTGGTGCCTTATACCGATAATTATTACGCTGCCCTTAACAGTGCTGTATTCAGCGATGGTTCATTTTGTTACATACCAAAAGGCGTGCGCTGCCCTATGGAATTGTCCACTTATTTCCGAATCAACTCCACCGGCACCGGACAGTTTGAAAGAACCTTGATTGTGGCCGATGAGTCCTCTTATGTTTCTTACCTCGAAGGGTGTACAGCACCTCAACGCGATGAAAACCAACTGCACGCGGCCATTGTAGAAATTATTGCTCACCGCGACGCTGAAGTAAAATACAGCACGGTACAAAACTGGTATCCCGGTGATAAAGACGGCAAAGGCGGCATTTTTAATTTTGTAACCAAACGCGGTATTTGTTTAGAAGACAATTCCAAAATTTCGTGGACACAAGTGGAAACAGGCTCAGCCATCACCTGGAAATACCCATCTGTGATTTTGAAAGGAAACAACTCGGTGGGTGAATTTTATTCCGTTGCCTTAACCAACAACCGTCAGGAAGCCGATACCGGTACGAAGATGATTCACATTGGTCGCAACACCAGAAGCACCATTATTTCAAAAGGCATCAGCGCGGGAAAAAGCAACAACTCCTATCGCGGTTTGGTTCAGATTCGCAAAGGCGCCACAAATGCAAGAAACTTTTCGCAATGCGACAGTTTGCTTATGGGCGATCAATGCGGGGCACACACCTTCCCCTATATTGAAATAAAAGACAAAAGCGCGGTGGTGGAACACGAAGCCACAACCAGCAAAATCGGAGAAGACCAATTGTTTTACTGCAAACAAAGGGGTATCGACATGGAAAAGGCCATTGCACTTATCGTTAACGGCTACTGCAAAGAAGTGCTCAATAAATTGCCGATGGAATTTGCGGTTGAAGCGCAGAAACTTCTGGCCATCAGTTTGGAGGGCAGTGTAGGCTAAAGTGTTCGCTTCCGTTCAAAATAATTACAGTCGTATTGTTTTATCGCTTGCCGGGCTGGGAGGCCTGATTGCCTCCTATTTTTTAGTCTGGAAAAATCAAAACACCAGCGCTGTTAATTTTATTGACGGAGACCCCGAATATTATTATTACTATTTGCAAGCCACGTTCAGTAAAACGTATTTGCCCGATTACGAGTGGCTGAAACCCGGCACCATCAACACCATCACCCATCATCCAGCCGGTTTATCGGTTCTGCTTTTGCCATTTTATTTGCTCGCCACTGTATTTGCCCTGCTTTTTAATTTTAGCGCCGATGGTTTGAGTTTGCCTTACCAAATAAGCATCAGTTTGGCCGGACTCTGCTATGCCTTGCTTGGATTATTCTTTCTGATGAAGTTTTTTAGGCTTCAGGGCATTTCCAATCGTATCTCCAATTTAGTCATCCTGCTTTTGTTTTTTGGTACCACCTTGTTCCAATACAGTGTTGTTGAGCCTGCCATGTCGCATGTGTATTCCTTTGCAGCAATATCGGCCTTCTTGTATTTCTACGCTTCGTTTGTGCAAGCTAAAACCAATCAATACCTTTTGCTTAGCGCTTTAATGTTGGGGCTTATACTCTTGATTCGTCCCAATAACATTTTGATAGTTCTTTTTGTTCCTTTTCTATACGAATCCGGTAAAGATTTTATCTCCGGTGTAAAGGGGCTTTTGAATCGAAACGCTTTTTACTATTCCATCGCACTATTGTTGTTGTTTGTTGTTTTTCAATTGTTGATTTGGATGCGGTTTGAAAATACCCTGTTCAGCGATCGTTACGCCGCTTACGGTTTTGACTGGTT
>JALOMJ010000028.1 GCA_025455485.1 Bacteroidia bacterium | reverse complement strand
ATAATTGAACCAGAAGCAATTGAAATGCCGGTACCTGCTGTGTAATTGGTCGCCGCTGGCGCATTCACCGTGTAGTTCGGGAACGTACCGCTTACCGTGACTGCTCCTGTGCCTGTTAAATTCGTTTGCGGCACATTGATATTAAAACTATTCGTACCCGCTGAAGTAACAGTTCCAATTCCGGATGAGGTTAATGTAGATTGAGGACTAGCCGCGAAAGTCGGAGAGTTGATGGTGAAGTTTGGATAAGTTCCGGTAACTGTTGTGGCACCGGTTCCATTTAATGTCACAGTTTGGTTGGGTAGGGTATTTATGATGGATCCTGAAGTAATAGCAATTCCGGTTCCTGAAGTATAACTTACAACAGAAGGTGCATTGATGGTGTAGTTTGGGAATGTACCGGTAACACTGGCCCCTCCGGTACCTGTTAAATTCGTTTGTGGTACGTTAATATCAAAACTGTTGGTGCCGATAGAAGTGACGGTACCTATGCCCGACGAAGTGAGTGATGTTTGGGGTTGAGATATGGACTGTGAATTGATGGTATAATTGGGGTAGGTTCCGGTAACCGTTGTGGTTCCCGCACCTGTAAACGTTGGAACAGGAACATCGATGGTATGCGAGTTTCCGGAAGAAACAACACTTGCGGCTCCGGTGCCGGTTAAAGTAGCGTCAGAAGCTGCATTCAGTGTAAACGAATTATTAGTACCTATTGTCAACACATTGTTTGAAAAAGTGGCCGGAACAGAATTGGCATTCAATGCATAGGGCACTGAGATAAGCTGTTGTGCATTCCCCATGGCTACAAAATTTGTGCCACCCGCAGGATCTACTGAAACCTGAAGAAAATGAGAGGAGGATGACCAATTTATTACTCCCAGGTTATTCACTGCGCCTATTTGTGTGGAAAAAAGTCCAAGAGAATTAGTTTGTAATGATTGTTGCTCAGTAAATACTGCAGAGCCAGTAGCACTGCCTTGCAAAATTTCAAATCGAATGGTAAACGCAGTGTTGGGTAAAGGTAATCCTGTACCATCGCGCAACATACCCTGGTAATTGATTTTGTCCGGACTTTGCGCAAAGCCAGCGAAACTAAATAATAACAACAGGTAAATAAAAAATGCCTTCATGTGTTTGTTTTGTTTAATCATCAATAAATCGTAATGCGTATCAAATAATTTTAATTCATTATTTTTTATTCAATTTTTTCAAATTCTGACTTTTAAAGAAATACCTTTTTCAACCACACCACGCTTCAAACTATTGGTTTTGTGTCGTAGTTACCGTGCCAACCCAGAAAAAATCAGGGAACTGCCTGCTAATGGATATTTCTGTCATATGTCCCGCGTTGAAAGGATCACCAAAAATACAATGCAAGAAAACAATGCCCTGACCATCGGTATACACTTGCGTAGCGCCTAATCCTATATTATTTATTGCTCTATTTACAGCAACACCCGCGTTGTTCACTCCCATACAATTGCAAACCTCATTACCATTGCCGCTGGAATTTGTGATTCTAAATCCCCCATTGGAGCCATCTCTTTCGAAGGTCATCTGATCGGTTCTGGCTACAACTTCTCCGGCAAAAGTGTTTGTGGTGAAAATTCTTCTGATTACAAGGCCATTTCCGCCAAACGGATAAGTAGGACCTTGGCCCGTTCCTATTTCATTACCCATTCTCATGTGACCGGTGCCATTGATGCGGAAAATTTCATTGCTCGTGGCAGGACTTGTTCCTGCATAAAACACGTGAGCCGCACTGGTAGCATCCACCTGATACCGTAATGTTCCGCCATTGATACCTAAACCATAAAACTGATGGTCGTTATTTGCAGCTTCCCACAAAACAATTTTCCTATTCACTATGGTGTTGGCAAATTGCAAGGGTGCATTTGGCGCTGCGTTGGCAATTCCAACGTTGCCGTCGCCGGTTATTCTAAATAACTCCAAACTTGAAACCGCACCTATAGCCGAATAAAACACATGCGAAGTGGCAGCTGCATTCACCTGATACCGCAATTCGTTTGCTCCATTACCAAATCCTATATATTGATGGTTGTTATTGGCAGTCTCAAACAAAACCACTTTACGGTTTAAATTTGTATTTGAAAACTGAAGCGGTGCATTAGGCGCAGCAGTTCCAATACCAACAAACCCATTCACACCGCGTATCCTCATGCGCTCAGTATAAGCAATACCTGAAGCTTGAAAAACAATATCACCTCCACCGGAACCATCAAATGAATTTCTACCTGCGCGTACAATCACATTTCCTCCATTAGGACCCGTTGCACCCGATAAATTAAAATCACCACCTGATAAAACCAAATTTCCACCAGTGTAAGCAATACCGCTAAACACATTGCTTTTGGCTTGAATGGTAAGGTCACCGTGATTTCCGGCCGCACCCGTTGGGAAACCAATAATTCTATTCGGCGCCGCAACACCTAAAGCGTTTTCTAATGCAATGTTACCATCCACATTGAGCTTGTGGTTCGCTGTGGCGGTTCCAATACTAACATTGCCTGTAACAAAATCACCATATATCAAAGGCGCTACTGTACTGTTATTTGCAATGTATAATTTATTTGACCCCAGTTCATTTATTCCGGCAGAATTACCGAGAAACACATTACCACTACCGCTTACATTATTTTGTCCGGCTAAATCACCTATCATCGTGTTTCCCGAACCGGCAGTGTTGGTTGACATCGCAAAAGAACCAACAACCACATTACCGGAACCAGCAGTATTTGAACCCAAAGCATCTCTTCCGATTCCAATATTACTATTACCTGTTGTGTTATTTCTTAAGGCCTGATAACCTAAAGACGTATTGCTTCCTCCTGTTGTGTTATTTAATTGCGATGCGCCTCCGATGGCTGTATTCCAAATACCTGAGGTAGTGTTTTGCAATGCTTGCCAGCCTACGGCAGTATTGCCAATACCACCTGTGATGGAACTTAAGGCTGTATACCCTATTCCAACGTTTCCGCCTGATGCCGTAGCCGTTGGCCCAGAAAGAAATCCTAAATACACCGACTGATTGGCACCTTCAATTCTACCCGCCTTTGTATTGTTTATTCTAAAATTTAAATCTGTGTTGTCGGTGGTTCCAATAAAATTAACTGTTGAATTGGTGGCTGCGTTACCGTTTGTGCTCCACAAGGCATTGGTGCCGCTGTTAATGGCAATGGAATTGCTTGCAGGTCCTGAACTTAAAATTCCGGCCGAATAATTTAATGAAGGTGTTATGTAAGCGGAAGAAGTTCCCGAAGTAAGTGAACCTGTTGCATCGCTATATGCAAATGTGGGTTGAGGAACACCCACCACAAAATTCGGTCCGGCTGACACCGTAGCAATGCCTGCCGCTGTTACCGAGGGTGTTACCGGCGAGGTTAGTGTAAGGTTAGGATAAACTCCTGTAATGCTTGACGGACCAACGGATGCAAAGGTTGGAGATTCTACACCCAGCACATAATTCGGTCCGGCTGACACCGTAGCAATGCCTGCCGCTGTTACCGAGGGTGTTACCGGCGAGGTTAGAGTAAGGTTAGGATAAACTCCTGTAATGCTTGACGGACCAACGGATGCAAAAGAAGGCGATGGGGCACCAATAACAAATGCAGGTCCCGGAGAAACCGTTACAATGCCCGCTCCCGACAAACTTACGGGCGGCGGTGAAATAGTAAAATTCGGATAAGCACTAATTACACTCACACCATTCGACCCGGTAATAACAACAGGTTGATCAGGTGCAGTGTTATTTATCACCGTTCCTGAAGTAATGGAAATACCCGGACCGCTGGTGTACTGGATTGGAGGAGGAATATTAATAGCAAAACTATTGGTACCCGATGAACTCACGCCCGGCAAACCTACAGTTGACGACACCGAAATGTTTGATACCGGCACATGCACGCTATAAGAATTTGAACCCAGGGTAAAGGTGGTTGCAGCGCCACTGGATACAAGGGAAGTGGTTGCTGCCACAGGAATGTTGATGTTAAAACTGTTGGTGCCCACAGAACTTACACCGGCCACACCAACGCTTGAAGACACGCTGATATCAGTTGGCGGCACGTGCACACTGTATAAATTTGAAGCAAGCGTCGTGGTGATGGCTGCACCTGAGGATGTTACAGAAGAGATAATTGCAGGCGGTATATTGATGGTAAAATTATTTGGTGACACACTGTTGATTGCTGCTGCACCGGCGGTAGTGGTTAAGGCTATAGAAGTGGGGGGCACATCTACTGTGAAATTTAACCCTGTGCTTGGCGATACCAAGGCAATACCCGAGGATTGAATGGTTGGATTTGCAATGGTAGGAATGTTGAGCGTAAAGGAATTATTGGTGCCAATCGTAAGTACATTGTTTGAGAAGGTTGCTGGTACTGAGTTGGCATGAAGCGCAAAAGGCACACTAGCCAGTAACTGCGGGTCACCCATGGCAACAAAATTTGTTCCCCCACTGGCGTCCAGGTTAACTTGCAAAGAGTAGGTTCCTGCATAAAAATTCACAGCATTTAGATTGGAAGAACTCCCAATTTGCACATTAAACAAACCCAAAGAATTGGTGGTTACACTCTGTACCTCAGTAAAAACAGCAGTGCCGGGTGAGGGTCCTTGCAGTAGAATAAATTGCAAACTTACCGCCTGATTGGCCAAAGCGGCACCGGCTTGGTCCCTCACTATGCCCTGATAATTTATGATGGAAGGACTTTGACCGTATAGGTGAATTGAACTAAGTAAGAAAAGTACGTAAAAAAGTTTCCTCATAGAATCAAAATTTTAAATGGACTATTCAAATTTTTAATGAAAGTAGTGAAAAATAGTTAAACCTTTCCTTCAAAAATTAAACTTTTTTCGATTAAAGTGCTTTTTTTATAGATTAATATTGAATTAACACTGTATTAACAGTAGTATTGCTAAGACGAAGCAGACAACAAGGAAACTTTCTCTTTTTGTGTTTTATATCAGCGTGTGTTCAAAATAATGGTTTCGTTTCACCAGACAAATTTGTGATAAATAGCGTTTGTACCACTTTTTTGCTTGCGCTTTGGCCATTTGGTGCGTGCTATGTATCCTCCAGGCCTGAATGGACTCCAGGCTATCCCAATAACTTATAAAAATTGTTTTATTGGCATTGCTTAACGACTCAAAACCAAGGTATCCACTTTGTTCCTTTACTAAATTCATGGTTAGCTCATCCATCTCAACGTAACCTTCAAGCGTATTAGTTTTTTCAGATGAAAAGATAACGGCATAAAAATCCGAGTCCGGCAATTGGTCTTTAGAAATCATAATTAAAACTATACATTATCATGCAATTCTTGACCAATTGGTTCTGTTTTTATCCTGGCGTTGCATTTCGGTTATATAAACTTTATTTTCTTGTTTGTTAAGTTCTGCATCCCTTTCAATCAGTCCTGCAGCGGCCCATCGCGCAAGTTGAAGTAGTTGTCCGTCTTTTGCCAAATCGGCCAATTTTAAATTCAACACGCCACTTTGCGCAGTGCCCTCAATATCGCCCGGACCTCTTAATTTCAAATCCACTTCACTGATTTCAAAGCCATCGTTGGTTTTTACCATGGTTTGCATTCTCTGTTTACTTTCTGCGCTGAGCTTATAGCCGGTCATTAAAATACAATAACTTTGTTCAGCCCCTCTGCCTACTCTACCCCTAAGTTGATGCAATTGTGATAAACCAAATCGCTCAGCACTTTCAATCACCATTACACTGGCGTTGGGTATATTTACCCCCACCTCAATAACCGTTGTGGCCACCATCAATTGCGTTTCACCTGTGATGAACCGATTCATTTCCTGTTCTTTTTGCTCGTTACTCAATTTTCCGTGAACAATGCTCACCCTGTAGGTCGGTGCTGGAAAATCCTGAACAAGCTGGTCGTAACCCATCTGTAAATTTTGATAATCCATTTTTTCACTTTCCTGAATTAATGGATAAACAATGTACACCTGCCTGCCAAGAGCAATCTGTTGTTTCAGAAACCCAATCACTTTCAGGCGTGCGCTCTCGGTGTAATGATGGGTTTGGATTGGCTTTCTTCCCGGTGGCATTTCATCAATTATACTGGTGTCTAAATCCCCATAAAACGTCATCGCCAGGGTTCTGGGAATGGGCGTGGCAGTCATGATAAGCATGTGCGGCGCTTGTGAATTTTTGGCCTGCAAGCGCGCCCGTTGTTCTACACCAAAACGGTGTTGCTCATCTATTACGGCCAAACCAAGGTTACTAAATTTCACCTTGTCCTCCAGCAAAGCATGGGTACCAATAACAATGTTTATGCTGCCATCATTCAAGCCTTTTAATATAGAAGTTCTTTCTTTTGTTTTCGTTGAACCTGTCAAAACAACGGTTTCAAGCGCAATTCCTTTAAGCAACTCCCTGAAAGTTGCAAAATGCTGCCGGGCCAATATTTCAGTTGGCGCCATCAAACAGGCCTGGTAGCCATTGTCAATGGCCAGCAACATACTCATCAACGCCACCAGTGTTTTTCCACTGCCAACATCGCCCTGCAACAAGCGGTTCATTTGTTTACCGCTTTTTAAATCATGATGAATTTCCTTGATTACTTTTTTCTGAGCACCGGTTAAGGCAAAAGGCAAATGGTGATGAAAAAAAGAATTAAACTGTTCTCCAACTTTGCTGAATAAAAACCCTTTGGTGTGTTGCACACGAAAACTTTTTAAACGCAATAAACGCAATTGAATAAAAAACAACTCTTCAAATTTTATTCTGAATCTGGCTTTTTCAAGCATACCCTCGCTTTCCGGAAAATGAATGTGAGAAAACGCATCCATTTTTGACAACAACTTGTGCTGCTCCATCAGTTCAGGACCCAAAGATTCTTCTATGCTTGCCTGACTTAATTGCTGAAGCAGGTGGCGCTGCAATTTGCGCAGGCCATCACTGCCCAATCCTTTGTACTTTAATTTCTCGGTTGAAGAGTACACGCCTTCAAAGACCGATTGTTGTTTTAAAAATTCCGGCGTTACCGGATCAATATCCGGGTGTGCAAAATTCATTCGGCCATTAAACATGCTGGCCTTTCCAAAAACCACATACTCCGTGCCTGTTTTTAAACGCTCGGCCATCCATTGCTGACCCTGAAACCACAACAATTCTACACTGCCGGTCTCATCTCTGAGTGAGGCTACCAATCGTTTTCCCTTTTTTTGACCGGCAATTTCCAGATGGTCAAGAACACCTCTTATCTGAACGTAAGGCAAATCTTCAGAAATTTCTCTGATTTTATAAAATCGCGTTCGGTCTACGTACCTGAAGGGATAGTGGGTTAATAAATCTTCAAAGGTGTATATCCCAAGTTCTTTTTTCAGCAGGTCGGCCTTTGCAGGCCCTACCCCTTTAACGTATTCAACGGGTGTATCAAGTATGGATGTAAGAGCATGTTCCCGCATTGTATGCAAGGGGTAATTGTGTTGTGTTCACAAATTAAACGGTTTTTTTGGTTTCTTTTTTGAATTCATTCACACTCTTTGCCTCAACAGGGTTGTGCAGAAAGCTGACTTCAAGTGCTAATGCTGTTAATACAATTACAAACAATTTAACTGTTAAGCGCCCAAGCTGTTTAAATTTGCAGTATGCGTGTAGTGGCTATGGTTTGTTTACTGTTGGCGGGAACGTTTGTATGCTCTGCACAGTATTTGGACTCGCTTGGGGACGTTATCCGCGGAAAAGCGAACATCGACCTGCGCTACGAATCGCGATGGAGTTTTGTGAACAATTCCCTCTACACCATTAACGGGGTTCGCGTTGGTGCTGCGTTTGAAAAAAAACTAAGGTTGGGATTTGGTTTTAACTGGAACAAAACGAAACTTTTTAGTATAGGACAGTCTGCTGACGAGTTGGGCAACCTTCAAACGGTTAACCGCTACTTTCAGTTGGGTTATTTTTTAATGTATGCCGATGTTGTGTTTCACAGAACCAAGCGCTGGCAATTGAGTGTACCCATTCAAGTTGGACTTGGTTCTACGTGGTACCAAACAAAACCCGAATATTCTCTAAAAAACAGGCAATCAAAAGAATTTTTATTGCTTTACGAACCGGGCATTTCCGTTCAATTTAAGGTAACACGCTGGGTGGGTGCCGGGGCCGACGTGGCTTACCGCTTTACCATAAAGAATAACCAAATCAGCGAAAAACTGGCAAGTCCAACGTATGCCTTAAAATTTTTGCTTTGGGTGGATCAATTGTACTTTTTGGTGTTTCCTGAATCCGAGCTGTCAAAAAGGTTAGGACCGGCTGCCTGGTAATCAGGATATTTTTACTGCTTCAAAACACTTGTACTCTCCTGCAGTGCCCATAAACTCAGCTTCCACATCCACAAGGCCCACTTTTTTAACCTGATCTTTGGTTAAGGGTTTACCGAGGGTCCAGCGGTCGTCAGTCAGTTTAAGATCAACATCTTTTCCTACCAGCACCTGGTTTAATTGTTTTTGCGTGAGAAACACCACCCCGTCTTCTTCCTCCTCGCTTTCGGGTAATAGCAGGGTGCCTACCAGTTTAAGTTTGGGTACTTCCGGTTTGTACTTAAACTCCAAATCGGATTGAGAATTAATCTCTATATAATTGATGTCGGTAATGTGAATCTCTGCCATTTTTATACTCTAAATTCGCGTTGCAATGATAAACAAATTCAGGCAGTTAAGCAATACAAATGAGGCAAAATTTATTGTCTTTCCTTGCATTATGGCCGCACATAAGCATTCCGCAGAGAAATTTCTTTATTTATTGGGATGCCATAAGTGAAAATGTGAATTTGGTTCCTTTGCCCGGTTCACTTTCCACCTTAATGGATTTCTCGTGCGCTTCAAGTATGTGTTTTACTATGGCTAAACCTAAACCGGTGCCGCCCTGCTCTCTGCTCCTGCCTTTATCAATCCTATAAAAACGCTCAAAAATTCTTGGCAAATGTTCTGCGGAAATACCCGAGCCGTTGTCGCTGATTTCCACCACCACATCGCTATTCAGATAGTTAATGGAAACAACCGTTTTACCATTCTCTTTACCGTATTTGATGCTGTTGGTAATGAGGTTCACAAACACCTGCCGGATACGGTACTTGTCTGCTCTCACCATAATCGGACGGTCGTATTTTCTGGCCAGCTCAAGTTTGATGTTTTTCTTGGCAGCCTGCAATTCAAGGGCGGCATACACATCTTTACATAATCCGGCAATGTCAAAATTATCCACATCCAGATGCAATTGTCCGCTTTCCAACTGGGTAATGGTTTCCAGATCATCAATAATGTTAATCAAACGGTCGATGCTTTGTTCGGTACGGCGGAGGTAGTCCATGTTGATGGATTTATCTTCCAGACCCCCGTTGATGAGTGTGTCAATGTAGCCCTGAATATTAAAAACCGGAGTTTTTAGTTCATGCGATACATTGCCAAGGTATTCCTTGCGGTAGCTGTCTAAGTTCTCAAAGTGTAATACTTCTTTCTCCCGCGATTCGATAAGGTAATCCACCTTTTCTTCCAACTGAAGCAAGCTATCCTCCTCTTCCAGTAAATTCATTTGTACAGGAATTTCATTGTTTAAAAACCGCTTTCTGATTTTTGTAATGAGTTTATCAATTTCGCGGGCAATGCTCACGTAATAAAAATAATACATAAACAAAAAAGCAATGGTAAAACAGGCAAATGCCGACAATAACATGTAAGCCACATCCACTCTAAAACGCCCCAACTGATTTAAACCCACGAAACAAGCCGCCATAAGCAAAGCACTGATTAATGCATACTTAAATATTTTTGACGACATCCCTGAAGGGGAGGGTTTATCATGGTTAGCCATAATGCAAGTACTTACTCCGTGTCTAAATTACATATTTTACGTGTATCCGTTTTTGTATAGCCCTACTTGGCCGTTAACCGTAACATAAAGCCATGGTTTTTCAGCAAAAATGCACGTTATCGGAAGAATACAAACGTTAATCTGTTTTGCTTCACCCCCTCATTTGCCTTATTCATGGTGTTTTGGAATAGTTTTAATCTATTGAATATTGGAATTAGGCGAAAATTTGATTGTCTTTAGCCTGTTTTGTCTTGTTTTTTTGAGGGTTTATACAACACCCGTACCTAAGCAAGCCGCCTTCGAACATAGTATACTTGCGTTTATACCTCACTTTGTAATGTTTCATCGAAAACAGCCTGCAACCTCCGTATTGCAATATTTTCGTCGAGTTTATTTCTTCCTTCAACCTCAAAAAGAATGCACGTGTGTTGCTTTTTTTCGTGTTGGTCGAATACCGCTGATAAAAATTGGAAATGCCTTATCTCCCCCGCTACCTTAGGAAAAACCAATACCTCATCCCTATGAAGACATTTTACACAATTATTTTTTTGTGCTCTTTTCTCCCCAATGGCCTCTTTTCTCAAAACTTTGGCCAGGTGTCTTTTCCGCACAGTCTGGGGGGTGCAAAAATGAGTGATGCACTTACCATTCAGCAGCATACAGTGATTCCGGGAAGTATCATGGTTGCTTATCAGCCCATTAGTCCTGCCCCAAAAGCCAACTTCAATTCTTACAATTTTGTGATTGACCGAACCGGGCCGGGAGGATTAAGCAATAACCAGGTCGCTTGTTTTCAAAAAGCGTATCAGGTGCATGCCAACTTCAGCGAACAGTGCGACCCTAAAACCCGGCCGGTTCAAAACTGTAGCGGTGTGAGCATTATTGAAACCATAGCCTCCAGCGGTAACTTGCCGATTCAAGCCTATTATGCTTTTGCAGGAGCCTACACGGATGGTTGTTATTTTGGGTTGCTGGACATTTCAGGAAATTGCCTTTACGCTACTTCTTTTTTATTTCCGGGAAGATCATACAGCCATATTTCTAAACCCTTACTTATGGAATGCCCTGCCAATCCAGGCGAATACATTATCTGTGGAAGCATGGATAAAACCATGTATGCCATACGCATGAATTCAAATGGCAACGTACTTTGGTCCCAACTCTATCCCATTGAAGGAGAACCAAAAGACATTATTCCTTCTGCTTATGGCCCCAACAAAAACAATGAATGCGTAATTGTAGGCAAAACCGATTTGGACTTTGCTAACAACGCTAGTGATGGTTTTCTGATGGAATTAAACACGGCCACAGGTGCAGTGCAAATTTTTAAACGATTGCACATGCCAACAAACATGAATAACCCCGGCAACCAGTATTTTAACTCGGTATCCTTGTTGTCCAAGGAGATAACAAATTTTAATCCCTTGACTTATTCGCTTTACGGATATATTGTTGGAGGTTATACGGAACCATTTTCAGGCATTCTGCATGGAAATTTATTGCTTTATCAGGTCGATTCTTCCTTAAGTCATATCAGTTTGCACATTATGAGTTCACTTTACGACACTACTGCAGGTGGCGATGGTGAAATTTTAGACATAACAAGTAGGAGGGTGAACAACAACAACAAACACGTTTACTATTCTTTACTAAAACTCGATTCCGGACTGAGTGTTTTAAGAACGGACCGTTTTATAAGTTTAAATGCACTTTCCTACAGAGAATTCCACTACCCCGCATTAAACGGAGAAATAGAAGGCTGCAAAATTAATCTCGTGAACGATGCAAATCAACCCAACTTTGGTATGCAAATTTATGGCACCAGAAGTGCCAACAGCACCTTAGGAAATAATTTAATGACAACCTACTTTAATGGTGTCACCAGCTGTGAATCTTTTACCACCATTACACCCTTCAGTCAATCGCCAACCTCACATCTGATAGATACCATAACCCCTTTCGGAAATTTACAACATTGTCCAAATTTTATGGTTACCGTAACAGAAGATCCGGCGTTTATGGAATTGTGTAGTGCTGTCAATTCTGTGCCCGGTGGCAGCAATTCAAGAACAGTTTATCAGGCCGAAGAACTAATTTCTTTGGATGCAGCAAACATCAAACTCTATCCTAACCCTGTTAAAAACAAGGCCACTCTTGACTATAGTTTATACGAAGCCGGTAGCGTACGAATTGAGATTCAAAACCTGTTGGGTCAGCATATAGCCGTTATTGAAAATCAACAGGTCGATGCCGGTACATACCAAACGGAACTAAATCTATCTGCCCTTGGCATAGAAAAGGGAATTTACCTCATTAACTTTGAAACGGCAGACGAAAGAAAAATTTTAAAACTACTTTTTGAAGGGGATTAAGCCTGCCATTCCTTTACGGGTCAAAAAAAAATCCCGACTTTTTATGAAGCCGGGATTTTTAATTTTCAGTAGCAGAAAGTTATTCTGCCAAAACAATCACTTTATTTTTCAGCACTTCCAGCACGCCACCTTTAATCGAAAACTCTACCTTTTTGCTGTTCTCCTCCTGAAGTTCCACTTTTCCGGCTTTTAAGGTCGCAATCATGGGCGCGTGGTTGTCGAGTAAGCCAAAACTTCCTTCGCTGCCGGGAAATACCGCTGATTTAACTGAGCCTTCGTAAAGCTTTTTATCGGGGGTAATGATTTCTAATTTCATGTTCAGGATTTAAATTGTAATGGCATTACTTTGTTTCAGAAAGCAATTTTTTGCCCTTTTCTATGGCATCTTCAATGGTTCCAACCAGGTTAAAGGCAGCTTCAGGGTACTCGTCCACTTTTCCGTCCATAATCATGTTAAAGCCTTTGATGGTATCTTCAATGCTTACAAACACTCCTTTTAATCCGGTAAATTGTTCGGCCACATGGAAAGGTTGCGACAAGAAACGTTGTACACGGCGTGCACGGTGTACCACCAATTTATCTTCCTCGCTTAACTCATCCATACCGAGGATGGCGATGATGTCCTGCAATTCTTTGTAACGCTGAAGGATGTTTTTCACACGCTGAGCGCAATCGTAATGTTCAGCACCAATAATGGCCGGGGTTAAAATTCTGGAAGTAGAATCCAATGGATCCACTGCAGGGTAAATACCCAGCTCAGAAATTTTACGGTTCAATACGGTTGTAGCATCAAGGTGAGAGAAGGTTGTTGCCGGAGCCGGATCGGTCAAGTCATCCGCCGGTACGTATACCGCCTGAACGGAAGTAATGGATCCTTTTTTAGTTGAAGTAATACGCTCCTGCATTAAACCCATTTCGGTAGCCAAGGTTGGCTGGTAACCTACCGCTGAAGGCATACGGCCGAGGAGGGCAGACACTTCTGAACCGGCCTGGGTAAAGCGGAAAATGTTGTCGATAAAAAATAAAATGTCGCGGCCACCCTGAGCTGAACCATCTCCATCACGGAAATATTCGGCCATGGTTAATCCTGATAAAGCTACACGTGCACGGGCTCCCGGAGGCTCGTTCATCTGACCAAACACAAAGGTTGCCTGAGATTTTTCCAATTCTTTCAGGTCCACTTTGTTCAGGTCCCATCCGCCTTTTTCCATGGAATGTTTAAACTCTTCACCGTATTTTACGATTCCGGACTCAATCATCTCACGAAGAAGGTCATTTCCTTCACGTGAACGCTCACCTACTCCAGCAAAAACAGAATACCCTGAGTGGCCTTTGGCGATGTTGTTAATCAATTCCTGAATCAATACGGTTTTACCTACACCGGCACCACCAAACAAACCAATTTTACCACCCTTTGAATAAGGTTCAATGAGGTCAATTACTTTAATGCCTGTAAACAACACTTCGGTTGCAGTAGAAAGGTCTTCAAATTTCGGAGGATTTGCATGTATTGCACGTCCACCGTCATTTGATACGGTATTAATGCCATCAATGGCCTCGCCAACCACATTAAACAAACGGCCCTTCACTTTATCGCCAACCGGCATTTTTATTGGGGCACCGGTAGCCACTACTTCCATTCCACGGTAAACACCGTCGGTACTATCCATGGCGATGGTACGCACTGTATCCTCACCAACGTGCTTTTGCACTTCCAGAATCAATTTCTGGTTACCGTGAACAATTTCAAGAGCTTCCAGAATGTTAGGAAGTGTTCCGCCATCCAAATCGAAACGTACGTCGATTACCGGACCAATTACCTGTGCGATTTTGCCAATTTGTTTAGACATGTGTAGATTATTCTTAAAAATTATGGGCGCAAAGGTAGTGTTTTAATCGAATACGAGGTAAAAAAATGGTCCAATTATTAAATGGTTTTTAACATTTTCGGAGTGTTATTCTGAATAAAAATGGGTCGCCGGAGCTCGGGCATCGTGGTTTAGGAAGCGTAACAAAGGCCCATGCGCTCTTTCAGGTATTTTAGATTATTTTTGTAATGTGCTGGTTATAAAAAACACCCCCGATTTTAGAATTGAAATTCCTACCATTGTCACCATTGGCACGTTTGACGGGGTGCACTTGGGACACCAAAAAATACTGAACCGCATTGCTGAAATTAAATCGCAAACGGGTCTAAAAACGGTGGTGCTTACGTTTGATCCTCACCCAAGAAAAGTACTTTTTCCGGATCAAAAAGACCTGAAATTGCTTACCGGCATTGAAGAGCGCCTTGAACTGCTGGAGAAAAACGGCATTGACATTGCTGTGGTGTACCCATTCAGCCGGCACTTTGCCCAAACCGAGTCTTCCTTTTACATTGAACAGATTCTCCTGAAACAATTACATGTAAAGTACCTGGCCATTGGACACGACCACCGCTTTGGAAAAAACCGCAGCGGGAATCTTGAAACACTTGTGGATTATTCACGTCGATTCCAATTTCAACTTGAAGAAATCAGCGCAAAAGACATTGACCAAATCGCCATCAGCAGCAGTAAAATACGCAAAGCACTCGAAGAAGGACAACTTGATTTGGCCAATGCCTATCTTGGTCACCCCTACTTTATTACCGCTTTAGTGGTAAAAGGCAAACAATTGGGCAGACAGCTTGGTTACCCAACTGCCAATCTTTTTCTTGAAAACCATGAAAAAATTGTTCCTGCCAATGGCGTTTATTTTGTTGAGGTTGACATGGAAGGTGCCCGCTATCATGGCATGATGAATGTTGGCATGAACCCCACCACCGATAATAACAAGGTCGTTAAGCTGGAGGTAAATATTTTTAACTTTGAGGCTGAGATTTACAACAAACACCTAACCGTTCGGTTCCTGAAACGTTTGCGAAATGAGGAAAGTTTTAAGGATCTGGAGGCCCTGAAAGCTCAACTTAAGCGCGATGAGGCGGCGTGTTTTAACCTAATTTCAGAATACAAATGAAACGCCTTATCGTTTACTCCCTTTTTTTTCTGATAAGCGGTTTTGCCCAGGCTCAAACTCCTCTTCTGGATTCGGTTTCCCTGGCCTTATACAATGAATACACCAACCTAAAAGAAGCACTTGAACAACCCAAACAAGTCATTAAATTGAGTCTGCGAAAACAAGGCCTTAAGGAGTTTCCTGAAGAGGTTCTTAAGCTTAAAAACCTTCAGTACCTTGATTTGAGTAAAAATAAAATTGAAAGTCTGCCCGATTCAATCGTTCAGTTAACGCAGCTGCAAGTATTAATTTTGAATAAAAATAACCTGGTTGCCTTACCCAACACCATTGGCGAACTCAGCAACCTCAAAATTTTTAAAGCAGGGCAAAACAAAATTGCCAGAATCCCTTACAGTTTCGGTTTGTTGCAGAATCTCGAGTACCTTGATTTTTGGGACAATGAATTGGATTATTTCCCTGAATCCCTCAGTCAATTAAAACAACTTGAGGTGATGGACCTTAGAAACATACTGATTTCACAGGAGAACCAAAATATGATTCAGGCCTTATTGCCCAACACGAAGATTTATTTCAGCCCACCCTGCCAGTGCGCCTGGTAAAACTCAGCTTTTAACCGAGGCCTCTTAATAAGTTTCTTCAGGCACACTTTTTTCCTCTCCGTTTTATAACAACTTTGTGTTAAATTTTAATATTTAAGTTATGGCCCAACTTAACAAAATAACGGTTTTATGTCTTTTTTTGGCGCTTCTATCGATAAAAAGCAGCGCTCAATCAAAAAGTGTACTTGAAGACGAAGCCTACGATTACCTCAACAACGGCGACTTCATCAAAGCCTACGAATCCTTTGATAAGCTGCATGCGCGTTACCCGAAAGAGCTGGATTACCAGTTTAAGTTGGGTATTTGTTGTTTAAGTTACCCTGAAAAGAAGGAAAGGGCTATTGAAGTTTTTCAGGACATGGTAACCAAATATAAAACCAAAGAAGCCGAATTTTATCTGGCCAGAGCCTATCACGCGAATTATAAGTTTGATGAAGCACTGGGTGTGTTAAAACCGCTTGCGGCCAGCATAATGGATAGCAAAAAGAAAGAAGACAAATCCATGTACGATGATGTGAAAATCATCATCAGCAATTGCGAAAACGGAAAAATATATTTCAAAAATCAACTCAATTCGGTTGTAACTAATCTGGGAGGACCCATAAACTCAAAAGAACTTGAAGCAGCGCCGGTTATAACAGCCGATGAGTCGATGATGATTTTTACCTATCAGGGGAAGAAAAGTACCGGCGGTAAAGTGAACGCAAGCTTAGAATCTGACCCGAAAGGAGAATACACCTCGGATATTTACATGAGTATTAAGGTGAACGATTCCACCTGGGGCAGTCCAAATCCGGTTACTGCATTGAATACAAAAGGTAATGATGCAGCAATAGCCCTTTCACCCGATGGTTTAACACTTTTCACCTTCTTAAGTACAAATGAAAATGAAGGCGATATTATGGTAAGCCGCTTGCAAGGAACAGAATTTTCAACACCGGTGCCATTAAACAGCAACGTAAACACCCCTGAGTATTGGGAGGGTTCCTGTTCTATTTCCGCAGACGGAAAATACCTCTACTTTTCAAGTGAGCGCCCAACCGGATTAGGAGGCAGAGACATTTACGTATCTGAGTGGATTGACGAGGATTGGGGACCTGCTGTTAATTTAGGGCCGCAAATCAACACACCACTTGATGATGATGCCCCATTTATTCACCCCGACGGCGTAACCTTGTTTTTCAGCTCCAAAGGGCACATGAGTATCGGTGATTACGACATAATGTTTTCCACTAAAACAAAAGACGGATGGTCGGATCCAAAAAGCATGGGAATGCCTGTAAATACGACGGAAGATGACCGCTTTTATGTAATCAACTCTAAGGGCGATAAAGGATTTTTCAGCAGCGACAGAGCTACATCCGATTCAAGAGGAGGAAAGGATGTGTACATGGTGAAACCGGGAGTGATTGGCGAACGCCTGGTGGTTGGTTTATTTAAAGGAATAGTTTACGGCGACGATAAACCCATTGAAGCCAGAATTGACCTTGTGAAATATTCCAACAAAGAAAGCATTGGCCCGTTTTACTCGAATAAAAGTACCGGTAAATACCTCATTACAGTGAAACCGGGTTCCAATTACCGCATCAAAGTATTTGCGGATGGTTTTGAGCCAATCGAAGAAGACATTAACATAGAGAACTTAAAAGATTATGCCGAAATTAAAAAAGACTTCTACATTTACAGTCAGGCTTTTGCTGCCAACAATGCAGGTGCATTGAAATCAGACCCTACTAAACTTAATTTTACCCCTGCTCCGGCTGTTGCCGCGGTTGTTCCTCCTGTTACGCCGCCAGCGCCTGAAGTTACAAAAACAGAAGAACCAAAACCGGAAGTGCCAGCAGTTGCAGTAGTGCCGCCTAGTGAGCCAGTAATAGAAAAACCCGTTAGCAAAGAACCAGAAACAGTATCGACCACCACCACAGCAAAAAACAAAACCACCTCACCCTGTGGCAATTTACCCGACATGAATATGCTTAAAGGCAGAAGCTTGAACGACCCAGGCAATTACCAAATGCTGTTAAGTATGGCCGGATCCTATTGCGCCGAAAATATGGTATTTAAAGTTCAGGTAGGTGCTTACCGCAACCCGGCCAATTTTAAGTATAGTAAATTAAGTAGTTTAGGTAAAATAGTTTCTAACCCTTATCCCGATGGTATTACGCGTTTTACACTCAGCCAGTTTAAAACCATCAAAGAAGCAGAAGCTATGCGTCAAAAAGCCATTGGGCGGGGCCAAAGTGATTCTTGGATAGTTGCGTTTGTGGATGGCAAGCGTTACACCCTCGAAGACCTTATTATGCTGGACTTTCTGGGGAAAGCCATCAACTAAAAAATCAGTCAATACAAAAAACCCCTTTGTTAGCTCAGAGGGGTTTTTTTATTTAAAATCCTTTACATCCTGTGCGGTAATTTCATTTTGCCCAAGAATGATTAAGCGTTCAATAACATTTCTGAATTCACGGATGTTGCCGGGCCAGTTTTTTTCTTTCAGAACCACCAGGGCTTCCTGACTTAAACTTTTTTTTGCGATTCCCATCTCAGTGCAAATGCTGTTTAAAAAATAATCTGCTAAAAGCGGAATATCTTCCTTTCTTTCGTCAAGAGAAGGCACATGTATAGGAATTACATTTAATCGGTGAAAAAGATCGCGGCGGAAATGTTCTTTCTCAATTTCCTGCTCAAGATTTTTATTTGTGGCTGCCACCACACGAACGTTGACTTTAATTTCTTTATCGCCGCCTACACGGGTAATTTTATTTTCCTGCAGGGCACGCAGTACTTTGGCCTGTGCACTCAAACTCATGTCACCCACTTCATCTAAAAACAAAGTACCACCTTCTGCCAGTTCAAACTTTCCTTTTCGCTGAGCCACAGCACTTGTAAACGAGCCTTTTTCGTGACCAAACAATTCGCTTTCTATCAGTTCGGAAGGAATGGCGGCGCAATTCACTTCAACCAGAGGGCCTTCAGCACGTTGACTTTTTTCGTGCAACCAGCGGGCCACCAATTCTTTTCCGCTGCCATTTGCCCCGGTAATTAATACCTTTGCATCTGTTGGGGCTACTTTTTCAATCAGTGTTTTTATGTGCGTTATGGCCTCAGAATTGCCAATCATTTCTCCTCCTTTGCCTATTTTGCGTTTCAGCACTTTGGTTTCCTGAACCAAATTGCCTTTTTCGAGGGCATTGCGAACAGAAACCAGCAACCGATTTAAATCAATGGGTTTGGAAATGTAATCGTAGGCGCCTTTTTTAACGGCGTCTACTGCTGTGTCGATATTACCATGACCGCTTATGATGATGACCGACGACATTACGTCAGCCTCAATTAATTTCTGCAGAAATTCGATGCCATCCAATTTTGGCATTTTTATATCGCTCAGAATAATATCAAAATTAGATTTTAAAGCAAGTTGCAAACCGGCCATACCGTCCTCAGCCTCTTCCACCTGATGTTTTTCAAATTCAAGAATTTCGCGGATGGACCTTCGGATGGCCTTTTCATCATCCACAATTAAAATTTTTGCCATAATTGTTTTGCTAATCAAAAGTACGGGAATTATTCCGCAGATAATCAATCAATGCGCCTTCTTTGAGTGAATAGGTAGACACTCTGAAGCCATTTAAGCCAAACTCACTCAAAACAAAATCTATCATCAAACAAGACACCACAATCATGTCGATGCGCATCGCAATCAAACCTTTAATTTTTCTACGTTCCTGAAGGTTAGAGGTTTGAATTTTTTTTGAAATTGTCTGGTAGTTTGAAAGGTCCAAGCTATATTCTGTTTTATTTTCTGCCAAGGCTTCTCCGCCCATTTCACCATGAATCATTTCAATCAGCGAGTCGAAAGCTCCTGAAGAGCCGATTAGTTCGGTACACGGTAATGAAGCCAATTCAACAATTAATGGTTCGAGTTTAAGTTTAAGATAGGTTTTAATGGCATCGGCTTCCTGTTTCTGCATGCGCTCGGATGGTTTAAAGCGCTCCATAATTCGGGCAGCACCCAAATCAAAGCTGTGTTTCCAGAGTATTTGTCCATTTTCAACGATGATAAACTCGGTACTTCCGCCTCCAATATCCATAATGAGTGATCGCCGGCCAATATCATTCACCGCAGCCATCACGCCATAAGCAATTAAATTGGCCTCCCGGTTTCCATCAATAATTTGGATGGCAATGCCAAACTTTTCCAAAACCAATCTGGCAAATTCTCGTCCGTTTTTTGCATCGCGTATGGCAGACGTGGCAAAAGCCAGTGTTTTTTTCACCTGAAAACGTTTTATTTCATTTTCAAAAGTTTCAATAGCGGATAAACCACGCTGGAATGGCAAGGGGGCTAGGTAGCCCTGATTGATGGTACCTTCCCCCAAACGCACGGAGATTCTGGTGTTATACACTTTACTAAAACTTCCATTTTCATGAATGTTTACAATCAGCAGATTAAACGTGTTGGTACCACAATCTATTACCGCAAGGGAATTGAGCATGATGTTTAGTTTAGGTGCCGGTTTTTTACCTCTTTTGGGTAAAACACCTGTTTTAGTGATTGAATAAATATAAATAGTTTTTCCCTGCTTTTGCGGTCTGCTCTCATTTCTTTAAATTTAGTGAGTTTATTCTTGTCTGACACTATGCGCTATTTTGTATTTATCGGATTTCTTTTTTTATCCTTCTTCCTGTTTCCCCAAAAAGCAGATCAGGTGTTTTACGATGGTGAACTTTATGTTCAGTTAACTTCCGCCTCGCTTAAGCCGCTTTTGCTTGAAAATCCAAATGCACTTTCCTTACAAACGTTGCCACGGTTAAAAGCACTTGAACAAAAGTACGGCATAAACAAAGTGAGGAGGCCTTATCATCAGGCCGGTGATCACCCTACCCTGCCTGCAGTGCTAAGAATCAGTTTTTCAAAGGTTCAATTAAGCAATGCATTGATTGAGGAACTGAGTAAGTTACCTGAAGTAAGCTATGTGGGTAAAGTGCCATTGATGAAATCAGATGCTTTGCCCAATGACCCCACATTTCCTGCCTATCTCAATCAAATCAATGCTCAAAACGCATGGAATGTCTTCAATGGCAATTCGAACATCACCGTGGCCATTGTTGACAACGCCGTGATGTGGACCCATCAGGATTTGGTTGCCAACACCTACACCAACACGGCAGAAATTCCCGGAAACAATATAGATGACGATGGTAACGGCTACATTGATGATGTGAATGGTTACGATGTGGCCGACCTTGATAATAACGCTATACCTACCAACACCCTGATGGATCACGGCACACACTGTGCAGGCATTGCAGGAGCACGAACAGACAATGGCATCGGCATTGCCTCTATTGGATGGAATATTAAAATTATTCCTGTGAAAGCTTCTTACAATGGAAGCAGCACAAGCATTGTTGATGCCGGTTACGAGGGCATTATTTACGCTGCCAAAGCCAAAGCAAGAATTATTTCATGTTCATGGGGTGGCGCCGGCGCATCACCCATTGAGCAATCGGTAATTGATTATGCCTGGAACAAAGGTTGTATTATTATTGCCTCAGCGGGAAATGCCAACACCAATACATTCAATTATCCTGGTGCATACAACCGTGTGTATTGCGTGGCTTCAGTGGGCAGTGGTGATCTTAAATCGGGCTTTTCAAATTACGGCAGTTGGGTGGATATTTGTGCACCGGGAGAAAATATTCTAAGTACCGTTCCCAGCGCCGGTACGGGTACTTACCAGCTTAAAAGCGGCACCTCCATGGCAACACCCTTAGTTGCAGGTTTGGCAGCCCTTATGCTTTCCAAATGCAGCTGGATGTCGAGTACAGATGTGCTCAATTGTATTTCCTCAACCGCTGTAAACATATATACTCTTGGCGCCAATAGCACGTTTTCTGTGGGTAACCAACTTGGAGCCGGAAGAATTGAAGCTTTTCAGGCAATGAATTGTGCCAATGCGTTTTTAAGTGTTCCGCCGGTGGCGAATTTTTTTGCATTTCCTCTGAATTCCTGCCCTAACACCCCTGTTGCATTTTCCGATAGTTCGCTGTATGCTCCAACTTCCTACTCCTGGAGTTTTCAGGGTGGAACACCGGCCACTTCAACTCTCGCTGCGCCTTCCGTGCAATGGAGCACACCCGGTACCTATTCGGTTTCGCTTACCGTTTCCAACGCAAATGGCGCTAACAATAAATCCAAATTAGCCTACATCACAATTGCGGGGCCTCAATCGCTACCGTTCGCTGAAGGCTTTGAAACGCTACCCTTTCTGCCCAACGGGTGGACTGCAAAAAACGCAAATTACGATAATGTATATTGGGAAAGACAAACCGGTGGCGGTCTCGGTGGCTTTGGCACAAGTACTGCCTGCGCCAAATTTGATAATTACAATTTTGTAACGTTTGGTGATTTGGAAGAAATGCGAACGCCGAAATTTAATTTAAGTAATGTGCACACGGTTCGCCTGCGATACGATGTGGCTTATGCACGCTTTAATCCGGTGAATTCAGATACACTCGAAGTAAAATTATCCTTGAACTGCGGCGCAACCTGGTCGCTGGTATCCATAAAAGGTGGGACCACCCTGGCCACACGCAGTGACATGGGCGCGCTATTTGTGCCAGCTGCGAATGAATGGAGAAGGGACACCTTTGATATTTCCGTTCCCGCAGCAGGACAAAATAACGTCATGTTTGCGTTTATCAATCGAGGGCATTACGGTCAGCCCATCTATCTCGACAACATCAATTTGTTTTTCCCGAGCCCAACTGTAAACATCAATCCAATTAGTGCCGTATGTGTTAACACCACTGTAAATCCGGTGGCCTCAATCACCGGAGCCGGTTCTTACACCTGGCAGTTTCCCGGGGGAAGTCCTGCCACCTCAACCCAAAGTAATGCTTCCGTGAGTTACAGTGCTCCGGGCACCTACACGTTGCTTTTAACAGGCGTAAATGGCACTTCATCCACCACAGTTTCCCGAACATTGAATGTAAGTGCAATACCTATTGTGAGCGTTAACTCACCCACCATTTGCAATGGTTCAACAGCCAGCTTCAGTTTAAGCGGAGCAAACAGCTACACGTTTAATCCGGGTGCGATTACCGGAACACTAATTACTGTGAATCCGAACGTCACCAGTGTATACACCATCACTGGGAGCAATGGAGTTTGCAGTTCAGTTACCACTGCAACAGCATTTGTAAACCCGAATCCGGTGATAACGGCCAATAATTCCACCGTGTGTGCCGGATCGGTTGCCAGTGTTACCTTATCAGGTGCAAATGCATATACTACGCAACCGGGCAACATCACTGCCAGCCAATTCACTGTTAATCCGCTATCCACCACTGTGTATACCATCGTTGGCAGTAACGGTTTATGCAGTTCAAGCAACCATGCCACAGTTACGGTCAATCCATTGCCGGTCATTACTGTGAACAGCCCTAGTGTATGTTTTGGTGGTACGGCCACACTCATCGCTTCCGGTGCATCTAATTATACCTGGAGCAACGGCTCCAATGCCAGCGCCATTACTGTTTCACCGGTCAGCAGCACCAATTACAGTGTTACCGGAAGCAGCTTAAATTGTGTTTCCAATCAAACGGCGATTGTGTTTGTTAATCCTTCGTTTACTGTAAGTGCCCAAACATCTTCAAACAATGTTTGCAGTCAGGTGCTTTGTAATTTAAGCGCTGCAGGGGCCGGCAGTTACTCCTGGAGTACAGGAGCCGTTGGCGCGAGTGTAAATGTCATTCCTGCTATGAGCAGCACTTACATTGTTACGGGAAGTCTGGGCATCTGCAGTCAAACAGCAGCTGTTGTAATTTCAGTCATTCAAACCCCGAGTTTAAACATTACGGTTATACCTGGCCACACCATCTGCCCCGGAGGCTCAGCAACTCTGCAGGTGAGCGGAAATTATTCAAATTTTGTGTGGGGCCAGCCGGTTGTTTCAGGAACGGTGAATGTTGTTTTTCCGGCGGTGAGCACCAATTATACCGTAAACGCGAGCAACCCTATAAACGGGTGTTTCACTTCCAGTAGTGTGCCGGTTGTTATCAGCGATGTTCCATCTGCGAATGTTTCAGTAAGTAATGTGTCGTGTTTCGGCATGTGCAATGGCTCTGTTACAGCGCAAGGGGTTAATGGTGTTGGGCCATTCTCCTTTACCGTGACTCCAGGTACTTGCGCCACCCTGCCTTGTGTTAATTTATGTGCAAACAACTATACATTACAAATAAAGGATGCATTGCATTGTACCTCCACACAAAGTTTTGCTATTGCTTCTCCGGCAGTTTTAACTATTCCAACGGTGTTTATGGCACCGGCTTCTTGCGCTACTTGCAGCGATGGTACTTTACAAGCCATTGTAAACGGGGGCACACAGCCTTATACCTATTTATGGATGCCGTTTGGAGGAAACAGTGCCACAACCAGCGGCATTCCTCCGGGATGTTATACAGTGATGGTAAATGATGCGCAACAATGCTCTGCACAAAACGTGGCCTGTGTAGATTTTCAGGTAGGTTTATCAAATCAGGATCCCTTGGAAAACGCATTTAACCTGTTTCCAAACCCTGCCGAAAACGTTATTTATATTGAATATACAGTGACTGTATTTTCAATTACTATCTATAACCAGCTTGGACAAGTGGTGCTTATTAAAAGTCGACAAGAACTTTCTACCGAATTGAATGTAAATGATTTTTCCAGAGGGGTTTATTATGTTGAGTTGGTTTCAGAAAACAAAACCTTTCGTAAAAAATTTGTGCTCAAATAATGTCAGCGGTTTAGCGTTTTCAAAAATGTAAAATCGATTAGATTCATACATTTGAAATGCCCTTTGGGACACTTGTGATAGCCCAGTTTTGAACAGGGTCGACAAAAAAGTGGCTTAATTTCCAGTATTATATTTTCCTTGTGCGGAAGATAAGGCCCCATTCCAAATTCAGGAACCGTATTGCCCCACACCGAAATAATTTTTCTGTTGAAGGCGGAAGCGATGTGCATCAAACCGGTATCAGAGGTAATCACCCAGGCCGCCTCGCGTATCACAAAAGCACTTTGGTGTAAACTGAGAACCCCGCACA
>JALOMJ010000225.1 GCA_025455485.1 Bacteroidia bacterium | reverse complement strand
AGCATTTTTTTCAATCGAGCAATAAAAACCATTAAACTGATAAAAACCTTTTTCTCCAGGCAACCATGATTTTAAATTCAGAAATCCTGACCCCGTTCAACAAAAATAAGTATTTGCTTGCACAGTAGCGCAAACAATAAAAGCGGTAAATTTGCCGTATGCAATTAATATTACCAATCTATCCGGTTAATACCACACTGATAAACGCGAACGTTGGAGTTTATAAGCGAGACGGTATTGTTCAGTATTTAGTTAATGGTTTGCCTGTTTATTCGCATTCTGTGGATGACAATGCATCCTTTCGTTTTGCCTTTGGTGTTAGCGAAGATAGTGTAAGCAGGGCATTAAAGAAGTATGAGGCCAAAGGGGAGGCCGGTTTTTTTGGTGCTGATGCACGTCATGGCAAGGCTTACAAGATAGTTGGCGGATGCCGGGAGAGGATACAGTGCAAGTTAGACAAAGGGCAAAGTGTTTACTCCATAGCCAAAGAAGAAGGCGTAAGGGAATCGGCCATACGTTATCAAATCAAACAAGGGTATTTAAAAAAAAGTTTGCACTAATTCAAACAGAAGGTTTAGGCACTACCCTGAACCAGCGCAATGAGGTTGACCAGCAAGCCGCACTTGGCATGGCCGCTTCGCGTGTTGAAGAACGTGTAGCTTGTTCCCTTGGGCAAAGAGGGGTGCCCGATATTAGGTTTGAACAAGGCCAGGCCTTGAGTTGCGCGGGGGTTTTATTTTTATTGCCGGCCTTACTTGCGCAGGGGTTACTAAAAACAAAAGAAGTTTATACCTGGCCATCGAAAGTATACTACAGCCTGGAGTCCATCGTTCTCACCCTGGCCTTTATGGCGCTTTTGCGCATCAAAAACCCTGAACAGCTCAAGCAATGCAAGCCTGGAGAAATAGGCCGTGTTATAGGATTAGACAGAATTCCCGAGATGAGGTGTTTACGCAACAAACTTCGGTTGCTCACCTCTCAAAACCAGGCCATGCCACTGAACAACCTGTTGGTTGATTCATGGTATAAGGAAGATTCATCACAGGATGCAGATTTTTTATATATCGATGGGCATGTGCGCATTTATTATGGCAACAAAGCCAACCTGCCTGTAAAATATGTTTCCAGGCAAAAGCTTTGCCTGAATGCCACTACCGAGTACTGGGTAAACGATACCAAAGGGATGCCCGTAATGATGGTTATGGGTGAGCTGACAGAGAAATTACAAACAGTTATCGAAGAACAAATTATCCCCGGACTTCAGAAAACAAAACTTTTGGCAGCAGATGGGCCCGTGGTGGCCAATCAACCCGTATGCACATTTGTTTTTGACCGTGAAGCCTACCAGCCTGCATTCTTCAAAAGACTATGGGAGAAGTACAAAATAGCCATCATAACCTATCGCAAAAATGTAAAGGACAAATGGTGTGATGAAAGCTTTGAAAGCATTGATGTGAAGGTAATGCAGCAAACTGTTAACATGCAACTCTGCGAGCGTGGCACACAACTGGGAGGTTACTGGTTCCGCGAAATAAGACGGCTCAACGGTGACGGCCACCAAACAGCCATTATTACCACCCATCCAACCTTAGAAACCCAATTCATTGCCGGGCGCATGTTTGCCCGATGGAGCCAGGAAAACTTCTTTCGGTACCTTATCCAGGATTACGATTTTGACAAAATAGTTTCTTTTGGAACAGAACCCGTCAACCCCGAAAAAGAAATTGTGAACCCTGAATACCGTAAACTGAATCACCAACTCAAAAAACTAAGGGAAAAAATCAGGCGCGTTGAAGCCCGGTTCTACCCTCTATTGCAATTGGCCATCGACCAACCTATTGATGAGTTGCCCGTAATATCGCCCAAGTTGGCAGAATACAAAGAAAAAATCGAAGACTTCCGAAAACAGGAAAGAACACTCTTGTTACAACGAAGCCAGATAAAACCACGACTGAAAGTCATCCAAATGCCAGAAGAAAAACGGTACAATAAACTCAAAACAGAAAGCAAACTTTTAATGAATGTCTTACGAATGATTTGCTACCGGGCAGAATCTGCTATTGCTGAATATATTGCCCCTTATCTGGCAAGAGATGAAGATGAAAAGCGCATGGTTGTCAAACAAATCATCCAATCAAGTGCCGACATCTCTCCCGATTATATCAATAAAACACTTACTGTAACAATGCATTCATTGTCGGCAAACCGGTTTAACTATGCTGCTTCTGAATTGGCCCAACTGCTAAACCAGACAGAAACTATATTCCCAGGAACCAATTTACGTATGATTTATAAAATTACCGCTAACTCATACTGCGAGGGGTAAGGAGTTCTGAAAATAAAAGAAAAAAAAAGATTCATAGAGATAAGTACGGGCGTGAATTTATTAAGGAGAGCTACTTTGTCGGAGGAAAAATGAAATTCCATAGAATTTATATAATTGACGGTATTCCGGCAGATGAATTTTACGAGAAAAATGCCACTGATTTGGATTTCTATTTGAATGGTGAATTGAAATAGAACCAGGTGAAATTTCGGGATAAACCAATGTAAAAACCTGTATTTGTTTTTGTTTTATAGCCGATAGTTTAGAAATGGTATGAGCATGGGGAAAATTGTCAAATTCCAATTTTCACGCTTCCTCAACAACTTTATATCCCAAAATATCTGCCAGTGCAAAAACAGGCTCTTTCAGGTCGCCGTAAAAAGTAACCCTGTGCCAACCCCATTTGTCCCATTGTGTAAACAGCTTTTCGATATCACCCACAGGTTCAGCACAAAGTTTTGTGCGGCATGCTCTGTCATCCGGATCATTGGCAACTGCAAGGGCCTGATGGAAAAGTATTTCCTTTTTATCAGAATGAATTTCGAGTGTGGTTGTAATGTAATTTTCAGGGAGGTAACTCCTCACTGATGCACCCTGTCTGTCTTCTGAATGGGTCATTATGCTGAAAGGATTTGTGTTTCCCGCTGGTCCGAAAACTTTATTGGAGGCCACACAATGAGCATATATTATC
>JALOMJ010000027.1 GCA_025455485.1 Bacteroidia bacterium | reverse complement strand
GGCCCGGGATACCCTTCGGTTCGTCTTGTAAAGTACTTTGCATTGAGAGCATTGTTTAGTCCAGAGTTTAAGGTGAATGTCTTCCAATGTAAATGCATGGAAATGTCTAAAATTGAGTAGGCCGGAATGATGCCATACAAACCTGAGGCAGAACTTTCGGCATTAGTAGCTTCAGAATATTGCTCGGATGTTTGAGAATACTGAACCGTAAAACCAAACTTTTTAAACATGTATGTGATGCCTGAACGGAGGATGGTGTTTGGAACGTATTCCACGCGTTTGCCATTATAAGCCGATTGTTGGCTTTTGTAATAGGCATTTATAAACGAGACGTTAATAAACGTAGAAAGTTTATGGGCCGAATTTTTATTAAACAAGCGCAACCAATCCAGTTCTGCAAAAGCTTCAATTCCCTGGTTGCTGCTGTTTCCAATATTGGTGCGATACCTGATAATTTGGTAAGTCATTGAATCTACCTTTAAAGTTGTACCAATGCGGTTGTTGTACTGAATGTAAAAAACACTCACATCAAAGTACAACAGGTTCTTGATTACGCCACGTAGGCCACCGTCGGCAGTATACCCACTTTCATCCATCAAACCGGGGTCAACTTCAAAATTAGGGTTAGCCACCCGCATATCGTTAAAGTTTATTGATCGGTAATTTTGACTGATGTTCGCATACAATTCAAGTGATTTGGAAAGTTTGTACTGATTGCCCAAACCCAATAATAAAAAACTCCTGTCATTAAATTGCTGATCGTACACCTTCATGTCCAGCAAAACATTGCCTGCTAAATTTTTATTAATGAGACGGTAATACCCATCTGAGGCAGTACTGATGTATTCCAGGCGAATTCCGGGAACCACTATCCATTTGGAATTAATCTGAAAAATATTTTCTGCAAACACAGCATAATTGAGCGATGGAAAAGTATAGGCCGAGTTTTCAAGATTATCAGGGTGTAAAAATGCGAAGTTGGGTTCAGCGGTTTTGTCAGCGTCTCCCTGTTGGCGTTGTGTATTGCCATTATAATAACGCAACCCAATTAAAAAATGATGGTTGTTTTGGCCCAAACGATACCGGTGTAGCAAACGCGCCTCAGCTCCAAAATTCTTATACTCATCACGCAGCAGGTTGCGGTTAGCACTGGTATCGTCAGCTCTGTCCGGCCTGCCAAGATACCCTAATGCATCCCTGCCGGCTATAAGTCCGAATGCGGTGAAATTAAAACGTGTTTGTGCGGATACATCATAATCAAGTTTTAATGAAAGTAAATTCCAATTCACTTTAAACCAATTTCTGTTTCTGGTAACAGTGCTTTCATCCTTTTTAAACTGTTGATCGGTTAGGCCACCGGGTTGCTGTGCCACATAATTCATAAAGGTGTATTCTCCACTCAATTTTAATTTTTCATTCACCTGATAGCCGAGTGAAACAAATGCTATATGGTTATCAGATTCAGAACGTTCGCGCCATCCGGTGTAATGTTTGTATTGGTAAAACGTATTGTAATCCCATTTTTTTGCAGTACCGCTTAATTGATTGAATGAATTAAAAAACCCAAACGAACCAACGGTCTGACGAAAATTACCGGCTATTGGCTTTTTTTCTGCTAATCTGAACCTGTAGTTGATCAGGCCGCCAAATTGCGTACCATACTGTAATCCGGAAGCACCTCTCAAAATATCTATGCGTTCAATGGCTTCAGAAGGTGGTGTATAATAACTTTCGGGGTATCCGAGTGCGTCAGCAGAAATATCATAACCATTTTGACGGGTATTAAAATTGGAAATTCGGTTGGGGTTTAATCCTCTTCCCCCCACGCCGATGCTTGAGCCGCTGCCCTCATTCTCAAACACATTAATACCGGGCACTTTAGAAAAAAGTTGACGACTGTTATTGGCCGCCAAATTTGCATTTAAATCCTCAAGAATTACAGATTCTGACTTTTTTCCGGCATAAATGGCTGTGCCTTCCACGTTATTTAAGCGGGAGATGCCAAATGAATTGTCTCTTTCAACAAACACTTCCACTTCATTCAATGCCATAACATCGGGTTCGAGAAGCAAAACAATATGAGTATCCTTTGAACAAAAGATTGTGCCGGTATAGGGTTTAAACGCGAGATGTTTAACCCGAATCTGACATGCGGTGTTGGCTTTTATTGTGGCTTTAGCACTTCCAAGTGTATCCGTCACCAGATTCACGCCATTGACTTTTATCTGTGCGGCTTTAACAGGAAAAGCGGTGAACGCAGAATTTATCTGAAATTCCACACGAATTCCCTGAGCATAAGCCCATGTAAAAACAAAAGTAAAAACGACAGAATAAAACGTTTTCATTTAATAGGATTCTACCCAGTGTTTATTTTTGAAAAAGGAGTTAGATTGTTTACTCAGATCAATTTCAGGATCGATGAACTCCCGCGTCCCACTTCCATTGAGGGTAACATAACTTTTAACCCTTACTTCGGGTTCACTAAATCCATGATTGCTATACTGCTTACAAAGGTACTTTGCATAATCAACCATCATATCCGGTTGTGTGGCCATCATTTTTTCTTGCATGTATGTGAGGTGCTGTTTATTGTCGACTTCAACCTCCCGACCACTCTTACCATCTTTAACATAAAAGAAGGCTGTTCCCGCTTTTTCCATTAACATTACCCGCCACGAAAAACGATAGCCTTGTTCCGTCCAAAACAAATCGCCTTTGTAAAGCAAATATCTGAAAGGGAGAAGGCATTGCACTAAAAAGTAGAAACAAAACCCCAGCATCAATCCACGCGACACGTTTGCTTTCGTATTAAGCTTCACAAAGGCCGCGCCTTTATATTTGAACCAACTTTTTAAATAATTCAAAATAGTTTGATGAAAATTTTCTTTAAAAAACACAATGGTAATGGTCATCATAATGTAGGGGAACATACCGATGTTAAAAAACAAAGCAGTAGCAAGATGAAAAATAACCACAAACACATAAGCCGTATAGACGGTTCGCCGGTTAAATAGAAAAAACCCAATACTCAAATCATAGAGGCATCCGAACCAGGAAAAAACATACGCTAACCAAACTTTTTCCATATATCCGCCAATTAGTGGCAGATGTGAAAAGGCAGGCAGCCATATTTTTAATGGTTGTGCTTCCAGCAACCAATCGGCATTAATTTTAGCAATCCCTGCAAAAAAGTAAACCAGAAACATTTGTAGCTGTGGCAGGAGAATATAGGCTCTTGGTAAATAATTTAAATCGTTTCGCTTAAAAAGGATGTTGTCTATTGAGAAATTTCTACCGGAAGGAATAAAAATGAGCAGAAAAGAAATCAGGCTGACAAAGTAATAATGATTAAGATAATTGGTTTTATCAATCAACTCAACATATGTGAACAAAACAAAAAAGAGTATGGTGCTGATGCGATAAAAAGCGCCTAGCAAAATTCCAAGGCTGGAAAGCAGCAGGAAAAAAAAAACCAAATACATGCCGGCTTCGGGTAAAACTTTTACCCATTCAAAGCCATAATAAGGGAAGTGCATTTTGGGCAGCACATACATGCTGTTTACCCAACCTTTTGCAATAAATCGTAAAATCGAAACGAACATCAGTAAGCCAAATGCAATCCTGAAGATTACCAAAGGCGCTATGCTTACCTCCTGTTTTAAATATTTGATAAAGGTTTTAGTCACCGTCGCCATCCTGATAAGTAATCACTACTCCCAAGCTTGATGGCATATCTGTTTTTAAGAGAACAAGTAATTTTACCAATTCAACATACGCGGCGTCAACATGTGATGGATTAGACAGCACCTGTTGCGACAGTGGAGACGCAATGGCATTTAATTTGCTGAAAGCCACTGCAAATTGCTTAGTAATGGCTGAAGTTAATGCCTCGCTGCCGCGTTGTATTTTCAAATGATTCAGATAATCATCAAACCCTTTGTCATCAATGCCTTCGGTGCTTTTTCCCAAATACAACGATTCAATGGCTTTCACCGACTCTATGGCATACTCGAGAGAATTGCCTGAATAGTATGCTTCACAATTGTTTGGAACAGCAATGCCAAGTGTTTTTTTACCAAGCGGTATGCCAATTTTTGCATTTTTCACATAATCCAATTCAAAATTTAGCTGGTTAATTAAATACCCTATTGAACTGGAAACATCCGTTCCCAGGCTACTCACAAAGGTAGTTCTGTAAGCTGCCCAACCGGCAATAACTGCATCTGCTTTAAACTTCATGTCGAGAATTACCTGTTTAACATAGTTTCTTCTGTTGGCAGAAGATGCAAAAAGAGCATGCACGGCTGCGGTTGAATTATTCCTTCCAAAAAATAAAAAATCCAGCGATGGCAATCCTTTTGCATCCAACTGAGAAACCATGTTTAAATCATAACTTCCCGAGGCTATGTTGCTGTTAATTTGTGTTGTATCTGTTGGAAACACGTTAAAATTGTTGCGCACTACCACCTGCTCTGCCGGACCAAACTCATACAAACTAATGTGCTGATAACTTTTGTATGCAGCCTGAAACTTTATTTTTACACTGTCCAACCCGGCCAGCGTTGGTGCGTTTGAATACGCTTGAAACGTTGCATTGAGCATGTTAAGATCACTCTCAAACCTTGTGTAGTTTGGCAGAATAACATTGTCAGCAATATTTATGAGCAAAGCCTGCTTATCAAATGCCTCATCAGGCAAATCTTTATCAGTATTGGTATCGTCTTTTTTCTTGCAGCCCAGCAAGGAGAGCACTAAAAGGAGCGAAAGGAAAATTGTTTTCATTACAGGTTATTTTTAACAGCATCCAATTCATAAATGGTGCTGAGGGTATTTTTAATTTCGTCTAATTGAGCAATGGTTATGGTATAATAATTTGTGCCAAGCGCTGTATCAAGTTGAGTTAATTGGGCATTGCTTATTTTTTTGCTCGGGTTGTATTTTAAATTCATTAAAAACCCTTTGATTTCAGAAAGGTTATGATTTCTGATTGCATCATCGGTAATTTTTGATTTTGTTGAATTCACGTAACTGATTATGGTAGCAACAATTACCTGCTCCCAGGCAGCTCTGACAATACCAACCTGTGCGTCGCGTGATGCATAATCTTTAGCTGAAATAGCTGCCCTGCCTTTAATAAAAGCATTCATAATTTTAGCATTGGTTGACAACACCGTGTTTCTATCGTTGCAGTATTTGCCCCAAAAGCGTATGCCTGTTGTTACAGAAGGGAAATCGATGGGCACACCAAAATAGCCAAAGGCTTCATCCCAGGCATGTTCCATGGCTGTACCCTGACCACTTACCACGTTTGAGTTATCCACCCCGTTTCCAATTTTAGATTCATCCAGATACACCGCAACGCTTTGATAATACATGAGAGCGCCCATCAATCCCTTTTCAATTACTTGTGTCCACTCTACACCATTGGCGTCGCACAAGTACTTTTTAGTTGCATCGGTAGAACTTACAACCACACCGGCGGTTCCATTCGCCCCATCAACAGTAGATTGAGAAGCGGCAGCAACATTATCCATGTAGGTTTCAAAGATTGCCTGATCTAACATAAACACTTTTGACCGTATGTCCTTCCCGGATGTATTCAGGCTTGCATTAGAAAAAGGGGCATTCGCATTTTGATACATGTCTTTTAATTTTTGAGCAGAAAGAACAGTACCCTTGGTATTGCCGGTATTTAAATACGATTTCATTTCACTTACCATATCCAATCGTTGAGTTTGCCCCAAATAATTTACATTGGTAAAATTGTAAGTGGCAGGCACAGTGTAGCTTGGTGTGGGTGTTGGTGCCGGCGCAGGACTTGGTTCAATGGTGTCTTTTTTGCAGGAATTTAGAATGCCAAGTGTGCCAACCAGCAACAGTAAAGTTTTGATGTTCATGTTCATTATAAAAGTCTTAAATTTTGGTTTTCAAAAGTCCTATTTAGAACCATTACAAACAATACCACAAATGGGGTATTCTGCATTTTATTCAGTAAAAAAGGGAGTTTCAGAGTAATTTACCGCTCAAATTACAGCAAAGGTTAAGCGGTGTTTACTGAATTCTTAAGTCTTCATTACGCAAGCGTTACTTCAGCTTTTTGTTACGCACAAAAAAATTAGAATCGAGTTTAAAATCAAAGCTGTTTAACTCAACTTTCTGCCATTTTTCAGTTGGGTTGAGCCAATAATCCCTTTCGGGAAATATCAATTTCATTGGCATGTCAAAATATTTCACGCAATTTGTCCAACGAAAACTCAATTTATTTCCATTGAGCTTATACTCAAACACCGGAATTTGTTTTGTGCGAAGGTATTGGTCGAATACTTTTTGTAAATCAAGCTTCAGAAATTGCATCATAAATTCTTCAATTTGATGTGAAGTAACCGTTTGGTGCCAAAATCTCTTGTTCATTTCCCTGAGCATGAGCCTCCAAACACTATCGTTGCTCACAATTTGCCGTATGCCATGCAACATGTTGGCTGCTTTGTAATACATGTCACTCGAGCCATCGCGGTTAACGTTATAATCGGCAATAATCGGCTCATCATTCTGAACGCCGATGCGTGTGCCAATAACATAATCCGAGCCCGCTTTTTTCCCAAACAAACACTGTGTATACAAACATTCTGAATACGCTGTAAACCCTTCATGCACCCAATTGTCGGCCACATCTTTTACGGTAATGTTGTTTCCAAACCATTCGTGCCCAGATTCGTGAACAATGATAAAATCCCATTTTAATCCCCAACCCGTTAAAGACAAATCGGTACCCAAATACCCATTTTTAAATTTGTTGCCATAAGCAATGGCACTTTGATGTTCCATGCCCAAATAAGGCGCTTCCACTAATTTGTAGCCATCCTCATAAAACGGGTATTTTCCAAACCAATATTCAAAACAATGCAACATGGATTTGGCCTGAACAAATTGTTTTTTAGCAAGGTCAAGGTTTTCCTGAAGCACCCAAAAATCCAGGTCAAGTAGGCCGCCTTCACCATGAATTGTATCCTTAAAATTAACATAGTACCCTATATAAGGAATGATATTATAATTATTGATTGGGTTTTTAACCGCCCAATGGTAGGTAGCCAGGTTAGGTGAAACCATTTCCACACCGCGCATCCGGCCATTTGAAACTGCCACGAGATCATTTGGAACTGTATAATGCATGGCACAACTGTCGGCTTCATCAAACTGGTGATCCTTGCTCGGAAACCATACACTTGAGGCCATGCCCTGACAGGCCAGGGAAATCCAGGGGCGTTGGCGAGCATCTTTGGTCCAAATTATTCCACCGTCCCATGGGGCCTGTTTGGCTAACTTGGGTTTACCATGAAAATAGGCTGTTAAACTTTTGAATTCACCCTTTATTTGGGCTTTGGGTAAATGGATAAAATAAGCATTGCCATCCTTTTTCCACTTACACACCTGCTTTTCCTGTATTACTGAGTCAAGTTGCATGGGCTCCATCAAATCGAGCTGCAATACCTGATCAGATTCTAAAACCGTGTACAAAATGGTGTTTTTTCCTTTTATACTGCTGTCGGGGTAATTGAAAGCCACATGCAAGTCGTAATGCTTCAAATCCCACCAGGCTCTGGCCTTACCAATGCCACCCCGCAAGGAATCGGCATGCGTATAAGTTTGTTTTTGAGCATAAATATCAGGAGCACAGAGAAGTAAATAAATTAAAACTAAAGTGTTTAGTTTTCTGAATACCGTCATACAGGTTTGAATCTTTATACTGCAAATGTATTCATGAACAGTAAAACTTGACGTGTTTTTTTCTGATGTTTGGTTCATCCTTTTCTTTGTTATGTTTTTAAGACAATTTGATTATAACACCTTACTAAAGCCTCGCCCCTGCTAATAAGCAAATCTATAAGCACAAATGGCGCTAATTTCTTACCTTTACCGGTCTTAAAATTAATGATGCTCGAAAAACTGGAAGAGATAAAACGCCGTTATGAGGATGTGGAAGCTAAACTTTCTGATCCTAAAGTAATTGCAGACATGACATTGTTCAAAAAACTCAACATTGAGTACAAGGAACTGGGCTACGTGGTGGAACACCTTAACACCTATAAAAAAGTGTTATCAAACATTGAAAGCGCAAAGGAAGTTTTGGCTCATGAAAAGGACAAGGATTTTTTGGAAATGGCCAAAGCCGAACTGGAAGAAAACCGCATGAAAGAGGCACTTTTAGAAGAAGAGATTCGCATGCTGCTGGTGCCAAAAGACCCTGAGGACACCAAAAATTGTGTTATGGAAATACGGGCAGGCACGGGAGGCGATGAGGCCTCTATTTTTGCTGGTAATCTTTTCGAAATGTATTCCCGCTATTGTGAGAAAAAAGGTTTTAAAGTTGAAGTGGTCGACTCCAATCCTGGCACCATGGGGGGATACAAAGAAATTGTGTTTAATGTAACAGCCCCCGGCGCCTATGGCATTTTAAAATTTGAAAGCGGCGTACACCGTGTTCAGCGTGTACCGGCTACCGAAACGCAAGGCCGGGTGCATACGTCCGCTGCCTCAGTAGTAGTATTGCCGGAGGCTGAGGACCTTGATGTGGAAATTAAAGATTCAGACATTGAGATGGCCACCGCCCGAAGTGGAGGTGCAGGCGGACAAAATGTGAATAAAGTAGAATCCAAAGTTATCCTTACACACAAACCCTCAGGCATTGTGGTAACTTGCCAAACAGAGCGAAACCAGCTGGGAAACCGTGAAAAAGCCATGCACATGCTGCGTTCCAAATTGTATGATATCGAGTACCAGAAACGGCTGGAGGCTGTTTCCAAGCGGCGTAAAACCATGGTGAGCACCGGCGACCGAAGTGCCAAAATCAGAACTTACAATTACCCTCAAAACCGCATTACGGATCATCGCATTAACCTGACTTTATACGACCTTGATAATTTTGTAAACGGTGATATTCAGGAAATGATTGATAAATTGCAATTCGCTGAAAACGCCGAACGCCTGAAAGAAGGCGGAATTTAAAACTTAAACCATGACCTCAAAAGAAGAAGACAAAATACGCGACGCTTTTGCACATAAAGACTGGAGCGACATCAAAGCCCAAAACAGCTGGCAGATTTTTAAGATCATGAGCGAATTTGTTGAAGGTTTTGAAAAGATGTCGAAAATTGGCCCCTGCGTTTCCATTTTCGGCAGCGCAAGAACCAAGCCTGATAACAAGTATTACCAATTGGCCGAAGAAATTGCTTTTAAACTGGTTAAAGAGGGGTATGGTATCATTTCAGGTGGTGGTCCGGGCATTATGGAGGCCGCCAACAAGGGAGCCCAAAAAGGCGGAGGAAAATCGGTTGGATTAAACATTGCCTTACCCTTTGAACAAACCCACAACGATTATATCGACAAAGACAAAAACATACAGTTCGATTACTTTTTTGTTCGTAAAACCATTTTTCTGCGTTACTCCCAGGGGTTTATAGGCATGCCGGGCGGCTTTGGCACCATGGATGAATTGTTTGAATCGTTAACCCTTGTGCAAACCATGAAAATTGCTCAATTTCCAGTTGTATTGGTAGGCAAGGAATATTGGGGTGGATTGTTGGATTGGCTTAAAAACACCATGCTGAAAAAAGAAAACAACATCAATGAGCCTGATTTGGATTTGTTTAAGCTGGTAGATACAGCCGATGAAGCCGTGCAATACATTGTTGATTTTTATAGTAAATACTTATTAAAGCCAAATTTCTGATTGTTTTACTGGCTATTTAAAATACTTGTTGTTCCCTTTTTTTATCTGGTTTCTCTCATTCCATTTTTTTTACTGTATCCTCTAAGCAACCTATTTTCATTTTTGCTTTATTACATCATCGGGTACAGAAAAGAAGTGGTCATTCACAACCTAAAAAAATCCTTCCCTGAAAAATCACAAAAGGAAATAAAAAAAATTACCAAACAATTTTATATCCATTTTGTGGATGTAATATTTGAGACCATCAAACTGATAAGCATTTCAGAAAAACGTTTCAAATCCCATTGCCGTTTCAATGCAGAAGCACTGCAAACATTTGAATCTTTTTTTGCCAAAAATCAAAGCGTTGTTGGCATTATGGGGCATTGCGGCAATTGGGAATGGGCCGCCATAGCGCATCAGTTTTATTTTAAACAACGCATTACCGGGGTGTATCAGCCTCTTTCAAACAAAAGTTTTGATGAGTTTATGTTTCGCCTGCGATCAAGAAAAGGAGGACACATTATACCCATGAACCAGGTTTACAAACAATTGCTGGTGTTGAAAGAAAAAAACATTTCCACCACCCTTGGTTTAATTGCCGATCAGGCCTCACCGCCCGAAAGCGCGTATTGGTGCAAATTCATGAACCAAGACTCAGCCTTTTTTTACGGACCTGAAAAAATTGCAAAAAAATTCAATTTTCCTGTTTTGTACCTGGGCGTTAAAAAAATAAAGCGCGGCTATTATGAAATGAGAATAAAAGTGCTCTGTGAAAACCCAAATCTGCTGAAAGAAGGCGAAATTACCCAACGCTATGTAAACGAACTTGAAAGCGATTTGCGGGAACAGCCCTTTAACTGGTTATGGAGCCACAGGCGCTGGAAACACAAAAAACCGGTACAAAATACATGATAAGCCTTTTTTAGTCCTGAACGATTATAAAAGGATATAAAAAAATCGCCATTTTTACAGTTACGAAACCTATGAACCAAGAGAAAAATAAATCTGCAGCACCCGCTTCAATAAGTTCACCTGATTTTTTTGATAAACTGGGTAATAAAGCACCGGTGTTTGCTCTGTTACTTGCAATGCTAGTGGCCTTTTTTATTTTTAAGGATTTTATTCTGCTTAAAAATGCTTTTCTCTACAAAGACATTGGCAGCGATACCCTAAATGGCGTATACCCCTATTTCCGGCATCTGGCTTATTACCTTCAAAACAATGGCTGGCCAACCTGGTCGTTTACCGAAGGCATGGGCCAAAGCATTATGTCGGGATTTTTAAGAGACCCTTTTCAATTGCCGGCCATTTTGGCGGGACCTCAAAGCATGCCAAAGATTTACATTTTTATCGAAGTGTCGAAAATTCTGCTTGGCGGTTTGGTATTTTTCTTTTTCCTAAAGTCAGTTAAAGTTTCCAATTACTCTGCAACGCTTGGTGCATTGTTATTTTCCTTCTCCGGCTTCATGATTATTGGTGCCTGCTGGTATCTGTTTACTTTTGAAGCTTTTTTACTGGCATTGTTTTTATTGGGTTTTGAAAACCTCTATCAAAAAAGGAGGTGGGGTGTTTTTGCGCTCGCCGTTTTTCTTACCGGCATCTCTTTCCCTGTGAACTTATTCACCTTCGGACTGTTCATTTTGTTTTATGCCCTGTTTCGTTTTCTGCTCGATCAAAAGTTCGACAGAAATCTATTTTTGAGCTTATTGGGTCGTTTAATTCTTTCAGGCGGTGTGGGACTGTTGCTATCCGGTCCCTTTTTATTGGAAAATATTTTTCAGATTCTGGATTCGCCCAGGGGCAGTGGTCCCGATTCGTATTTCTCAAGACTTTCGTCTTCGCCAATGTTTGCTTTGGCCAACAAGGTTGAATTTGGATCGTCGGTAATGCGCATGTTCAGTAACGATATGCTTGGTACCGGCAACAGTTATACAGGTGCGCAAAATTATCTTGAATCGCCACTCGGTTACTGCGGTCTCATCAGTCTTTTGCTGTTTGCACAGGTTTTTCCTTTGGTTGATAAATCCAAAAGGCGTTGGTACATTGCCCTCTTTGTGCTGTGGCTCATTCCCACCCTTTTCCCGTTTTTTCGTTATGCTTTCTGGTTGTTTTCAGGTGATTATTACAGGATCTATTCCTTTTTTCTTTCCATAGTATTTATCCTGTTCTCTGTTCATGCCCTGGATATTATTCTTAAACACAAAAAAGTCAATCTGATTGCGCTCATTGCAACCCTGGCCCTCTGGCTCATTTTAAGCGCCATTACTTACAAATCCACCATCACTTACCCTAACGGTCAACAAGCCGTTCAGGAACTGAAAACCAATGAAACCGTAGCTTTCTTTGTAAAAACTTTCCTCTTGTTTTACGCGGTCATAATTTATTTCCTTGCAAAATCAAAAAATCAAACTCTGGTAAAAACGCTTTTGTTGGTTTTGGTTTGCTTTGAACTGATTTATCTCTCCTCCATTTCCATCAACAAAAGAGATATTGTTAGCATACGCGAGCTAAGTGAAAAAACAGGCTATAACGATTATTCTATTGAAGCCATACAATTTATCAAAGCAAGAGAAAAAGGCTTTTACAGAATAGACAAAACCTATTTTTCAGGAGGCGCCATGCACGGCAGCATTACCGATCACAAAATACACGATTACTACGGTACCAGCAGTTACAACTCCTTTGCACAAATGAACTATGTAAACTTTATGAGAGGCTATGATGTGATTGATAAGACCAATGAGTTTGCCAGCCGATGGGTAGACGGCTTAAGAAACCGGCCATTTCTTGAAGCCCTCAATCAGGTAAAATACATGCTCACTAAAAACACATCCATAAACCCGTTGTGGCAAAACACCTATGATTCCATTGGCAAATTCGGCGACGTTGTTGTGATGCAACATAAATACGCATTGCCCTTCGGTTACAGCTATGATAAATACATGCTTCAAAGCGATTTCAGTCTACTTTCGCCAACCCAAAAAGACCTGATGAGTTACCAAGCCTTTGTTTTATCGGATACCGATTTACCAAAAGCAGGGCAGTTAAAACGGATTGCGCTAAAAGACAGTATTGATTTCAGAACCTTTACCTGGGATTACCTGGCAAAACACACAGAGGAATTAAAACGCGAAACCTTACAAATTTCTCTTTTTGAACAAGACCACATGGAAGGAAAAATAAAATTAAATTCTGAAAAACTCGTGTACCTCAGCTTTCCTTACGATAAAGGCTGGAAAGCCGACATTGATGGAAAAGAAAGCGAACTGCTTTTGGTTAACTATGGCATGACCGGTTTGATAGTTCCGCAAGGAGAACACAGCATACGACTTCATTATCAGCTCAAGTACTTTAATAAGGGCATGCTGCTGTTTTTTGCCGGCATTGCACTTGCAATTGCGCTGCTGTTTTTTAATAAAAGAAAAAATAACCAACAAACACTTTCAAAAAATGAACAATAAAAACTACCGTTTCGGTACAAAAGCCATACATGCAGGAGCTGAGCCTGACCCCACAACGGGCGCCATAATGACACCCATTTTTCAAACCAGCACTTACGTTCAGGAATATCCAGGCAAACACAAAGGCTATGCTTATGCCAGAGGAAAAAACCCAACCCGGGATGCATTACAAAAAAACATCGCAGCACTTGAAAACGGAAAACATTGTTTGTGTTTTAGCAGCGGAATGGGTGCCATAGATGCGGTTATTAAAATGTTACGACCTGGAGACGAGGTGGTAACCGGCGATGATTTGTATGGTGGAAGCTACCGGATGTTTACCAAAGTGTTTGCCAACTATGGCATAACGTTTCACTTTGTTGATATGAACAAGGCTGAGACTATCCGTAAGTACATCAATTCAAAAACGAAACTGATTTGGATTGAAACACCAACCAACCCAACCATGCAAATAATCGATATAGAATCTGTGGTTAAAATAGCGCATGAGCACAACATTATAACAGCCGTTGACAACACCTTTGCTTCACCCTATTTACAGAATCCTTTGGCCATGGGTGCCGACATTGTGATGCATAGCGTTACAAAATACCTGGGCGGTCACAGCGATGTGGTGATGGGTGCCCTCATCACCAACTCCGATTCCCTGCACGAACAACTGGCATTTATACACAACAGTTGTGGTGCCACACCCGGCCCCATGGATAGCTTTCTTGTAATGAGGGGCATAAAAACCCTGCACCTCCGAATGGAAAGACATTGTTTCAATGGAAAAAGGGTAGCCGAATTTCTTGCTACACATCCTAAAATTGAAAAAGTATATTGGCCCGGATTTCCATCCCACCCCAACCACCACATTGCAAAAAAACAAATGCGTGACTTTGGGGGCATGATATCCATTGTTTTAAAAGATAAAAGTGTTGAAAATACATTTAAAGTGGCCGCCTCTTTTAAAGTCTTTTCTTTGGCTGAAAGTCTTGGTGGGGTAGAATCGCTTATCAACCATCCCGCCACCATGACCCACGCCTCCATTCCAAAAGCAGAAAGAGAAAAAGCAGGTGTTGTGGATAACCTATTGAGATTAAGTGTTGGAGTTGAAGACATTGAAGACCTCCTGGAGGATCTTCAACAGGCCTTAGCCTGATATACCTGGTCATACTAAAAACAAAAGTTATTTGTTATATTTACCAAAGACCTTTGATTGGCTTATGAGATTCAGCACATTACTTTTTTTTGTTTTTTTACTGTTCAAGGGCAATGCGCAGGTGTTTCTGTGTAAAGACGGCCTAATCAGGTTTACCTCAGAAGCTCCTCTCGAACTCATCAAAGCACAATCTTCAAAAGGATCCGGAGCTTTGGATTGTTCGAATAAAAACGTAATGTTTATGATTAACATCGACTCCTTCGACGGTTTCAACAGCAGTTTGCAAAAAGAACATTTCAGAGAAAACTATATGGAAACCACAAAGTTTCCAACCGCAACCTTTAAGGGCAAAATAATTGAAGATGCAGACTTCACCAAATCAGGCACATACAATGTAAGAGCAAAGGGAATTTTTACCATCCATGGCGTTGAGAAAGAAAAAATTGTGAAAGTAAAAATTACAGTTAAAGATAAAAGTATCGAAGTGGAGACCAATTTTGAGGTGGCGCTGGAAGACCATAACATCAATATTCCCAAAGTGGTGAATCAAAAAATTGCCTCCATGATTTCTGTGGAAATGAAAGGTGTTTTGAAACCAAAATCCTGAGAAAGGGTGTGAATAAAAAACCTTACATATCCCTGCTTTTACTTCTTTCATGCCTGCACTTCTTTTCTCAATACCAGATTCGAAATTTTTATTCCCTTACCGGTAAAAAAGACGTCCCGGTTCAGATTATCACGCAAGACCATGACGGTTTTTTGTGGCTTGGCACCAAGGAAGGTGTGTTTAGATTTGACGGGAAAACAGCAGAAAATCCGTTCAAACAGTTTCACCAACTCCAAACAGAAATTTCCGCTCTGTTCATGGACAGCGAGGGTAAATTTTGGATAGGCTTAAATTCGGGCAAAGTCTATTTCTATTTCAATAATCGCCTGGACTCGGTTAACCTTGGCAAAGAAGAAAACACATCTAAAATTACTTCGTTTTGTGAATTGGGTTCTACCGTGTTTTTCAGCACCTACGGAAATGGCATTTATTCCTTTAAAAACAATACTATTGCCCACTTCACTGCCAAAAATGGCTTAAGCGACGATGTTGTATATAAAATCATTAGTAACAAAATAAAAACACTATGGTGCGCAACCGATGCCGGCATTACAGAGTTTACCTTCACTCCCAAAGGCGTTGAGTCAAAAATACTTTCAGATAAAAACGGACTACCGGACAACATTGTTCGAGATCTCTGGCTAAATGAAAACAAATTGTGCATCGCCATGCAGGATTCCGGCGTTTGCTACTATAACCTGAACACCACTGCTTTTGAAAGAAAACTGTTTTTTAGCGAATGGGGGCTTGGTCCGGTAATAAATTCATTTGCCTATGCCTCCGGTAAAACTTTACTTGCCACAGAAAGACAAGGGCTTCTCATATTCAAAAACTCAACCCTTAATGTGTTCGATTACCAAACACACCTGAATTGCCAAAGTATCAATCAGGCTTTTGTTGATCGCGAGCATCAAATCTGGTTGGCCAGTAAAAAAGGCATCAGTCAAATCATAGAAAAGCGATATCAGGTAATTAACAAAATCAATGGTTTGGAAAATGAAAAGGTTCTTGCTCTGGCGATTGATAACGACCAGGCCATATGGATAGGCACCACCTCGGGTATAACAAAAATAGTGAAGGATGAAAAAGGCGAACTAAAAGTTACCACACTAAAAGCACTGAGTAAATACAGCATCTCATGCGCTGTGAAAGCTCCTGATGGCGACATATGGTTCGGAACCTACGGACAAGGTATTATTGTGTTGAATTCCAAAACCAACAATAGCATTGTACTCACCACAAACGAAGACAACATTTCCGACAATAACATCTCTCATCTGTATTTTGAAAACGAAAACACCTTGTACATATCAACACTCGGAGGTGGCTTAATTAAAGCCCGGGTGGACTTAGAAGGCGAATACAAACTATTTCATGTAGAAAAAACATTTACAGAAGACAATGGATTGGGGAGCAATTACGTTTACGCATCGGTTACAGATAAAAATGGCCTTGTGTATGCCGCTACGGATGGGGGTGGATTACAGAAATTCGAAAATGGCAGCTTTATTAACCTTTCAAAAAAATTTAAACTCAGCTCGAACACAGTGTTTTCGCTTTGTCGTGATCAGAAAAATAACATCTGGGCCATTTCAAGCAACGATGGGCTTTTAAAATACGACGGTAAAAGCATTCAAAAATTTGGACAGAAAAACGGGTTGCGCGACCTTCAGCCACAACAAATCGTGTGTGCTGAAAATTACATCTACAGCATTCACAACAAAGGTATAGACAGACTCTCAACTATGGATAGTATAGTAAGTTATTTTGATATCCACACCGAAGATCTCGAACCCAATTTGAACGCTATCGTTCTTCACAAAAACACCCTTTATTCCGGAACCGGAGGCGGTATTGTGATGTTAAGAACCAATAAGGAAGCCTCAGATTCAATTGCCCCAAAAATTAATCTCAGGCTGGTTGAGTTGAATTACAAGCCACTCAACCACGATTCCGTCAACACATTCGGCTACAACCAAAACACCTTTGGTTTCACCTACGACGGCATTTGGATGAAAAATCCAGGGAAACTCAAATACAGGCATAAACTGCATGGTTTTGATCAGGATTGGGTGCTAAGCGACGAAGGGAAAAGGGTAATGTATAACAAACTTGACCCCGGTTACTACACCTTTATTGCACAAGCTCAAAACGAAGAAGACATCTGGAGTGAGCCGGTTACCTACTCCTTTATGATTGAGACCCCATTCTGGAAACGCTGGTGGTTTTGGTTGCTCAGTCTTGGAATTCTCAGCACCGGCATTTATGCCTTTTTAAGGTACCGTTTACGGGCCTTGCAAAAGGAGAACATAATTCTGGAAACAAAAGTCAAGGAACGAACTGCTCAGATTGAAAAACAATCGCGCATAATTGAGCTAAAAAACCAGGAACTCGAGCAACTCTCGCTCGTGGCCAGTAAAACCGATAACGTGGTTTTAATTCTTGATGCTGATGGAAAACTCGAATACATCAACCAAAGTTTCATTAAACTGCACGGGTTGGATAAAAATGAACTGGTACTGAAATACGGCTCCTCCATTTATGAATTGAGCAATCACCCCGGCATAAAAGAAATTATTAAGGAAGCTGTTGAACAAAAAAAATCAGTGAATTATGAAACGCTGAACAGCAAAGCCAATATGCCATCGGCAGTTTGGCAATCCTCCACACTTACCCCGATTTTTGACAACAACGGTGTGCTAAAAAAAATTATCATCATTGATACGGATGTAACAGAAAGAAAAATGCAGGAACAGGTTATCCTGCAAAAAAATAAAGACATCACCGACAGTATTTCATACGCAAGAAAGATACAATACTCTATATTACCACCAGGCCAACTCATCGAACAGTACCTGAACGATTTTATGTTAATTTACCTCACAAAAGATATTGTAAGTGGTGATTTTTACTGGTTTACGCATTTTAATAACACCAGCATTATCGCAGCTGTTGATTGCACCGGGCATGGGGTTCCGGGGGCCTTTATGAGTTTAATTGGATACAATTTGCTCAATAAAATTGTAAATGAAGAAAAAGTAAGCAACCCGGGGGATATACTTTTTGCCCTTAATCAAGGGGTGTTGGATGCGCTGTATAAAAACGAAACCGAATCAAAAGATGGCATGGACATTGCGATTTGCAAAATCAACCACGTTAACAATACTCTGGAATATGCCGGCGCCATGCGTCCGCTCTGGATCATAGAGAACAATGAACTTAGAGAAGTAAAGGCCGATAAAATTCCAATTGGCACCAAACAAAAGGATAGGGCAGAAACCATTGCTTATCAAACACACACACTACACTTGAACGGAAATAGTTGCTTTTACATTTTTACAGACGGGTATGCAGACCAATTTGGCGGACCGAAAGAAAAAAAATACAGCACCGGCAAATTCAAAGACCTTCTTCTAAAACATCATGTCCTTCCAATGTCAGACCAAGCAAAGGCCATAAAGGCTGAGCATTCAGAATGGAAAGGCCGCCACGAACAGGTCGACGACATCCTTTTAATGGGTTTTAAACTATAGCGCCTTTCAAAACTTGAGGGAAATGAACTTTTTAAGATTTCGTCGAATAAAATAAGGGTTTCGTCTAAGATGTTTTTTATGGGGTGGGAAAAGAACATTTTGTTCCACTAATTTTTTAAACACACTGTGTAAAGAAATTCCATCCGTCAATCCATTATTAATCGGGTATTAATGTATATTTACCGCCGAAAGACCCTTTTTCAGCGAAATGAAGTTCCACGGTACCCTGATACATTTATTTCTTCTTATCCTCTCATTTTCAGGATTTTCCCAAACGCCGGTAATAAAAGAATCTAAAAGCGCCTCACACATTAAAGCCTCTTTCATATACAGTTTTACAAAATCAATAAAATGGCCCAGTGAAGCCAACATCAGCACTTTTAAAATCTGTGTTTTAAATAATGATGAATTGGTAGCAAGACTTAAAGCCATAGTGGCGAATAATAAATTCAGAAATGGGGCTTCCTTTCAGGTTATACACGCCCGCAACAAATCGGAGATAATACCTTGTCAGATTTTGGTAGTTAACTCTAGCAGCGAAAGCGACCTTAAATCCATTTACAATAAAATTAAAGGGAAATCAACTTTGATGGTGGCTGAAAATTTATTGGATTACAGGCAATCCATCGTTTCTTTTGTTGAGGTAGACGGGCACATGAAATTTATTGTGAATAAACAAAAGATGAATGAAGCCAAGCTAACAGCAAGCAGCGTGCTTTATGACCTTTCTATCACCAAAGAAACCGATTGGAACAACATAATTGATAAAGTAGCTTACCTCACCAAAAACTCCAACTCCAAAGAGGTAAAAGTTAGTAAAGCTGATCTTCAAAAAATGCTGGGAGCCTATAGCGATCTTGAGCTGGAAAAACGAAGAAAAGACTCCACTATAAAACAAATAGAAGACAGCTTACAAAGAAGAATTCAAATGTTTAACGCCAAGATGGTGGAATACCGAAAGATTGAGAACAGAATAGAGGAAAATAAAGCGAAAATTAAGGAACAGGAATTGCTGATGAAAGATCAAATGGACCAGATTTCTAAGCAAACCATTAAAATTGGTCAGCAAACTCAGGTCATCATCATCATCTTTTCTCTCGGATTTATCTCTCTTATTTTCCTGCTTTTTGCCATCCGAAGTAATATTCAGCGTAAAAAAGCCAACCAATTGCTTTTTGAGCAGAAAAAGGAAGTGGAAAACCAAAAGCAGTTGGTGGATGAAAAACAGAAAGAAATTGTTGATAGCATCAATTACGCCCGAAGAATACAAACCGCCCTTATGGCGCACGACAAACTACTCAGCAAGCACCTGCCTGAACATTTTGTATTATTTCGCCCGAAAGACATTGTTGCCGGTGATTTTTACTGGGCTACCTCAACGCCTGGCGGATTTATGTATGTTACAGGTGATTGCACCGGCCACGGCGTACCGGGTGCCTTTATGAGTTTGCTGAACATCAGTAAACTTAATGAAACCATTAATCAAAAAAACATTACACGTCCTGATCTTGTGTTCAACGATATTCGGAACGAAATTACCCGTGCCTTAAACCCCGAGGATAGCACGGAAGACAGTAAAGACGGTATGGATGCGGTGTTGTGTAAACTTGATTTGCGCGGCATGAAATTGCAATACGCGGCAGCCAACAACTCATTTTACGTTATCAGAAACAAAGAGGTCATTGTTTGTAAAGCGGATAAAATGCATGTTGGTAAGGCATTTAATGCTACTGGGTTATTTACCTACTATGAAATGGATTTGCAAAAAGGGGATTGTATTTACACTTTCTCCGACGGCTATTCTGACCAATTCGGAGGGCCTAACAGAAAACGGTTCAAATCTGTGCAACTAAAAGAATTGTTGCTGAACATTGCCGAAAAGCCAATGACTGAACAAAAAAACATTCTCAACGATAAATTCGAAAGCTGGAAAGGCAACATCGAACAGATAGACGATGTGCTGGTCATAGGGGTTAGAGTTTAAACTAAACTTGTCTTCAATTAAATCTTTAACAAAAAAAAACCCGGAAATAATCCGGGTTTTTAAGTTATTGAAGGTTAAAGGGCACTACATCATTCCACCCATACCACCCATATCAGGTGCTCCCGGCATAGCAGGCTTTTCTTCCTTTTTCTCTGCCAACACACAATCAGTTGTGAGCAACATAGCCGCTACTGATGCGGCATTTTCAAGTGCAACACGACTCACTTTAGTTGGATCGATAACACCGGCCTTGTATAAATTTTCATAGTTCTCTGTGCGTGCATTGAAACCAAAATCGTCTTTGCCTTCTTTAACTTTTTGCACCACAATTGAACCTTCAATACCGCAGTTTGTGCATATCTGACGAAGCGGTTCTTCCAGCGCACGTTTAACAATGGCCATGCCTGTGGTTTCATCTTCATTACTTCCTTTTAATTTATCGAGGGCTGAAATGGCACGAATGTATGCTGTTCCTCCGCCCGGCACTATGCCTTCTTCAACGGCAGCGCGAGTTGCAGCAAGTGCATCGTCAACGCGGTCTTTTTTCTCCTTCATTTCTACCTCGCTGGCGGCGCCAACATAAAGTACGGCCACACCGCCGGCTAATTTTGCCAAACGTTCCTGAAGTTTTTCCTTATCGTAATCAGACGTAGTAGATTCTATTTGGGATTTAATTTGATTTACACGAGAAGCTATTTCAGCTTTTTTACCTGCACCATTCACAATGGTAGTGTTGTCTTTATCAATTGTGATTTTTTCAGCTCTGCCTAAATCAGTTAATTGAGCATCTTCCAGTTTTCTGCCCTGCTCTTCGCTGATGAAGGTTCCACCGGTTAAAATAGCAATGTCTTCCAACATCGCTTTTCTGCGGTCGCCAAAACCGGGTGCCTTTACTGCAGCAATTTTAAGATTGGCGCGCAAACGGTTTACCACTAAAGTTTGTAAGGCTTCTCCATCCAGATCTTCAGCAATGATTAACAAAGGTTTTCCGGTTTGAACTGCTTTTTCAAGCACCGGCAATAATTCCTTCATGGCAGAGATTTTTTTCTCGTAAATGAGAACATATGGGCTCTCCAACACCGTTTCCATTTTGTCAACATTCGTCACAAAATAAGGTGAGATGTAACCACGGTCAAATTGCATGCCTTCCACCACTTCTACAGTAGTTTCGGTTCCTTTTGCTTCCTCAACAGTAATAACGCCCTCTTTTTTTACTTTACCCATGGCTTCAGCAATCAGCTTACCAATGGTAGAGTCGTTATTGGCAGAAATGGTGGCCACCTGTTCAATTTTTTTGTTGTCGTTACCAATCGTGTGCGATTGTTTTTTGAGGTGTTCAACCACCGCTAAAACGGCTTTATCTATGCCTCGCTTTAAATCCATTGGGTTGGCGCCTGCCGCAACATTTTTTAACCCTGCAGTAACAATGGCCTGACCCAGCACGGTGGCTGTAGTGGTGCCGTCTCCGGCAACATCGGCCGTTTTACTAGCCACTTCCTTTAAGAGCTGTGCGCCCATGTTTTCTACGGGATGGCTCAGTTCAATTTCCTTTGCTACGGTCACCCCGTCTTTAGTAATGGAAGGGGAACCAAATTTTTTATCAATAATCACGTTGCGTCCTTTTGGACCCAATGTAACTTTTACTGCATTTGCCAAAGCATCCACGCCTCTCTTAAGGGCGTCGCGTGCTTCAATGTTAAAGGTGATATCTTTTGCCATAATGGTATTTTAAATTGATTTTGTAAATTAAAAGTTAAATGATTGCGTAAATGTCGCTTTCACGCATGATAAGGTATTCCTCACCATCAATGTTAATTTCTGTACCGGCGTACTTCCCATAGAGCACCATATCGCCTGCCTTTACAGTCATTGGCTCGTCAGGTTTTCCCGAACCCACAGCCACAATCTTTCCACGCATGGGCTTTTCCTTGGCTGTATCTGGAATAATAATTCCACCTGATGTTTTGGTTTCGGCTGCTGCCGGTTCTACTAATACCCTGTCGGCCAGGGGCTTCACTTTTATTTTTGCCATAATGGTTTTATGTTTTAGTTTGACCTCCAACCTCACAAATTGTGCCATTAGAAAAATCGGCCTAACTGAGGTCAAATTTGCATATTCGAAGGGTCAATTCTGAAGAAAATGACATAAAGGGGGTGACAGGCTGACACGAAACCTGAGGTTTTATTTTTTTCGCTTGCCTTTTTCGTAAACAACCACAAATCCATCAAACCCCATAGGTACTAACTCATCGCGTTTTGCCGAAGCTTCTTCTTTGGTTGAAAAGGGCCCAACCAGCACCTTGTACTTATCATCTTCTGTAACCACTTTGTACTTTCCAAGCTTTTTTAGAATGGCCTTGTCCGGTTTGTTTTTAAAGGCGCCAACCTGAACCATATAAACGGTGGCCTGACTCTCAACCGTTGTGGTGTTTTCCTTGGTCTCCGCTAATCCGCTTTTGCTAACAAGGGGTGTTTCTTCCGGCACTTCTTCAGTGGCAGTGGGACTTAGGCTTGGTGTTGAAGGTTGCAAGTAGTCAATAAGCCTTTCTATTTCATTTGCGTTTTCATCAAGGGTGCGTGAGAGTATGATAATTTTCTCGGAGGTTTGAAGATCGGATTCGGCTTTTTGTTTAGCCGTTTCTGCCTTGCTTAGTACCTTTTTCTTCTCGTTTTTATTTTTAATATCTTCCGCGTTTTTTATAGTCTCCTCGGCTTCACGTAATTTTTTACCGGCAGTTTCTTTCTCCCTTAACCCTACCTCCATAGCTTCAGCCGCATCTTTCCTGAACTGTCCGGCTTGTTGCCTCAATTCTTCAATTTCTCTTTGTGAAAGTCGGTCAATCTTTCTGTTTTCGTAACCCGCCAGCAAAGGACTTTGTGTGGCGCTTCCGGAAGACAAAATACTTTCATTTCCAGTTGAAACAGGTTCTCCTGTATTTGTTGTAAGCGTTTGAGTCGAGCGTTCTTCTATGGCCATTTCCAATTCAATGGCTTCATTTTCAAGTGTGCGAGAAAGTGAAAGAATCTTATCTGCCGCGGAATTACTGGCCTCTGCTCTTTCTTTCAATAAGTTGGCGTTGTTTAGGGCCTGATTACGCTCGGTTTCATTTTGTAAACTGTTTGCCTTTGTGATGGCCTCCTCTGCCTCTGCGCGATGTTTCTCAGCTTCCGATTTTTCTTTGCTACCCAATTCATAGGCCTTTTTTGAATCATCTCTGAATTGTGCAGCCTGTTGTTTCATGGCCACCAATTGCTGGGCATACGTTCCTTGATTGGCCAGATTTTGATTGGAAGCTATGGCTTGCTCGGAGAGAGGTGCCACAGTGTTCGATGAAGGTAAAACAATAGTGCTTGTGCTTTTTGGGCCGGAAATCATTTTACGATCAGGTCTGCCTTGCTTGTAAATAAAAATTTTACGTGTAGGGGCATCCACTTCTTTGCGGTTTCCATCCACAATGTAACTAAACCTTTGTTCTACATTAAAGGCACCTGTAAGTGGTCCGGTTAAAAGTTTTATGCTTATTCTAAAAACAGAATCAGTCGGGGCAATAACCCACACAATTTTTGCTCTTTTGTTTTCATAGGAAAACGTTCCGCCCTTGCTTTCCAGTTCCTCAGCCACCGATCCTTCGGGCAATTCTATCTGATACTTTGCAAAATTGTAGAGTTCGGGTTTTGCAATGGTAATGTCAATTATTCTCTCGGAATTTGTTGGCAATGAATCCGGCAGATTACTTTGCATAGTTACCTGAGCGGATAAACTGCTCATTAACAGCATAAAATAAACACAAGCCGTTGCTCTTGCGTACAAAGGTGTTTCGGGCAGTTTAAGGATAGGTTTCAATAAAATAAGGGTTTTCTTCTCCACGACAATATTATACAAATGCCAGCAATTCTTTGAGTTTTAGCGAATATAATTTCCAAGAGCTCTGTGTTGAAATCGTTAAAACCGCAATTGAATAAAAAAGCCATCTTCTGTTTGGAAGATGGCTTTTCAAAGAATCTTAAAGGCTTACTTTTTTAAATCAATCGGGTAAAAAATACCCTTAATTTGCACTGTTGCCTTGTTATCACACTGCACTGGCAGAACAACCGGACTTTCCTCTCCACCGTAGCTATATTGCGTGTTGTCGAAATAAATCTCTCTTGGGTAAGCTGTTCCGGTAGTGAATGAGGCCACTCCTGAAGTAAACGGATGCGACTCGGAAACCTGAGCGGTTAAAGATGTTGTGAGGGAAACACCGGATACTTTATCGGGAAAACAACTAAAATCACGGGTAAGCGGGTAGTTTTGGTAAAATTTCATTTGAAATGGCACATTGCCCGGGGTGTAGCCTTTTGCATCTCCAACATAGGAAATGGTGGCTAAACTCCAGTTGATAGCAGATTGCGCATTGGTGGCAAACACCTTGGTATTTTCGGTGTTATCAAGTGTTTTGGTGAAAGTGCCTTTCCAAGCCATTGAATCTTGATTTTTTTTCATTTTAAACGAGCCCTGAAAAGACCATTTTAAATCCCCGGCCACAGGTGTTGCATTGTTTGGCCTCAGGTTTTTAATCAGAATCGGGTAATCAGTTTGATTAGGATCCGGACTGTCAAGATTAACATTGTCTATCAACCAACCGTCAACTTTGTATTCCTCACAGGTAATACGGCCGGTGAAATTGTAGTCACGAATGTAGTTCTCGTTTCCGGTCATTGGGTATTGAGCAAA
>JALOMJ010000097.1 GCA_025455485.1 Bacteroidia bacterium | reverse complement strand
TCAACCTTTTGTAAAAATCAAGGACCTTCAATACGAGGCCATTGACCGGGTGATGCAAGTCAATTTTTACGGCATGTTGTACATGAGCAAAAGTTTTTTACCGTATTTACTCAAGCGCCCCGAAGCCCACATTGTAAACATTTCAAGCATGGGCGGTTTTTTGCCGGTACCCGGACAAACCATCTACGGGGCCTCCAAGGCGGCGGTAAAACTGTTTACAGAAGGACTTCATTCTGAATTAACCGAAACGAATGTAAGGGTTACCATCGTTTTTCCGGGAGCTATCGGTACGCATATTGCGGAGAACTCAGGTGTGGGTATGAATGCCGAAATGCAGGAGAAAGCCAAATCCAGCTCCATCAAAATGCTTCCTGCAGACAAAGCAGCGGAACTCATCATTGCCGGGATGGAAAAAAACGCTTACCGGGTACTGGTGGGATCCGATTCCAAATTCATGGATTTTATCTACCGTTTGCATCCAAAATTTGCAGCGGGTTTTATCTATAAACAAATGAAATCCTTGTTGCCAAACTAATTAAGGTATCGTTACTTTTAAGAGAAAACACAAAGCAAATAAATTGTTTGGTAAATGTTAAGTTTCTTTTTGGTTTATTGAGCCTGATGTAAATTCAGTTATTTTTCACTTTGATTTCGACCCAAAAATTTAATTCACGAAGTGTTCACCCTTAAGGTTTTATCATAACTCTGTTCATATGAATAAATTAAAGTCGAATGTCATGCTGTTGGTGTTTTTTCTTGCCTTACTGGCAGGTAAAGTCAACTCCCAGTCTAAAAACGGTCGACCTAAAATTGGCATCACCTTAAGTGGCGGAGGCGCAAAAGGTTTGGCCCACATTGGTATTTTGCAAGCCATAGACAGTGCCGGCCTGAATATTGATTTTATAACCGGAACCAGCATGGGAAGTGTTGTGGGAGGATTATATGCCGCAGGGTATTCGGGGAAAGACATTGAAACGATGGCGAGACCATTGGATTGGGCCGTATTATTCTCTTCATCCCCACAATTGGATCAGATTAGCATTGAGGAAAAGAGTGAGTATGAAAAATACGCTTTAATTGTGCCCATTGAAAAGAGAAAAATAAAAATTGGCAGAGGACTTATTGACGGGCAGGAATTGTGGTTAAAATTGGCAGAGTTTTTTGAACCGGTGTATAATATCCGGGATTTTTCAAAATTACCCATTCCTTTTAAATGCATGGGTACGGATTTGTCTACCGGAAATGTTGTGGAAATGGATCATGGAAACATCGTGAACGCCATACGCGCTAGCATGGCCATTCCCTCGGTGTTTACACCTGTGCATTACGATGACAAATTGCTCGCCGATGGGGGCATGGTGGATAATTTTCCTGTTATGAATGTGAAGCAGATGGGAGCTGATTTTGTAATTGGCGTGAATTTAAATCATGGCCTGTCAAAAGCAGAGGACCTTGAATCAACACTTGATATCCTCGGACAAATTGCTTTTTTTAAAGACGCTGCCACAATTGAAAAAAACAAAGCAGCCTGTGATATTTATATTTTTCCTGACTTAACAGGTTACGGGGCAGGTAGTTTTGGAGATTCAGATACCATTATAAACAGAGGGATTGAAACCGGAAAAAAATATTACGCCCAATTTAAAAGATTGGCCGATTCACTGGATGCCATTTATGGTAAACAAAACTTTAAAGAAGAAAGACTGCCGGAAGCAAAACACATTACCATAAGCAGGCATACAGCAGAGGGCTTTAAGAACACGAAAGAAAAGTTCTTTTTTGGCATGTTGAATTTGCAAAACAACAAAAACTATTCCTATGGCGCCATAAATGATGCAATTCATAGGGTTTATGGATCACGCTATTATAAAATTATCAGGTATGATTTTTTACCGGATACAAACGGAAGCACCGAAATGCGATTTAACGTGGAAGAAAATCCCTTAACCGCACTCAAAGTTGGCCTGAATTACAATAGTTTCACGCAAATTGGTTTATTTCTGAATCTCACCTCTCGCGATCTTTTGTTCCGGGAATCGAGGGCCTTGGTGAGTGTTTCAATAAGTGAATTTCCGCAGATCTATGCAGAGTATTTTAAATACATCAACAGAAAAAGAACGGCTAGAATAGTCCTGGATTTCTATTACCAATCTACCAATTTCCCCTTGTATCAAGACTTTCGTTTAAGCCAGACCTTAAATAGTACGTATCGCGTATTGGATGCCCAGATTCAAAAGAACATCAATCTGTATTCCTATTTTGGATTTGGACAACAATACAACAATTCAAAAATTAAAACAGAGGAATCACCAAGCTTGATTTACAATGGCCAAAACAATTATTGGTTCAGTTATCTAACGTATGGATTAAATAGTACCAACCGAAAGTATTATCCCACCAAGGGCTGGAACGTGAAAGCTAGAGCTGGCTACGTGTATAATCAAGAGCCGGAGCACGAATACACCTACGATGACATTAGCGGCAGCAGCGATTCCATTCCAATAAACGACAAGGACTACCTAAAATTGATGATTAGTGCCACACATTATTCCGAGCTAAATTCAAAATTCGCCTTTATTAAAAATGCATCACTCGGTTACATCATCGAAAACAACACCTTTGTTGCCGACAAATTTGTTGTGGGAGGGATAAATGATATTATTCTCAATCAAATTTCCTTTGCAGGTTTGGACGTTTCTGAAATTAAAACCGGTAGTATAGGGTCTCTGCAATTGGGCTTACAATACCAACTTTCAAAAAAATCTTTTTTGATAGCAAGACTTAATGCAGCCTTATACAATTTCCATGGCACCAAACCGGAGAACATTACCGCTAAAAATAATTTTTTATCCGGGTATGGTTTATCCTACGCTTTAAATTCACCTATAGGTCCAATTGAAATAACAGTAATGTATTCTGATCAAGACGCTAAGGTGAGAAATTACATTAATCTCGGGTTTATGTTTTAAGCTGCTGCGTTACTGGTGTGAATATTCTGTATAGCAATTTGATCTAACACTTTTTCCAGCACCTTATGTCCGATGGATTAGGTTATTTTTATTTTGTTCTGCCATCGAAAGATAGCACCATAATTTCTACCCTTCTGTTCAAAATAGATTCAATTTCATCTCTTGCGTTGAAGAAATTTATAAACAAGGTTTACCAACTCGTTGAGATTCTTAATCTCTACTCATCTTTATATGTAGCGTCTCCTTCAAAAGTTTATCCCCTTCCTTTTCGATTTTAATAAGATAACAGCCATCCGGCAAATCGGAAATGTCCAACTCTTCTTCTGTATGCTTAAATTTTGTTTTTACCAATATGCCATAAGCGTTGTAAATCTTGATAGCTGATATTTCTGAGTGTGACTTAATAAAAATGTTATTTTGAGAGGGATTTGGAAAAATTTTAATTTCATTATCCTTGTCACTTTCAAATATTGAGGTGGTTGGGTTTGCAACACAACTAAGGAATACCTCAGTGCAGTTCAAAGTATAGTCAACAACTGCCAGGTCTGTTTTTGCATCTCCGTTAAAGTCTCCACTGCATAAGGATACAGGCCTTAATCCCGCGGAAAAAGATATAGCCGGCTGAAAGCTCCCTGTATTCATGCCAAGCAAAATAGAAATGTCTTGTGAATAATAATTGCAGACTGCAAGGTCGCTTTTACCGTCATTGTCTACGTCGGCTATTGAGGAGAATTTTGGCCAGTCGCCAACGGTATAACTTGTACCCGATTGCACAAAGCTACCGGTTCCAATACCTAAAAGAAATGAAACTGTTTTTGACAAGGTGTGGCAGGCTATCAAATCTTCCATCATATCGCCGTTAAAGTCCCCGTGAGAAAGATGCCCAACGATGGTGTTGACTGGTACACTTATAGGCTGGGAAAATAAACCTGTGCCACTTCCCATTAGAACGGAGATTGTAGCAGGTAGCGTCCAGTTAGGCGCAGCAAGGTCTAAAAATGTGTCGCCGTCAAAATCAGCTGAAGTGATGGACTCTATTGCACCACCTGAAAAATATGTCGCAGCCAAACTGAAATTTCCTGAACCCGTTCCGTGAAGGATCGCAATACTATCCCCTCAAAACGAACCTAAAGCTATATCAGGAAAGTTATCAGAGTTAAATTTTCCGGTTGTTATTACTTTTGTTGGCCAATTAAGAGTGTAAAAATTAACTAAAGAGAAGCCACCATTGCCATTTCCAATAAGGATTGTGTATCCGGCTGCATTTACATTTGATACTGCTAAATCCATATTCCCATCCTGATTAAAGTCTGAGCAAGCCAAGGCCCAGGGTCCTGGTCCGGCTGTGAATGTGGTGTGGGAATTGAAATTACCTATCCCGTCTCCAAACCATAAAGAAATGCTGCTGGTCATGGAATTTGCTATTGCAAGGTCAAGAGCCCCATCTCCGTTAAAGTCATCGGTACAAATTGAAGCAGGATTCCCTCCCAATGAGTAGCTGGACAAGGGGCCAAAACACAACTGAGAGCAGAGTGAATAAGAAGACAACAAAAGAATTGAAATAAGAAAAGTCTTCATGCTGTGAGAACCAAATAGTTTTGTAATTTCCGTTTCGCTTACAATAAAGATAATTAATAATTTGTATGACTTTATTGTCTGTACATATTTAAAGTCACTTGCCGCTTTTTTTCTTTTTGTTACTTCGAAAAATTTCGTCTAAAGACTTAGTGTTTTTTCTCTTGTCCTCTTCGGTCATTTTGTTGTATTCAGATTCTAAACTTTTTAATTTGTTAAGTTGTTTTTGGATTTCTGATTCATCAAAACCAAAAAAAAGTCATTTCATTTAAACAGTGACAAATAATTTCGAGTTGGCTAAAGGATTGAATGGTTTTCCCCTCAATGGTCATTCCTAGCCATTCCTTCCAGGATACAAATTCCAAAGCAAGACTTTCTGTAATGTCTTGAGTAGGTGCTTTTGTTCGCCCGGAAATATCAATATAACTAGTGTCCGGATCCTCACTAAATTTTTCTAAAACGATTGTGATATCAGATGCAAATGGAGCGGTTAATAGTAAATTGTGATAAAGTTCTCTGTAAGCGTCAATTGCTTCTATTTGGTCTGGAAATAAGGAACAATAGGTCTGCTCGACGCTTAACCAATTGTTTGTTTTTATGAGTTCGCCTAGTGTCATTGTTTTAAAAATGTAGGTAAAGTTTGAAACCAAAAGTTGCGCAACAGACTGAATATTTAAATGTACAAATGTCCGCCCTTATTCCCAAGTCGAAATGCGTGGTATAACTTATTGTATTGTTATAAGTCGATCGCCAAATACGGTTTTACGCTTTCCAATTCTCGATTTTGAGTCCACGAATAGGCGCGTAATGTTTTTCATTGTTTGTAACAAGCACTAATTCATTGTCAAGTGCGATGCCGGCAATAAGAATGTCTGAAGTGCCAATGGTAAGGCCTTTTAGTTTGAGGTCGGCATATATTTCTGAGGATTTTCTTGCAGAGTCTTCAGAAATATAGATTACATTGTTGTTAGAAATAAAGTCTTCGAATTCCTGAAGCTGCCGATCTGCTTTTTTGTGTTTGAGTCCTCCAATTATTTCATAGAATGTAATGATGGAAATGTTGATTTGATCAAATTCCTTTAAATAGTCTTTGAATTTAGAGACTACATTTGAATCTCCTTTAAAATAAAAAGATAGTATATCGGTGTCTATAAGAGCTTCAGTCACCTTAGATTAAATCTCTGTCAGAAGTCCTGTGGGAATGAAGTTTATCAGTAAGGTCTGAAAACAGATCGCCGTCAATATCGCTCCAAGAGCCAGCTAGTTTAAGCGTGTTTTCTTTTGACTTAAATTGGTGCTCAATCTTATCCAAAATACCATTTACCTCGGTTAATTTGTCCGTGGAGAGTTTTTGAATTAATCGGATCAATTTATTTCTAAGTCTATTCCTTACTGTCATAAAACAAATATATGAAAAGTCAGCGAATTAATTATAATCGGTTGGGTTGACTCACGGTGTGATGCTAGGGATTTAAGATTAAAAAGCGTATCACATGAATCATTCTTCTGTTGGTTTGAATTGAGTGTTATTTTCAGTGTAAAAAAACTCAAACACATAGGTTGATTTAAAGAAAGCGTGGGTTAATTCTAGGAAATTTAGGTTCAGGCAAAACCTTCTTCATTACCGCTATTTCCTGGTCTCCCCAAACCAATTTAAGGCCATCTCATAACCCTTCAGTCCGAAGCCCGAAATGCTGCCTTTGCAATGTTTTCCCAAATACGACACGTGCCGGTAATCTTCCCTGGCAAAAATATTGCTGATGTGCACTTCAATGGTCGGAACCTGAATGGCCGCCACCGCATCCGCAATGGCAATAGAAGTGTGGGTATACGCCCCGGCGTTTAAAACGATGCCATCCAGGGTTTTACCGGCTTCCTGAATTTTGTTGATGAGTTCTCCCTCCACATTGCTTTGGTAATAACTCAGCTGGTGCTGAGGGTAGTGTTTTTGCAGGGTGTCAAAATACGTTTCAAAACTCTGCTTGCCATAAATGTCCGTTTCGCGTGTGCCCAGTAAATTTAAATTGGGACCGTTGATAACAATTAGTTTCATGCCCTGAATTTACACTTATTACACGATAAATTTGAGGGTATGTCCGATTGGAAAGTTTTCGAAAACCGGTTTAAGCAATATGTGTTGCTCGAACGCTCTCTTTCGCCTAATACCAGAGAGGCCTACCTGAACGACATCGGCAAACTGAAGGCCTACTCCGAACTTTTCCTTGGCAACACCCCTGCCGAGGCCATTCAAACCAAAGATCTTCAGGCCTTCAGCGCCTGGATTGCAGAAATGGGGTTTTCAGCGTCTACTCAGGCTAGAGTCCTCTCGGGGGTAAAGGCTTTTTATAAATTTCTATTGTTGGAAGATAGTATAAAAAATAATCCTGCCGACTTGCTGGAAAGTCCCAAACTGAGCCGTAAACTGCCAGTGTTTTTGAGTGTACAGGAAATCGACCAGATGCTTGGCGTTATTGACAGAAGCACCCCCGAAGGTGAAAGAAATCTGAGTATGCTTGAAACCCTTTACGGTTGCGGACTCAGAGTAAGTGAATTGGTAAATTTAAAAATCAGCGATTTGCACCTGGAGGAAGATTACATAAAAGTGCTGGGTAAGGGCAACAAAGAAAGGCTGGTGCCCATAGGCAAAGTGGCAAAAAAATTGCTTAACACCTACATTCATCAGGTGCGGTCTAAAATTCCCGTAAAAAAGGAAGCAGAGGATACCGTTTATCTCAACAGACGCGGAAGCAAACTCTCAAGGGTGATGGTGTTTTACATTATTAAGGATTTGGCAGAAAAAGCAGGATTGAAAAAAGTGCTCAGTCCCCATTCTCTGCGGCATTCTTTTGCCACACATTTGGTGGAGGGTGGGGCAGATTTAAGGGCCGTACAGGAAATGCTGGGGCACGAGAGCATCACCACCACAGAAATTTATACCCACCTCGACCGCCAATACCTGCGCGATAATATTTTAAGCTACCACCCCCGAAACAAAAAATAAGTACATTTGTTAAAGCCCCATGAAATCCTTTCAAATCCCCGATTTTTACCGCAGCCCGCTTATTTCTAAAATTAAACAGCTCCGCCGTTTACAAGATCCCCGTAAAAAGGACATGAGTCCGGGTGTGTTAGATTTTGGTGCGGTGCAATTTTTACTGGCCAGGCATTTTGGTTTTTGTTATGGCGTTGAAAATGCCGTTGAGATAGCTTTTAAAGCGGTTGAGGAGAACCCCGGAAAACGCATATTTCTGTTAAGTGAAATGATTCACAATCCTGAGGTGAACAAAGATTTGAGAGAAAGAGGCGTGGATTTTTTGCACGATACTTTGGGAAAGGAGCTGATTCCACTTGATACATTAACCCCAAACGATGTGGTGATGATTCCGGCGTTTGGCGCACCGCTTGGCTTAATAGACACACTCGAAAAAAAAGGCATTTCCACCGAAAAGTACAACACCACCTGCCCCTTTGTGGAAAGGGTTTGGAAAAAATCAGAACAGATTGGTAAACAAGATTACACCATCATCATTCACGGTAAACACAAACACGAAGAAACACGCTCTACTTTCTCGCGCTCTGAACGCGATAGTAAGGCTGTGATTGTGTTGCGCGATATGGACGAGGCAAAAGCCTTGGGCAAATACCTGAGCGGTAATTTTACGCAAGAACAATTTGAAAAAGAATTTGAAGGAAAACACACAAAAGGATTTTCCATTAAAGACCATCTGAACAGGGTAGGGGTGATTAACCAAACTACCATGCTGGCCACCGAAACGCAAGCCATTGCCGATTATTTTAAGCAGGCCATGAAAGAAAAATTTCCTTCAGAGGAAAGTCAGGCTCATTTTGCCGATACCCGCGATACCCTGTGTTATGCCACCAACGAAAATCAGGACGCTACATATGGCCTCTTGAAATCCGATGCCCATTTGGCATTGGTGGTGGGCGGTTACAACAGCAGCAACACCTC
>JALOMJ010000003.1 GCA_025455485.1 Bacteroidia bacterium | reverse complement strand
CAGTAATTCAGAGGCAAAAGCCTTATGAAATTAAACCTATACTAGAACTTTCTATAAATTAGAAAAAAACTTGCTAATTAACATAGAAATCTTAGTGGTCTAATTCCCTAAGACTAACGATGTCTCCCAGATTCAAACCCGGAATACTGAATAAGGAATAACAAATCTTGAATTTCGAATCTTGAATCTTGAATGGTCAACCCTCACCCCTCTCTCACAACCCCATTCTCGAATTGCAGGGTGCGGGATTTGAATTTATTGTACACAATCATGTCGTGCGTTGCAAATAATACAGCTACACCTTCCTCTTTACTGAGTTTCATCAAAAGTTTTAGAATTTCTTCGGATGTTTCAGGGTCCAGATTTCCTGTGGGTTCGTCTGCCAAAATCAATTCCGGTTTGTTCACCAAGGCCCTGGCAATACTTACGCGCTGTTGTTCCCCACCCGATAATTCGTGGGGCAATTTGTTTTCCTTGCCTTCCAGATTGGTTTCTTTCAATACCTCCGCAATGCGTTCTTTGATTTTGGCCTCTTCTTTCCAGCCCGTGGCTTTCATTACAAATCTTAAATTTTTGTAAACGGTCCGGTCGTTCAGCAATTGAAAATCCTGAAACACGATGCCAAGTTTACGCCGCAGGTAAGGAATTTCATTTTGGCGAATGGTTCTTAAATTGTAGCCACACACAACGGCTTCACCGTTTTGGAGAGGAAGGTCGGCGTACAGCGTACGCAAAAAACTACTTTTGCCACTGCCGGTTTTACCCAGCAAATACACAAATTCTCCTTTCGTAATCTCAAGACATAGATTACCAATCACAGGCCGTTCGTCCTGAAAAATAGTAGCGCTTTCAAACTTTACAAGTGTATCCATTCCCCGTTTCTAAAGTAGAACTAATGTAACCTTCAGCGAAGCTTGCGTTAATAGCAATATCAACAGTTTGGGGTTAATAACTGCACGCTTACACAAGGCGTTCGCTTTGGCTTAGCCTGTAAATTTAGTGAGATTAAGAAATCCTTATTAACGTTCAGATGCATCACGCCTTCCGGTTTTTTTCTCTTTTGTTTTTTTGCTCGTCTGCCCTGATACTTCCGGCACAAAAAACCTTGTCCCTCCTGGAAGCTGAGCAATTGTACAAGAGCGGACTTGAGTTGTTTGATAAAAATCAATTTGGGGCAGCACAAAAAACCTTCAGAGCCTATACTGAAGGATCCCAAACTTCGCTGATTAAAGCCGATGCCTATTATTACATGGCAGCCTGCGGCATCGAACTGTTTAACCGCGACGGCGAGTGGATGATGAAACAATTTGTTGAAAAAAACAAATCCAACACAAAAGTCAACAACGCGTATTTTTATCTCGCAAAATCCAATTTCAGAAAAAAGAAATACGATGAAACCATTGAATACTTAAACTTGGTTGACATCTACAATCTGGATAAAGAACAACTGGCTGAGCTCTATTTTAAGCGCGGCTACAGTTACCTGCAGCTGAATCAGGAGGAAAAAGCGAAGAGTGACTTTTTTGAAATCAAAGACGTTGACAACAAATACTACGCCCCCGCAAATTATTATCACGCCCACATTTTGTACCGTGAAAAAAACTACGAACAGGCGCTTACCGGTTTTAACCGATTGGTTGGTAACGAAACGTTTGGCTCTGTAGTGCCTTACTACATCACCCAAATTTATTTTATCAGAGGCAAATACCCTGACGTTGTAAAGGAAGCGCCTAAGCTTTTGGGAGACAGTGTTGGCGTTCAAAAAGAAGGAGAGATCAACCGCATGATTGGGGAAAGCTATTTTTACCTCAAACAATACGATAAGGCCCTCAGCTACCTTAAAAAAACCGATCTGCTGTCGAATCTGAATGCAGAAGGCGCCTATGCTTTGGCTTACTGCTACTACCGCCAAAAAGATTACAAAAACGCCCTGTTGTATTTTGAAAAAGTAACGCAGAGCGAAGATTCACTCGCACAAAGCGCCTGGTACCATCAGGGCGATTGCCACCTGAAGCTGAATGAAAAAATGAAAGCTAAAATTGCTTTCTACAAAGCCTTTCAATTAGGATACGATGCACAGGTGAATGAAGATGCCTTGTTTTCTTTCGCTAAATTATCTTACGAACTCGATTTCAGTCCATACAACGATGCCGTGCGTGCTTTTACCCGATTTCTGAAAGAATTCCCTAATTCAACTCATCGTGACGCGTGTTACAATTACCTGGTCAACGTTTACTCCACAACCAAAAATTACAGTCAAGCCATTGAAAGCATGGAGAGTTTGGAAAACATCAACCCTATTCTCAAAGTAAGCTATCAAAAACTACTGTACTTTAAAGGTGTTGAGTATTTCAACAATAACGATTTAGATAATGCAGAAAAAATTTTCAATAAATCTTTAGCGCAAAATTCTGATTTAAAGTGGAACGCCCTGAACCAATATTGGTTAGGTGAAATCTCCTACATCAGGAAAGATTACAGCACCGCCATTAGTCACTGGAAAAAGTTTCAACTTCTCCCTCAGGCATCCTTGTTGCCGGAATACGACCTTAGCAACTATGCCATTGCTTATGCCCACTTTCAACGCAAGGAAAAAGACGACTACACGCAGGCCAACCTTGCATTTCGAAAATTTTTACTCAGCAAAAATAACTATCCCGAGAACAAAATATGCGATGCGACCATACGTGCAGCCGACTGTTATTTTATGAACCGGGATTTTGTTCAGGCAGGAGAGTATTATGATAAGGGAATTTCCTGCAACAAGCTGGATGTAGACTATGCCCTTTATCAAAAAGCCCTTTGCGATGGCCTGACCAAAAAGTACAATGAAAAAATTGCCGGGTTAAAACGTCTGGAAAAAAATCATCCAAACTCTAACTACCTCAGTGCTGCACTGAATCAAATTGCCGACACCTATTACCGGAACCTCAACCAGGAAGAAGATGCTATCCTCTATTACGAAAGAATTCTTAAAAACCACCCGAATTCAAGTTTCGCAAATCACTGTTACGCGCAACTGGGGAACATTTATTACGGCCGTAAACAGGATGATAAAGCATTTGAATACTACGATCTTTTTGTGAAAGCCGATACCAAAAGTGAAGAAGCCCGCGATGTATTAGACATAATAAAAAAGATTTTGCAGGCAAGAGGCAATGTAGAGGCTATGGAAAAATATTTTGTTGACATTGGTTCTCCTCTGTCAGAAAATCAAATCGAAAAAGCCGCCTACCAAACTGCTTATGAAGCTTACTACGATCAAAAAAATTGCGACATCGCCATACTCAAATGGCAAACCTACATGGACAAATTTCCGAACGGAAAATACGCTACCGAGGCCCACTTTAATTATGCCGAATGTGCCTATTCTAAAAACATGCTGCCGGAAGCATTGGCTGCTTATTTGTTCGTTACAACCAGGGCCCGAAGTGTGTTTACCGAACAGGCCCTTGCAAAAGCCTGTTTTCTGTTGAATAAAGATAAAAAATACACAGAGGCCCTGCCCCTGTTTTTGCGTTTACAGGATGTGGCTGAAACGCCCGCAAACAAAAGTGCAGGCAAGTTTGGTGCCATGCGTTGTGCATTCGCCCTCAACAAATACGACACCGCTTACACTGAAGCCAATAAGGTGCTGAACACCGAAAAAATCAGTCCGCAACAAAGCAGTGAAGCCCGTTACATCAAAGCTAAATCCCTGTATGAATTGAATCGCCTGGACGATGCGCTGATAGAATTTAAGGCCATTGTTAAATCCGCTAAAAATGCCACCGGGGCTGAGGCCTATTATCACATGGCATTAATTTATTACCAAAAACAGAATTATGCGGAAGTAGAAAAAACAATTACCAAATTGATTTCATACGAATACAGTACCGATGATTGGAATAATGCCGGCATGTTGTTGATGGCCAAAGCCTACTTAGCGAATGAGGAAACTGCCGACGCCCAGGTACTATTGCAAACCCTTATTGAAAACAAGCCTAAAGAGCCTACTTTAAGCGAAGCCAATACTTTGTTAGAACAAATAAACTTTAAAGACAACGAAAGAAAGTTAAAAGAAAACCAAATCGAAGGCGGAGAAATGAAGGTTCAATTTAAGGAGAACGAAAGCGATAAAAACATTTTTAATAAAACCGAACCGGAAAAACCGGTTGAACCGCAAACCGAAAATCCTAAAAACGAATAAGTACAGCCATGGCACTTCAGGGATTTGATATTTCAGAACAGCAGAAACAACCTTTCTTTTTTGGAAAACGTCAAAAAAGAGCATTAGAGTGGCTTCTCATCGTATTGCTCTCATTGATGTATTCTATTGCCGTTCTTGCTCAGGAATCGGGCATTGAAGATTTAAATTATGTTGCACCTAGTACGTTTAGTCCGAGCATTCGCGACGCGATGAAATTTTCAGATTTACCGGAAATCAAAGACAGCGTCTCGCGGATTAAAAACATTACATACGGCATTACCTCCCGTCCGTATTTTCCTAAATACGAAGTACAAAAAATTGAGGCGGCGAAAATTCAAAACGAACCGCTAAATAAATTGTACCGTTCGCTTTTAAAAGTAGGGTATGGCCCTATCTACAATCAGCCATACGCCGAGTTTTGGATCAATACCTTACGGTCACGTGAAAACAATGTTGGCTTACATCTAAAGCATTATTCCGGCACGCCCCATTTAAGCGGCGTTGGCGATGGCAGCTTCAGTGATAACGACATAAATCTTTACGGTAAAAAATTTTACAAAAAACACACGCTATTTGGTGAATTGAATTACAATCGAAGCGTTGTGCATTATTACGGATACGACGCCTCGGTTTATAACACCGAAAATTCTGCGTTCAGCAAACAACGTTACCAAATTATTGAGCCGCGCCTGCGTTTATTAAGTCATTATAGCGACAGCAACCACGTGAACCACGACATTCGTGTTTCCTATTATAATCTTGACAATCTTCAAAAAGAAACGGAAAACAACATCAAAGCCGAAGCCTACACCACGTTTTTTGTAAACAAAGAAAAGCTCAACCTTAACCTCATCTCTGACTTTTATAATCACAAACAAACTGGCGACACACTAAACAACTTAATTGTTACTTTAAACCCAAGCTTTGAAGCCTCCGGGAAAAAATGGTTTGCCCGAGTAGGTTTAAGCGCAACCCTTGATGATTTTGATAATAAAACGCGGTTTTATTTTTATCCTGAAATTAATCTTCATTACAATATTTATGAAGATTTAATTACACCCTACGCCGGAGTCAACGGGGCGCTGATCAAAAACAGCTTCCGAAGCATCAGCAGCATCAACCCTTTTGTTGATAGTACGCTCAATTACAATAACACCAATAACAAATACAATTTGTTTTTAGGCCTAAGAGGCAATCTCAGTAGCAAAACTGCCTACGATGTTAAAGTCAGTTACTCACAATTTGACAACATGGCCATGTATGCCATTAATTTTAATGATAAGAACAAACTCTACAACCGTTTCGAAATGGTGTACGACAATACCTCATTGTTAAATGTAAGCGGACAGTTAAAATACCAACTGAAAGAAAAACTTAATCTGATTGCCAAGGGAAACTATTATCTCTACGAAACACAAAATCTGGACTACGCTTACCACCGTCCGGATTTTGATTTGACTTTAACCGGCATTTATAATCTCAACAGCAAAATCATAGTAAAGGCCGATTTGTTCTTTGTTGGCAATCAGTGGGCCCGCAGTGCGGTTATTGACAGCGCCGTAGTTGTTTACCAGAACAAACAACTAAAGGGCTATTTTGATGCCAATCTTGGCGCAGAATACCGCTACAGCAAGATGCTGAGTTTTTTTGCCCGCTTTAATAACATCGCCAACCAACGCTATTACCGTTGGGATCAATACCCAAGCATGCGTTTTCATTTTATGCTGGGTTTAACTTTTGTGCCATTTTAGCCTAGAAAGTTAAAGGTTTAGAAAATTCTGTGTGCTTAAACGATAGCCACTAATTCCCCTAAGAGGGGCAATAATACACGAATAGGTTGAAGCCCTTTGACTTCCCCTTCGGCTTCGCTAAAGCTCCGCTCAGGGCAAGGCTCAGGACAAGGCTCAGGGCATGCTTTTAACTTTTCATTAATCTCTCACCATAAATATTTAGGTAGCTGAAACGCTTCTATTCTTATATTTGTTTAGTAAAATGGCTCGCCTCAAAATTCTCAAAACATATAAACTGTACATTGCCGGCCAATTTCCGCGCAGCGAAAGCGGAAGGTATTACGAACTCACCGATCAAAAGGGCAAAACCCTGGCCAATGTGTCCATGGCCTCCCGAAAAGATTTTCGCAATGCTGTGGTGGCTGCCCGCTCGGCACAAACAGGCTGGCAGGAAAAAAGCGCTATGAATAGGGCACAGATTTTGTACCGCATGGCCGAGATGCTCGAAGGGCGATACAAACAGTTTGTTGATGAACTCCAATACATGGGCATTTCCAAACACAAAGCGGAAGAAGAAGTGGCGCGTTGCATCAACCGTTTGGTTTATTACGCCGGAGCCTGTGACAAATTTCAGCAAATCTTTAGCAGTGTGAACCCCGTTGCTACTTCGCATTACAATTTTTCGGTGCCCGAAGCCATGGGCGTGGTAGCGGTTATCCCTCCTGAAAATTTCGGACTCCTTGGAACAATCAGCACAATGGCGCCAATTATCGCCGGAGGCAACACCTGTATCATTCTGGCGCCAGAACATCTGCCGTTGGCCGCTGTTAGTTTTGCAGAAGTGCTTGCCCATTCCGATTTGCCGGCAGGCGTGGTGAACATATTAAGCGGAGACATTGATGAACTGCATGAGCATTTTTCCTCACACATGGATGTAAACGCTATGCTCTATTGCGGTAAAAACAAAAAGCACCTGAAAGCCATGCAGGAGTGTTCTTCTCTGAACGTAAAACGATTTTTTCATTGGTCACTGGATTGGGAAGAAGACTCGGCCCAAAGCCCTTACCTGATCATGGACCTTCAGGAAATTAAAACCACCTGGCATCCCATCGAAAAAACAGGGCCTTCCGGTATCAAATATTAACCCCAACCAATTTTAGCATGGCCTTACGTTTTATATTGATTTCTCTTTTTGCATTTCGGATGCTGAACGCGCAAATTACTTGCAAAGGCATGCTTATTGATAGCCTGAGCAAAGAACCCCTTGAATTTGCTAATGTTGGTATATTGGGTAAGGGCCTTGGCAGCGTGAGTAATGAAAAAGGAGAATTTGAGTTTAAGGTGCCGGATAGTTTGGTTAATGAAACCTTAAAAATTTCATTAATCGGTTACAAATCCATTCAGCTTAAAGTTTCGGAAGTTCAAAACGGAAAACACATTTTATTGCCCCTGGCTTCAATTAAATTGGAAGAAGTACAGGTAAATCCCAAAAAAGTGAAAATCAAAATACTTGGTAATGAAACAAGCAGCAAAGCCGTATCGGGTGGATTTAAAAGCAATCTGCTGGGTGCCGAAATGGGCGTTCGTTTAAACATAAAACATCCCGACACGTATTTAAGAACACTTAAATTTCACATCAACAGCAATACCTTGGGCAAAACACCCATTTTCAGAGTCAATGTTTATGCGAAAGCGGCAGATGGTATGCCGGGGGAAAATATTCTTAAGCAAAACATAATCATCGAACCAAAAGATACTGTTGGTATGGTGGAGGTGGACCTAAAGCCGTATTTGGTGTTTGTGAGCGACGATGTTTTTGTAACGCTTGAATGGATCAAAGACCTTGGCAATGCTACCGGTTTATATTTCTCGACTAAACTTGTTGGTTCAGCCACCTATTTCAGAACCACTTCTCAGGCCAAATGGGAAAAAGTAAGCCCCGTTGGTGTAGGCTTGCATGTAGAAGTTGGGTATTAGTTGAAGGTATGAAAAGAGCTAATGTGCAGTGCACAATAGTGCCGATTGTTGGCGGAGGAATAGAAAGCACCAAGCTGCTTAAACTCCCCCATTTTGGCTTTTAACTTTTAACTTATAATAAAGCTACTATCCAACCGCTATGAGATGCCAGCAATAGAGTTAAAAATACACGAATTAGATATAGATTAAGAAAGTTCTTTAGAACCCTTTCTATTTATCTTTAATACAACGTACAGCGAAGCCATTCATTTGCTGACTGAAAGATGTTTTTGCAAGAGAGGTTTTGTGATTCAGAACAAAATGCCAGGCATTGCCATTGACTCTGCTTGTGTTGCTCCACCAATAGCCAAAATCCTCTATGTTACTATAAGCGCCGTTAAAGCTGCGCAGACCGGTTCGCGTTGCACTTGCCCCCATGCGGTAAGCGGTTTCGGCAGTATTTCCCCATTGGCTGGAAGCCAACATATTTTTTCCGGCTACTTTTTTTCCACCATAATTTGTGATGAGTGCTTCGAACTCTTCCTGACTTGGTATGTGCCAGCCTTTAGGAGCAAGACCTCTTGCATCCATAACAGCAAAATAATTATACAACCTCACTTTACTGCTGTCGCCTTGTTTAGCAAAATCGTACCAACACCAGGCCGGCTTTCCCGCCTTACCGGTCTCTAACCAGTCCTTGGCTGATTTGGCTTCCGGAATGCTGTCGCCATTATTAAAAACTACTCTATTTAAATTATCCGTCATCCAAACCTGACCATAAATATCTGTTCCGGTGGTTTCTGAACTTGAATCGGGTTCGGCTTTAGATTCTGCTACTGCCGCAGAAACCGTGTCTGTTACATTGGCTGTGTTTTCTTCTTCATTTTTGTTTTGGCCACAGGCTAATAGCAGGATGGCAGGCAATAATAAAAAGAGATTTCTGGAATTCATGTTCATTATTTAAATTTAAAAGTAAGCGCTTCTGTTGTCCTAAAGATACAAAACTGCGTTAATTTTTGATTAAATTTTATGATTTTCGTCACTACATGGTTTATAGTAAAAAACAATTAATAGCACCTTGCCCCCGTAATACCAGGTATTGCTGCATCTGTTTTTTGGCAATTCGGTTAAACCCGAACAGCTTTGACCCTTCGATTAACTCAGGGCAAGCTTTTGCCTTTTAACTTAATCCTCAGTGTGCCTCCAGCCAGTTTTTACCACTTCCCATGCCTACCTCTACGGGTACTTCAAGCGGCAGAGCTTCCTTCATGTGTTTTTCAACAAGTGCCTTGAGTTCTTGTAATTCGGGTTTGTAAACATCAAACACCAATTCGTCATGCACTTGCAATAACATTTTGGAGCGAAGCGTGCTTTTTTGCAATGCCCCGTGAATATTAATCATGGCCAATTTAATCATGTCGGCCGCGCTGCCTTGTATGGGGGCGTTGATGGCATTGCGCTCCGCAAATCCTCTAACCGTATGGTTTGCAGAATTAATATCGCGCAACCAACGTTTGCGGCCCAACAAGGTTTGCACATACCCGTGTTTTCTGGCAAAAGCAATCTCGTTATCCATGTAATCCTTTATGCCACCATATTGTTTAAAATAATTTTCAATGAGCTCTTTGGCTTCCGCCCGCGAAATGTTCAGGTTTTCTGATAATCCAAAAGCCCCCTGACCATAAATTATACCAAAGTTTACGCTCTTGCTTTTATAACGCATTTCTTTTGTGACCTCAGATTCCTCCACACCAAACACTTTAGCTGCTGTTGCCGTATGAATGTCTTTTCCTAAACGAAAGGCCTCGCACATACCGGGATCTTTGCTGATGCTGGCCACAATGCGCAGTTCTATCTGCGAATAATCCGCACTCAGCAAAATATGTTCCGAATCCCTTGGTATAAAGGCCTTGCGAATCTGACGGCCCCTTTCCGTACGAATGGGGATGTTTTGTAAATTGGGATTATCACTGCTCAAACGTCCGGTGACGGCCACTACCTGATTGTAAGACGTGTGTATGTGGCCTGTTTTTTTATTCACCAACTCCGGTAAAGTGTCTACATAGGTGTTTTTCAATTTTACCAATTCACGGTAATCTAAAATTTTGGGCACAATGGGGTGAGCATTTTCCAGCTTGCTCAACACATCTTCACCGGTAGCGTATTGTCCTGTTTTGGTTTTCTTGGGTTTATCAGTGATCTTTAAATACTCAAATAAAATTTCTCCCACCTGTTTTGGTGAGGAGACGTTAAACTTGGTGCCGGCATAGTCTTGTATCTCCTTTTCCACCACTACAATGTCCTGTTGTAATTCCGCAGAAAATTCTTTCAGACTCTGCACGTCCAAACAAATGCCTTCCCGCTCCATATCCGCCAAAACGCGTATCAAAGGCAACTCCACCTCCTCAAAAACTTTTTGAACTTCTAATTTTTTAAGTTCAGGTGCAATTTTTTCTTTGAGTTGAAGGGTAACATCCGCATCTTCGGCTGCGTATTCTTTTATGGCTACTATATCCGCATCGCGCATGCTCCCCTGCTCTTTTCCCTTTTTACCAATAAGGGTTTCGATGCTGATGGGGGCATAATCCAAATACGCATTAGCCAGAGCGTCCATGTTGTGCCGCATATCTGGGGCCACTAAGAAATGAGCCACCATGGTGTCGAACAATTTGTTCTTTATGATGATGCCGTAATTTCTCAGAACCTGGTAATCATATTTTATGTTTTGCCCGATGAGTGTTTTGCTTTCATCAGAAAACAATGCTGCAAAATGGTCCACTTGTTTTTTTGCAAGCGACTGATCTTCTGAAATGGGCACGTACCAGGCTTCGTGGGCTTTAAGGGCAAAGGACAAACCCACCAGCTCTGCTTCAAAAACGTTCAGGGAAGTGGTTTCGCTGTCGAAACAAAAACTCTCCTCTGCGTGAAGTGTTTTTACAAGGGCCTTTATTTTTTCTTCGCTGTCCGCCAGATGGTAGTGGTGCTTAACATCCGCAATGGTTTTATACGCCTGATGTTCCCCTTCAAGCTCATTCTTAGCCTCCGCTATAGACACCTCCCCCTGATCAAAAAGATCTACCTGGTTGCTGCTGGCCTTGTTGTTTGCAGCTAGATCTTTGGCTTCTCCGGCAATTTTTTCTTTTCCGCCTATGTCTTCATTCAGCACCTTTTGTGCTATCGCCCTAAACTCCAATTCCTTGAACAGCTCCAGCAAAGCGGACTTATCCACTTCTTTTCGCACGAGTTTTGCTTCATCGAGTTCAACCGGACAATTTGTAATAATAGTGGCCAGGCGTTTGCTTTGTATGGCCATTTCTTTGTTGTTCTCAACTTTCTCTTTGAGTTTGCCTTTCAGTTTATCGGTGTTGGCCAGTAAATTTTCTATGCTTCCGAAATCTTTAATCAATTGAATGGCCGTTTTCTCACCTACTCCCGGAATACCAGGAATGTTATCGACCTTATCGCCCATAAGGCCCAATATATCGATGAGTTCTGATACGGAACGTATTTCCCACTTCTTACAAATTTCCTCCTGACCCAATATTTCTGCGCCATTTCCCAAACGCGCAGGCTTATAAATAAACGTGTTTGCGTCAACCAACTGGCCATAATCCTTGTCGGGCGTCATCATGTAAGTGGTAAACCCTTTTTGTTCGGCTTTTAAAGCCAGGGTGCCAATTACATCATCTGCTTCATAACCTTCAAGACCTAAAATTTCGATGTTAAAACCTTTTATCAAATCAATAATTAAGGGAATAGCCGCGCGCAGGTCCTCAGGCATTTCTTCCCGGTTGGCTTTGTATTCTGCAAAGTCATCGTGGCGAACAGTTGGGCCTTCCTTATCAAACACTACCGCAATGTGCGTGGGTTTTTCTTTGTTTAAAATTTCGAGCAGGGTATTGGTAAAACCAAAAATGGCCGAGGTATTAAAGCCTTTGGAATTAATGCGGGGATTGCTGCTAAAGGCAAAGTAAGAACGATAGATCAGCGCAAAAGCGTCCAGCAGAAATAATTTTTTATCCGTATCCTTAGTCAGCATCTTAGTTTTGATTTGCTTTCCAGGCGTTGTATTGATTAATTATTTCTATGGCTTTGGCCTCATCAAATTTTTTGGGCTCGGGTTCTTCGTAGGCAGTAATAAACTCCGAATGGTCTTCCATCCAATCCAGCATGGTTTTTTTGAATTTGCTGGATTTCATGGGCACCACTTTTTTGCTCCCTGCTTTTTGTATAAAGTACTCGGTTTCAAGCTCCACGGTTTTTGCATACAAGGCCTCAAAGATAATTTTATAATAACTGATAGCCCCCACAGCCAACACTTCATAAAAATATTCTTCGCTGCCATAATCCATTTTTAAGAACTGTCGATCTTTGTAGCCGTAAGCCTTTACCTTTTCAATTTTGTAATTTTTTTGTATGCCTTTTTCATCTCTGAAGGTGACTTTGGTGTACACTTCAAACTCCTTTTTTTGATTGAGTTTAACTTCGCCTCTAATGGTGTCGCCCTTGTCGTTTACAAGATAGCCCTTTTCATAGTAGGTTTGAGCATAAGCAGGCATTATGGCCAGCAGTAAGAGTCCAAAAACTATCCGATAAAAACCAAATACATTCATTCGCCTCATAATTTTGTATAAAGAAAAGATTATTTTGCCTCCTGTAAAAATTTTATGCCAATATTTCTGGCGATGAACCTGCAATTGAGGCAGGATATCCAACAGAATATTTCAACTGGAAAATTATACCTTAGCAACACTAGTTTATGTCAGCATCAAACACAAGGCCTGCTAACTCAGCGCCATCGGTTTCCGAAAAAGCAAAAACCCTTGAAAGTGAGGAACGTCAAACCATCGTGCATTGCAGCATGGATGAAGGAGAATATGCTTACCGCATCTGGCCCAGCACGTTTTTGATTGAACGGGGCAGCGGACGAAGAGCCAAGCTTATTACTGCCTTCAATATTGCTTTTGCGCCGGAATGGACACTAAACGATGGCAAAGGCTTTACTTTAATTTTTGAAGGACTTAGCAAAAATTGTACTGTTTTTGATCTGGTTGAAATTATTCCTCAGGAAGGCGGCTTTGAAGTAAAAGGTATTGTGAGAAATAATTCGGATGTTTATCAGGTTAAAATTTAAACCGGTTCAAAGTGCAGGACTGTTGCGGGGCTGGCCGGCAACCTTACTTCAAATAAGAACGTTTTTTCATTTATACTTTAGAACATAGGGTGAAGATCAATACAGCAATAAAAATAGCGGCCGTTGTGCTTTTACTTTTTAATGGTATTGGGGCTTTATACGGTGGATTGCACTTGCTCTTGCATCCAGATGGGAGCAGTTTGGGTATAAGCAAGGATTGGCTCAAACACAGCCCTTTTGATTCCTTTTTTTTACCGGCATTGGTTCTGATTTTGGTAAACGGGGTGTTTAATTTTTTTACCCTCTGGCAGTTGGTGTTCAATAAACCCGGTTCAGGGCTTTTTGTTCTGGCTCAGGGCGCGCTGCTGAGCGGCTGGATTCTGATTCAGGTTGTGATGCTTCAAATGGTGTATTTTCTGCATTACACGTTAGGTGGCGTTGGATTTGCATTGATGCTTTCAGGTTACTTGTTGTGGAAACGTCAGAAGGCTTCAAGACATTCGTTTTAAATGGCCTTATTCGCCGCGCGGCAACAGCCATCGGCTCCTGATGTCGTTGGCGAGAATGCGCATTTCAACAGGATTACTAAGCTCTGCGTAAAATTCATTGATGCCTAAAAATTTTAATTCCCGTTTTTGGTTCAGGCTTAGGTTTGAATTCACAAGCACTACCGGCACGTTTTTTAAACCGGGGTTTTGTCTGATCATATAAATGGTTAAGCGCAGGGAGGTGCTTTGCGATTGTGCATCCAAAATAATAAAGCTGGGAGCCACTCTCAGGTTCTTAAAATAGCTTGTGCTTTCTTGCTCAGTATAAATGGATTCGATATACGATTGTGGAATTAATTTGTTGATGATGTCTCTTAATTTCGAATGGTCATCCGCCTGGCCATTGATAATAAGTATGTAAAAGGCTGTAGTTTGTGTTGTATTGTTCATAGTTCTGTCTTGATCCAACGCCTCTTCTTTAAAGTGTGTTAGCGTTTCGTGCTCTATATTCTTTAATACTCTGCTTATTCTGATTGGATTCAAAACAAAGCTTTATTAACAGGATTCCATAACCTAGTTTTCCTGTAAAACCAACATGTTATTCACAGAACCCTTGCGGTTATCTCAATAGAACCTGGAGAGCTTAGACAAACCCATACTTTTTAACGATAAAACTCTAAGTGTAGAAAGCATAGGGCCGCCAGCAAAAAAGGCGGTTAAACAAGCCAATGATTTAATTCAAACCCAATGCCGCTTTTTCCTCAGCACTTAGTTTGTCATGAATCAGCATAAACGCCAGAATGTATTTATAAAGTTCCGGCTCTTTGTTTTTTAAGCCGGGCAATTCACCAAGTATATATGCGCGATCGGATTTAAACTCTCTGTTATACCCTAACATGGCCGGGCACTTTAGTTGAATAGTGTATCGTATAAACCTTGCCTCCACGTTTTCGGGGTTTGCTTTTATAATAGGCTCGAGCTTAGCCTTTCCCGAATTAAACGCCGATAATTTACTCAATGGAGAAAACTTGTATTGGGCTGAAGCCATTTCTGCACCGGCCGCATAGGCCATAACGGTTGGGTCATTGGAGTTTTTACTCAAATTCAGCATTTCACTCACATGCCCTTCATTCACGCCAACAAGAGCGTAATGCTTTCGTAAGTCTTTAATTGTAGAATCAACAGCGGTGGAAATCAAAAGCAGGGCAATAACGAGTTTCATTACAACATGTTCAGGCTATTGCGCACATAGGAACCAGCAAATAACATTACTTTTTGAGGATTGGGAATTCTTACCCTCTCTTGCAAAATGTGTTGCGGTTTTAGTTTTTTTATTTTGCGAAACAAACTGCGGTAGTAAATGTAGGCTACATAAACACCAAGACGTGAACGCTTTGGGAGTAACCTGATGCCGGACAAACCCTCATCAAAATCTTTTTCTATATCAGCTTCAATCTCAGCTTTAATATTCTCGTTCATCTCACTTAAATTCACGTTCGGAAAATACACCCTTCCCATGCCCACATAATCCGCACTCAAATCCCTCAAAAAATTAATTTTTTGGAAAGCCGAGCCAAGGGCCATGGCATGCGGCTTTAGTTTATCGTACAGCTCACGGTCGTTTTCAGTAAATACGCGCAAACACATCAAACCAACCACTTCAGCACTACCGAGGATGTATTGTTTGTATTCTTCTTCAGCATACTCCTTTTTCTCTAAGTCCATTTGCATGCTGTTCAAAAAACATTCAATGAGTTCGTGTTCAATTTTGTATTTGTGCACCACGGCCTGAAAGCTGTTGAGTATAGGGTTTAAGCTAATGCCTCTGTCGATTGCCAAAAACGTATCCCTGCGAAATTCTTCCAGCAAAGTACCCTTTTCATAATTGTGAAAGGTATCCACAATCTCATCGGCAAAACGCACAAAGCCATAAATACCATAAATAGGATCCTGGAAATCGGCATTCAAAAACCTTATGCCCAAACTAAACGAGGTGCTATATTTCCTCGTTACCATTCTGCTGGTTTTGCGCGAAGCTTGATCAAAAAGTGCTTTCATTTTATAATAGAAGTAGTTTGTTAAACAATCAATCCTTAAAAAAGTTTAAAACTTGCTGTGCCGCCAGTTTTCCAGAAATTAATGCGGGCGGCACCCCCGGTCCGGGCACGGTTAGCTGACCGGTATAAAACAGGTTTTTTACTTTCTTGTTCTTTATAGATGGCTTTAAATGAGCGGTTTGCAGTAAGGTGTTGGCCAAACCATAGGCGTTGCCTTTAAATGCGTTGTAATCCGTTTTAAAATTACCGGGACCGTAATCTCTGTAATGCAGCAAATTCTCTTTCAAATTAAAGCCCGTTTTGTTTAACACCCTTTGATTAATCATCTCAAAGTACTTATCGCGAATGGCTTTGTTGTCCTCTAAACCGGGGGCAATTGGAATGAGCACAAAGAGGTTTTCGTTGCCCTCCGGAGCAACAGTGTTGTCTGTTTTGCTTGGACAGCACATATAAAACAAGGGCTTTTGGGGCCAGGCTGCTGTGCCATAAATGTCCTGGGCATGCTGACCGAAATCCTCATCAAAAAACAAATTGTGGTGCAAAATGCCCGGCACTTTTCCTCTAACGCCCAAATAATAGATAAGGCTGCTGGGTGCCATTTTTCTGGAATTCCAATACTTTTCGCTGTATTGCCGATACTGCGGTTCCAATAATTTTTGTTCGGTAAAATGATAATCGGCTGAAGACACCAGGGCCTTAAAACCATTGAACTCCTTTTCCGCCAAAAGTGTCTTTGCAAAACCCTGCTCAACGTTTATTTTTTCGATGTTAACGCCGGTTTCAAATTTTACACCCAACTCTTGAGCGAGCGTTCGCATGCCTTCAGCAATTTTTTGCATGCCACCCATGGGGTACCAGGTGCCAAGCACCAAGTCGGCATAATTCATTAAACTGTAAAGAGCGGGTGTTTTTTGAGGAAGTGCGCCCAAAAATAAAACGGGAAATTCAAGTATCTGGATGAGTTGCTCGTTTTTAAAAAGTTTTCGAACGTGGCTGCTCATGCTTTTAAATACATCCAAACGAAAAATGCCGGAAATAAGCCGCACGTCCAATAGCTCAGAAATAGAAACGCCAGGTTTATAAACAAGGTCTTTAATGCCAACTTTGTATTTGTATTCGGCCTCCTCAAGAAACTTCTTAAGTTTGCCGCTGCTGCCGGGTTCAAGTTGTTCAAACAAAGCATACAGTTCGTTCAGGTCTGAAGGAACATCCTGCTGGCTGGTATTAAAAAAAACGCGGTAGCCGGGAGTTAAACGGGTGAGGTGGTAATAATCGCTTACCTTATTGCCAAAATCAGCAAAGAAACTTTCAAACACATCAGGCATCCAGTACCAACTGGGACCCATATCAAACAAAAATCCATCTTGAGAATAGGTTCTGGCACGACCTCCTGCCATATCGTGCTTTTCATACACAACAACCTCGTGTCCGGCCTTGGCCAGATAACAAGCCGTGGACAAGCCACTGAACCCTGCTCCAATAATGGCTACTTTTTCTTTCTTCTGCATCTAAAGTCTCAACAATTCTTGTGGAATTTTGTTTAAGTTTATTGCCAAGATAAGCCTTTAAACTCATTAAAACAATAAACATAATTGGATCCGGTGTCGGCGGTTTAGCTTCAGCCATACGTTTGGCGGCAAAAGGCCACACAGTTCGTGTGTTCGAAAAAAACAGCTATCCGGGCGGAAAGCTTAGTGAATTAAGGCTTGGAGCCTATCGCTTTGATAAAGGCCCGTCGTTGTTTACCTTACCCGAACTGGTAGATGAATTAACTGGTTTGAGTAAATTCGATAACAATTCTTTTACTTACCGGCGACTGGAGGATATTACTAATTATTTCTTTGAAGACGGAACAAGGTTTAAAGCCTTTTCCAACCCGGATAAATTTGCACAGGAGCTTGAGGAAAAACTGGGAGAAGACAAAACCTTTGTTCTGAAACACCTTAAAAAAAGCGGGTTTTATTACAACACGGTGAAGGGTTTGTTTCTGGAACAATCGCTTTCCCGATTTAAAAACCTGTTTCGTTTTGCAACCCTGCGCGGTATTTTGCGCGCGCCTTACCTGCACTTATTAAGCAGCATGCACGAAATCAATGCCAAACGGTTTAAAAACCAAAAAACCGTTCAGATGTTCGACCGCTACGCAACGTATAACGGTTCTGACCCTTACAGAGCGCCGGCATTATTGAACCTGATTCCTCACTTGGAATTTAATTTGGGGGCCTATCTCCCTGAAAGAGGCATGCACCAAATTACAGAACACCTTTTTGCTTTGGCAAAGAATCTGGGAGTTGAATTTTATTTTAATCATGCCGTTGAAAAAGTTATTTTGCAAGACTATCGGGCTTGCGGTTTGCTTAGCAATGGCCGCACCTATGCATCCGACATTGTGCTAAGCGATATGGACATGAGTGCCTTTTATAAAAAACTTCTTCCTCGGGAATTTACTCCAAAAAAATTACTCGAACAGGAAAAATCCAGTTCAGCCTTTGTTTTTTACTGGGGGATTAAAAAAGAATTTTCAGAATTGGGCTTGCACAACATTTTGTTTTCAAACGATTACAAAGAAGAATTTCGATGTTTGTTTCAGGAGCAGTCACCTTATTACGATCCCACCATTTACATAAACATCACCTCAAAATATTGTAAGGAGGATGCGCCCAGCGGCTGCGAAAACTGGTTTGTGATGATAAATGTGCCTCACAACAAGAGCAGAGAGCAAATCGCCTATACAACAGGCTTAAGAAAAAGCGTGGTTGAAAAAATTAACCGTGTTTTAAAAACCAACATCGAAGCCTTCATTGATAACGAAGCCATTTTGGACCCGCATGGCATTGAATTGCAAACTTCCTCTGTTGGCGGCTCCTTGTATGGTAATGCCAGCAACTCGCGGTTCTCTGCGTTTTTACGTCACGCCAATTACAGTAAAAAAATTAAGGGTTTATACTTTGCGGGCGGCAGTGTACATCCAGGAGGTGGCATTCCTTTGTGTTTGTTAAGTGCAAAAATTGTCACTCAGCTAATTGAAGAGAAAGAAAAATGACAAAAATTCGTTCGTTTCTTTTTTATTTTCTGCTTTTGGTATATGTTTCCGGATCCATTGGCATGGTGCTCAAACCCTCCTTTTTTCTTCCGTTTACACCCATCAGCCTCTTGCTTACGAGCGCCGTATTTTTGCTCTATCAACCCATTACCACATGGAGATACGCTTTAGCGTTCTCGGGCGTGGCCTTTCTGGGATTTTTGAGTGAATGGTTGGGTGTAAAAACCGGACTGGTTTTTGGTGAGTATTGGTATGGCGGGGCCCTTGGCCCAAAAATTCAAGGCGTGCCCGTATTAATTTCGCTTAATTGGGCCCTGATAGTTACTGCAGGACTTCTTGCGGTAGGCTCGGTTGTAAGCCACCCGCTGCTGACACCCTTGCTGGCATCGCTTCTGATTACAGGCATTGATTGCTTAATGGAACAAAGTGCCGCTCAACTCGATTATTGGTACTTTAAAGAAGGTATTGCAGGACTTCACAATTATGTGGGTTGGTTTTTGGTGTCTTTTTTAGGGGCCTTTTTGTTTTTTAATCCTTTGCATAAAGGCAATTTCCGTATTGCAGTGTATATTTTACTGCTGCAGGTGCTGTTTTTTGGAACAATTTTCTTGTCTAATCGTTTACCTTTGTAAAATCATGACTGTTTTAATCAATCTTTCTATTGTGCTCATCACATTTGTGCTCACTGAATTTTCAGCCTGGGCTAACCACAAATACATCATGCACGGCTCGATGTGGTTTTTTCATTCCGACCATCACAAAAAAGACCATGACAGTTGGTTTGAGCGTAACGACTTGTTTTTTATGATGTATGCCATACCCAGCTTTCTTCTCATATTCTTTGGTGCAAAAAATGGCTTTGCCTGGTATACCTTTATTGGATTTGGCATTGCGCTTTATGGTTTGGCTTATTTTTTTGTGCACGACGTCATCATCCATCAACGTTTTAAAATCCTAACAAAATCTACCAACTTGTATGTTTTAGCGCTGCGTCGCGCTCACAAAATGCACCACAAGCACCTTGGAAAAGAAGATGGCGAGAGTTTTGGAATGTTAATTATACATCCTAAATATTTTAAAGAGGCCCGAAAACTGAAAGCCGCCGGAAAATCAACAGGGGCTTGAACGCAAATTTAGAATACGATTTTATTATTGCGGGCATGGGTTGCGCTGGCCTCTCGCTTGCAATACAACTCAGCCAATCCAAGGTTGCGTTTAATAAGGTTTTAGTAATTGATAAAGCACTTAAAAACCAAAACGACAGAACCTGGTGTTTTTGGAGCAAAGAGGCTGTGGCCTGGTATGATCCCATTGTTCTGAAACGATGGAAGCAGTTCCGGTTTTTAGCTCCCGATTTTAATAAAAAATACGATTTGGGTGCCTATCACTACAACCTGATTAGGGGAATTGACTTTTACACCTATTGTTTGGATCAACTAAAAAAAGATCCTCGGTTTGAATTTATTCAGGATGAACTGAAAAGCCTGGTGAGTCTGGAAAATGCTGCGGAGGCAAAATGCAGTAATGGAACTTATAGCGCCAAACTGATTTTTAATTCTGCCTTTCGTTTACAAAAGGTTAAGCCAAAACACGTGAATTATGTGCAGCATTTTACTGGCTGGATAATAGAAACAAAAGAAAACAGCTTTGACGATGCATGTCCGGTATTTATGGATTTTACAACTGATCAGGAAGACGATTTTCGCTTTTACTATGTTATTCCCTACTCCAAAACCAAAGCGCTTATTGAATACACGGGTTTCTCTCAAAAAGCCCTAAAACCAGAAGAATATACCCGGAAACTGCAGGCTTACATAGAAAACAAACACCCGGGCATCGCCTACTCTGTTTTAGAAACCGAAACGGGGAGTATTCCTATGGCCGAAAGCCCATTTGTTAACCCATTTGGTAAACGGGTAATTAACATTGGAACTGCAGGAGGGCATAGCAAACCAAGTACGGGCTACACGTTTTATTTTATTCAAAAGTACACCGCCCAATTGGTTTTCCAACTCGAAAACGGTAAATCCCTTCCAACTGAACCGCGCCAAAAAAACCGTTTCTTGTATTACGATAAGATTATGCTGGATGTTTTACATCAAAAAAAACAAGAAGGCCGGCTTGTGTTCATGCGCTTATTCAAAAAAAACAAGATTGAAGATTTGCTTGATTTTTTAAACGAAGACTCCAATCCAGGCACAGAATTAAAAATCACATCGTCCGTTGACAAGGGCCTGTTTTTGCCTTCAGCCATAAAAAAACTTTTTACACCCTAACGGCTTCTGCTAATGAGTATTTTCATTAACCAGCTGCCATTTGAGTCCGGGTTAAAAAGCTTTAAAAACAGAATGCCCTCAGGAAAATCACGGATGTCAAGTTTTTCATGATGCGAAACTTTTGTATCTAAAAGCAAGCGTCCATTTGCATCAATGGTAGTCAATTGATAAGAACCAAAAAGGCTTAACTAAATATAGAGCGACTGTTCAATGGGTCAATGCGGAAAGCTGATTTCATAAATGCAGGGCCAAAGTTTACCTGTTACATAAATTTTATCAGTATCCGGGTTGTAAGCAATGCCATTTGTTTCTGCGCTTGCCCCATAACGCTTGCGTGAATTAACAAATAAATCATTAATATCAAGTTTGCCTATCACCTCCCCGGTTTGTGGATCAATTTTTACGATTATACTGGTGGTGTAGATGTTGGCGTAAACATAGCCATTAATATATTCCAGTTCGTTTAATAAGTCTACGGCATAGCCCTTGTCTGATACCAAAATTGTTTTTGTTACATTTAATTTATCAGGGTCCATAAAACTCAAGGCGTTGCTGCCATCACTCATAATGAGTTCTTTCCCGTTGCTGGTAAGTCCCCAGCCTTCGGAGTTCACATAACCAAATTGTCCCAGGTTCTGAAACGTGTTAGCGTCGTATATAAAGCCAAGCCTATTCGTATACGTAAGTTGAAAAATTTTATTGTTCACAACAGCAATGCCTTCTCCAAAATATTTATTTCTGTCAATCTCTGCTTTTATGTCCATCTTACCGGTTTTAAGGTCAACAATGCCGATTAATGAACGGGTATAGGAAATGTTTTGTGGGGCCCCTGTGCTTTCAATCAATTGACCTTTATGAAACAAAAAACCTTGTGTATAACAAGTAGAATCGTGAGGATATGTATTTACTAAGGTATAGGAAATTATGGGCGCGCGCTCTTTAATTGGCGTTTGCATCAGCGGAACATTTGGTTCATCCTTGCGTTCAGGTGAGCATGCGGCCATGAGTAACAGACATGTTGCTAACGGCAAAAAAACCCGATACTGATTGCATCTATTCATACTTTCCAGCTGCTACCCTCTTTTCCGTCCTTAATTTGTACTCCCGCCTGATTGAGTTTATCACGTATGGCATCGCTCAAGGCAAAGTTTTTTTCTTGTTTGGCTTTGGCTCTAATGTCTAAAACCAAATCCATCACTTTATCTAAAACCTCTGAATATTTTGATGATTCTGAATTTTGTTTTAACCCTAATACATCGAACACAAAATCCTGATAAAGTTTTTTCAGCAATGCTATGTCCTCTGCTTTTAACTTTAGTTTTCCGTCATTGCAGGAATTAATGATGCGAACAGCATCAAACAGGTGTGCAATCAAAACCGGTGTATTAAAATCATCGTTCATGGCCTCATAGCATTTCTGCTGCAAAGCATGCAGATCCTCGTCACTTTGTTCCGATGATTTTAAATTTTGTAAGGTTGCAAGGCTATCCATCAAACGTTCATAGCCTTTTTCGCTGGCCTGAAGGGCCTCGTTTGAAAAATCAAGCGTGCTGCTATAATGGGTTTGAAGCATAAAAAAGCGCACCGCCATTGGTGCATAGCCTTTCTCAAGCAATGGATGGTTCCCGCTGAAAAGTTCGTGAGGGAGGAAGCCGTTACCTGCCGATTTAGACATGCGCACGCCGTTTACCGTTAACATATTTGTGTGCATCCAATAATTAACAGGGGCCTTGTGTTTACAAGCCTGAGATTGGGCAATTTCATTGGTATGGTGTGTCGCCTGCAAGTCCATACCCCCTCCGTGAATATCAAACACATCACCCAGGTATTTGTTGCTCATGGCCGAACACTCAATGTGCCAGCCCGGGAAACCCCAACCCCATGGTGAGGGCCATTTCATTAAGGTTTCGGGTTTGGCTTTAATCCACAAGGCAAAATCAAGCCGGCCTTTTTTCTCATCCTGTCCGCTAAGTTCACGCGTGCCCTCCAACAATTCTTCCAATTTTCGATTGGTGAGTTGGCCATAATTAAAGGACTTGCTGTATTTCTCAACGTCAAAATACACCGTTCCGTTTATTTCATAGGCATAGCCGTTTGAAATTATTTCTTTCACCATTTCAATCTGTTCACAAATGTGTCCGGTAGCGGTAGGCTCTATGCTCGGGGGAAGGTTGTTAAATGCCTGCATCACCTCATGAAATCCAACGGTGTATTTCTGTACAATTTCCATGGGCTCCAATTGCTCCAGCTTGGCTTTTTTTGCAAACTTATCGTCGCCCTCGTCACGGTCGCCCTCAAGGTGTCCGGCATCGGTAATGTTTCGAACATAGCGCACCTTGTATCCCAAATGAACCAGATACCTGTAAATCATGTCAAAGGACATGAATGTGCGGCAATTGCCTAAATGCACATCACTGTATACGGTTGGTCCACACACATAAAGTCCCACCAAAGGGGGGTGTATGGGTTTAAACTCTTCTTTTGTTCGGGTAAGCGTGTTTGTTATAAAAAGCCTGTGCATGAGAAGGCTTAAAATTAGGAATTATCTCAGAGGAAATACTGCCTTAGGAAATTTTAGTTCCTGTATCTGAGATTAACTTTTTAAATTCATCAAACTCCTTAAAAACAGTCATGTTTGGAGGATAAGCGAAGTTTGGGGCGTTTTCTCCAACAAGCAATCGTCCACTGAGGTAAACTCGGGATGAAGTAAAGGCTGACTTGGTTTTATTTAAAAAATCTATTGTTTCTTCTGCATTAAAGCAGGCAGTGAGTACACTAATCAAAAAATCGGGTTTTACGGTATTATACACTGCCCTCAGATCTTCAAATGGCATGCTTTGGCCAAGGTACAAACACTTTATTCCTTGTTTGCGGCAAAGGTAATGGATGTACAAAAGGCCCATTTCGTGCATTTCATTGTTGGGTAAAAACAACACGGCTCTTTTCTCGTTTTGGCTATTTCCAATGCCAAGTTTATCAATCTCTACAATTATTTTCTGCCGTATAAGATTAGAAATAAAGTGCTCCTGAGCCGGATCAACAATGCCTACCTGCCACATGGTTCCGAGCTGGCGCAAAAACGGAAACACAATTTTTTCCATGGTATTCTCGAGGCCAAAATGCTCAATGGCATTCTTTACTGTCTCTTCAAACTTATTTTCGTCCCAATCCAAAAGGGATAACATCAGGTTTTCGATCTGATCATCCTCCTTTTCAAACTTATGCAGAAGCTTTCCGGCCTCCTTAAGAAGATTTTCATCACTCAAACTTGCAATGGAAGAAATTTTATAGCCGTGGTTATTGAGTAAAGAAACGTTTAGAATCTTTTTTAGATCATCGTTATTGTAAAACCTGATATTTGTGTCGGTTCGGCTGGGCTGAAGCAGCTCGTAACGCTGTTCCCAGATTCTTAGGGTATGGGCTTTTACCCCCGACAGGCGCTCAAGATCTTTTATGGAAAATTTAACGGGCATTGCTTTCATGAGCAGTAACCATCAATTCTTTAAAAGGTTTAAAAAAACCACCGCAATGGGTGGTTCTTAATATTATTTGCCCTGGGATGGCGCTTTTGTTGGGCTGGGTGGGGTTTTAATCCCTCCTGTGCCTGCAGGTGCTGCTCCGGGAATACTGGCAGGAGGCATTCCATCGAGTTTTTTCTTTACTGCCATTAAAATATCATCTGACGCTTCGCTGTATAGAACAGAGGTACTCTGTACGCTTGTATCCAGAACGTATTTGTATCCGCCCTCTTTCGCCACAGCTTCTATCCCTTTTTTTGCCTTTTCGAGTATCGGCCCGGTGAGTTCTGCCTGTTTTTTACGGTATTCTTGTTCCGCCTGACGCTGAAACTCCTGAATCCGGTTTTGCAGCTGCTGAAGATCTTCCTGTTTGTTTCGTTTCAGCAGCTCACTCATGGTGGCTTCTTTTTCAAGGTAATCTTTGTACTTGCTTTCAAATTCTGTTTGCATGGCTACGCTTTCTTCGTTCAGGCCTTTAAGGTATTGCTGAGCGGCATCGGTTGCCACCTTTGTTTCAGGCATTAAACTCACCAAAGAGTCGAGGCTCAAGTGGGCTATTTTTTGTGCGCTTACTAAGTTAATGCTTCCTGCTGCTAGGAGAACTAAAGCTGCTCTTCTGATATTCAATTGCTTCATGTTTTTTGTTTTGGTGTGCTAAATTAAGATTTATTTATTTTTTATAACCAAGTAATTCCAATACATCGTCGCTGGCATCATATTTTGGATTTACATAGAGTATCGTAAGTTGCCCGCTTTTATCAAGTACGATGCCCAGTCCTTTCTTTTCTGCTACCGACTTAATCGCATTATACACCTTATCCTGTATGGGTTTTACTAATTCCTGGCGCTTTTTAAAGAGTTCTCCGTCCACACCAAACTTTTGCTTCTGAAAATCTTTGGCCTCCTTTTCGCGGGTGGCGATTTCCTGCTCTCTTTTTTTCTTCATTTCATCGGTTAACAAAATCGCATCGGCCTGATAGGCTTTGTTTAATTTATCCACCTCGGCAAACTTCAGCTCAATGTCTTTTTGCCATTGCGCGCTGGTTTTATCCAATTCGGTTTGGGCGGCCTTGTATTCAGGGATTTGACTGAGAATATAATCGCTGTCTACATAGCCGAATTTTGCCGCTGGTTGAGCGGAAACAGACATTGTCAGTAGGAAAAATAACAAAAAAAGCGACAGGGGTTTTTTCATGTTTTGGATTTTAAATGTAACATAAAATGTGCCATAATAGTGTGTAAACGGTCATTAACATATTTTGTCAGAGTTCGCCCAAAGTACCACCAATGGTAAAATGAAACTGCCCTTGTCCGTTGCCAATGCCCGGCTTACCCGGCACACTGTCGAAGCCCCAGCCATAATCAATGCCTAGCATACCAAACATGGGCAAAAATACGCGCATACCAAAACCGGCGCTGCGTTTTACGTCAAACGGGTTAAAGGTTCTGAAGTTTCTCCAGGTATTTCCTGCCTCCGCAAATCCAAGCAGAAAAATGGTGGCCTGAGGATTTAAACTCACAGGATAGCGCAATTCTAATGTATATCTGGCAACTATTGGATCTCCAACCTGACTCGAAATGGAATTATCAGGGTAGCCCCTCAGGCCGATAATCTCTCTGGCAACAAAATTTTGAAAGCCGCTGATGCCACTGCCACCCATATAAAAGCGTTCAAAAGGCGAAAGTCCAACTTCCTTATTGTACATGCCTAAAAAACCATATCCAATTTTGGTTCTTAACACGGCGTTACGGGCTTCTTTGCCCTCAGCAGCTTTTTGGTTGGTTAATTGGGTAAACCACTCGGCTGTGAATTTGTATTTTTGATATTCAATATACTTATAGCGCTCGGCCGGCTCCATGTTGGTGTAATCTTTACCGTTGAACAAAGAATACGGTGGTGTAAGCTGTGCATTAAATACAAAATTGGAGCCTGATTTAGGATAAATTGGAGCATCCACCGAGTTTCGCGACAGGTTAAGACCAAAGTTAAGATCATTTGCCGTACCGTTACTGAATATGAAGCTGGTCCAGTTTTTTAAATCATAATGGTTATAACTCACGCTATTGTACATGCTGAAAAAATTGTCGGGCCACTTCAACCTGCGTCCAAAACCTAAGGAGGTTCCGGTGACAATCATGTGCGCGCGGGCGGGGTTTTCTACCTTGTCTCCGGTTTCAGATTTGTAATACTTTTTTCTGCCGTTACTGAACACAGAATGAAATAACGAAAACGTGAGGGAGTTTGGTTTTTTACCGCCCAGCCATGGCTCAGTAAAAGAGAAATTATAGGACTGATAGGTTGGTCCGTTGGTTTGTGCACGCAAACTCAGTTTCTGCCCATCGCCGCTAGGTAATGGTTTCCATGACTCTCTTTTAAAAATATTGCGTGTAGAAAAATTGGTGAACGAAACCCCCAGCGTACCAATAATTCCCAGACCCTGTTGGCCTCCGGCCTGACTAACGGTTCTCCCCCCCCAGCCACCGCTCAATTCAATTTGATCACTCGGCTTTTCCTCCACCACATATTCTATGTCCACTGTGCCGTCAGCCGGATTTGGCGTTGGCCTTATGTCCAGCTTCTCTGGATTAAAATACCCCAACTGTGCCAATTCGCGCTGGGTGCGCATGATGTCGGTTCGTCGAAACAATTGCCCGGGCCTGGTTCGAATTTCACGATAAATCACGTGGTCGTTGGTTTTATCATTGCCTTTTATGGTAATTTTATTGATGGTGGCCTGCTTTCCTTCATACATCAATATGTCAAAGTCAATGGTATCGTTATGTATGTTGCTCTCTTGCTGGTTGGCCTGAAAAAACAAGTACCCATCGTCGAGATACAAGCTGGAAATGTCAAAGCCGTTAGGGTTCATAAACAATTTTTGATCCAACTTACTTTTATCGTAAACTGTGCCGGGTTTAATGTTTAAAATGGTATCCAACTGCCCATTGCGGTACTTTGTGTTCCCATACCACTTAAATGTTCCGAAATAATACTTTCTTCCTTCATCAACTGTAATTTCTATCGCCACCCGATCGGGGGCCACAAAATACATGGTGTCTTTAGCGATGCGGGCATCCCTGTATCCCTTGGCGTTGTATTTCTCCACAATGCCCGGAAGATCCTTTTGTAAGTTCTCTTCAAGGTATTTGCCCGAATTAAACGGAAAATACCAGCGGAAGGCTTTACTTTCCTCCAGGCTTCGGCGCAACTTGGCCGACGTGATCACGGTATTTCCTTTGATATAAATATCTTGTATGCGAACCGTTTTTCCTTTTCTCACGTCAATGGTAAGGCTGATGTGGGGGGTGCGGGCCACTGTGTCGCGCTCTGTGAGGATGTTCACCTTCGCAAAATAATAGCCTTTATTCACATAAAACTCTTTCACAATGTTTTTGATGTTGCCAATCATGTAATCGGTAACCACCCGCTCTTGCATTAGTTTTATCTTTGCGCGGATGTCTTCAGCATCACTCTTTTTTACATCGCCTTTGAATTTAAACTTGGTGAGCCGGGGTCTTTCCACAACCTTAATGATGAGAAAAAGGTCGTTTCCGATAACTTTATCCTGTAGTATCTGTATGTCTTCAAACATGCCCTGCTTCCATAGTTTGCGGATGGCATCGGAGATTTTATCGCCGGGAATTTTCACCTCATCGCCGGCACTTAAACCAGATAAAAGACTAATTACATTTTTGTCGGTATACTCCGCGCCTTGAATTTGAAGCGGAGCTAAACGATAAGTTTTAGGGTGTTTAAGCGGCTCAATAAACAAGCTGTCGTTGTTTTGAGTATGCACACTCAGCCAAAAAATCAGCAGAGAAAGGGTAAATACAGTATGTTTTAGAGTGCTCAGTGCCTGGATAATTGTTCGCTTGTTTTGCCAAATCGTCTTTCCCTGTTTTGGTAAGCCAGTATAGCTCTGAAAAAATCATCCTTTCTAAAATCGGGCCACAACACATCGGTAAAATAAAACTCCGAATAGGCCAATTGCCATAGCAAAAAGTTGCTGATGCGGTGTTCTCCGCTGGTTCTTATCATCAGTTCCGGATCAGGCCATTTGCTGGTGCTCAGGTGCTCCTCTATGAGCTCGCTGCTGATGTTCTCGGGTTTAAGTTTTCCAAGCTCTACCAACTTTGCAAGCTGTTGCACGGCATTGGTAATTTCCCACTTGCTGGAGTAGCTGAGCGCCAGGATGAGTGTAACCTTTGTGTTTTTTGCTGTAATGTCTATAGACTCCTTTAATTCAGCCTGGCAGGATGCGGGTAAACTTTTTATGTTTCCGATAACTTCAAGTTTAACGCCTTTGCTGTTGAGGTTGGGAGTTTCCATGCTGATGGTAGACACCAGCAACTCCATCAAAGCATCAACTTCTTCCTTTGGGCGGTTCCAGTTTTCGGTGCTGAAAGCATACAGGGTTAAAAATTGAACGCCAATTTCACCGCAAGCCTCCACGATCTCGCGCACCGAGTTAACACCTTCGTGATGACCGAATATGCGATCTTCACCCTGCTTTTTAGCCCAACGACCGTTTCCATCCATGATGATGGCCACGTGCTTTGGAATATTAGCAGGATGTATGGAGGATTTTACGTCCATTGGTACGAGATTCGCAAAGATAAGAAAAGGCATAAAATCAGCTAATCTGGGGGCAACAAATCATAGAATGAATTTTTATCGGGTTTTATTGTGTTTGTTCGGCATTTTTTGTGGTTAATCAGAACTGTTTTTTGCAGTTGGTGATTTACCATCAAACCATCCGCTTTGGCCGGAAACCAAAAAAAAACCCGAAGGGCTTCTTCGGGTTTTTCACTTTTAAACAGCGTTTAGGATTTAAAAAAATCTTCGTAACTAAGTTCTTTCTTTTCCAGATTGCATTTTTCTTTTATGAGATTAAGAACTTTTTTACTGTAGATGTTCTCAAAAATTTTCTGAGCTTCTTTTTCTTTAGTTAAGAGGTCAAGCGATATCTTGTTGAGGTCCTCTTCGCTGGGTGTTTGGCCGTAGCGGGCATATTCACCCTTGATGAAGGCCTTTGCCTCCTCTATCGCTTCATTATGGTCAACTTTTATTTCATTGTCTTTGATGATTTTGTTCTCAATCAGCTTCCATTTCATTGCTTTTGCATAGTTTGGATAATCTTTTTCCAGTTCGTCCTGAGAGATGGGCTTTTCGTTTACAACGGTTAACCAGCGTTTCAAAAACGCATCGGGCAATTCAACATTGATTTTTTCAATTAATGCTTTTTCAACTTCTGCCTTCAAAAACCGCTCGGCGTCGGCTGAAAACATTAAGGCCAGCTCTTCACGAATTTTGTTTTTAAATTCCTCTAACCCATTGATCTTGCCTGCACCGTAAATGCGGTCAAACAAGTCCTGATTCAACTCGGCATCTTCAATCCGAGAAATGTTTTTTACGGTAATTTGTAAATTGCAATGGGTGTTTTCGGCTTGCTCTTTCTCAAGACCAAGGGTAACGCTTTTGTCTATTGCTGATTCAAAGAGTTCATCAACATTTACAACCAGTTTATCTTCTTTTTTTAAACCTATTAATTTTGAAGCGGCATTTTTATTGGAAATGCGCTCAGGACTGAGGCTCGTGCTTTTGAATATGCCGCCGGGCTTTATGTTTCCTGATTCGTCCAATTCATTTATATCAACAAACAAAACGTCTTTTTCCCCGGCAAGCTCAGGGTAAACGGCCTGACCGTAATTTCTGCAAACATCCTTAAGATACTTTTCAACCAAGGCCTCGTCAATTTTTACGGTTTTGTAAACAAAGGAACTTTTGCTGTCTAATGGCACAGTAAATTCAGGTGCCAAGCCCAACTCGTAAACGAATTCAAAGTCTTTTTGTGTTTCAAAATCTACTTTTGTTTGGTCTTTGGGCAAAGGATTGCCCAATATCTCAATTTTATTTTCCTCAATGTATTTGTAAATGGTGTCGTTTAACAGCTTATTGATTTCATCCACCATAATTTGTGTGCCATATTGCTTTTTGATAAGCCCGTTAGGCACCTTGCCGGGTCTGAAACCGGGCATACTTACTTGTTTTTGTACTTTTTTAATGCCCTCGTTCACTTTTGCCTCGTAATCGTTGGGGTTGAGACTGATTGTTATTTCGGCATTCAAACGGTCTATGCTGTTTCTACTTATGTTCATGGCTAAAAAATTGGAGCGCAAAAATACGCAATTTTCCCGTTGTCCGGTTTTATTTTTGATGCTTATGGTTAGTAAATTCAGTAAAAACTTAGCTCAAAGGCGGTCTCAAAAACTTTTGCGGGCTGAAGCTTCAAAATGCCGGTTTTATCCTCAAGTTTGCCTCTGTGCTGAATGGTGTCAGCAAGGCCATGCCAGGGCTCTAAACACACAAAATCAAGGTTTCCGTTTGCGGGGTTTGGTTTTGACCAAATTCCAAAATAAGGCCATCCTCTGCAACTCAGACTCACCTTTCTGCCCGTTGCGTTCAGAAAAAGGGAGATGGCGTTAATTTGATGGTTTGCCATCACCAGGGCATCGTTTTTAAAAAGCTCAGCACGCAGGTGTAAGCGTTTGTTAGGGCAAGGGCACAGGCGCATGGTTTCTGAAATCAAACCCGACTGCAGTTCGTTGAGTAAAAGCTCCTCCTTCTCAAATTCAAGATACGGGTATTCTTCATTATTTTTTGGCGCCAAACTAAACCCGGGGTGGGCTCCAAGACTAAAAAACAAGCAGTCTGTGCCGGTATTTTCTACTTTATAGCTGCAAATCAAGGTGTTTTTGTTCAAAACATAGCTTAGCTGAAGCTTAAAATCAAAGGGGTAGCTGGCTTTTGTGTTTTCGTTGGAAGTAAGTAAAAAGCTTAACTCGTTACACTTGCAAATAATAGGTAAAAAGTCCAGGTCGCGGGCAAAACCATGTTGATTGAGCGTGTACGTTTTTTGTTTGAAAACGAATTGGTTGTTTTTTAGTTTGCCAACCACAGGGAAAAGCACCGGGGCATGCCTTGGCCAAACGAGTGGATTGGCCTGCCAAAGGTATTCAAAACCGGTGTTGCTTTTTATGCTGCAAAGCTCGGCTCCTCTGCTATTAACACGTATACTTATCTCGTCTGACTGGAGCGTAAATAGCATGGATTGCTTACAAAAACATTATGCCTTTAATTTTAGAGGCCTTTTGGTAAATGTCTATTATTTCATCCACGTTCATAACGACTTGTTTGGCGGTTATGCTAATGTATTTGCCGGCGCCACTTTCTTTGGTAAATATCTCTGTTTCGGCATCAAATAAGTTTTCAATTAGGGCAATGTTACGGTTAGCGCTTTCAATAATGAATTTATACATGTAAACACTGGGAAAACTCATGGTTTCGCTCAGCTTTTGTTTAAAACGGTCGCTTTCTTCCTGGGTCATGTTCAACCAAAATAGTGATTATAAATTAGCACCAAGCCAAAAATCATCAACATGGCGCCCGTTAATGAATTAATGCGGTGCATGGTTTTTTCTGTAAGCAACTTTTTAAGTTTTCCTGCGGCCGAAACTTTTGCTAATTCTACCAATAAAACAAGGCCAAGGGTAACACTAAAATACAGAATCATTTTTATTACCGAATACTCCAGTGAATCGCTAACCGCCGTAACGTTGCCAAGCCACAAAAGCCAAACCGCAGGGTTTAGGGAGTTCAGAAAAAACCCTTTCAAAAGCATGGCCTTTGCAGAGGGCTTTCCAATAATGAGCGCGGTGTTTTTTTCGGCAATTGGCTTTCTGAAGTACAGCGCTCCGAAAACAACCAGCACAAGGCCGGCCATAAGGCCCATAAACCTTTGGGTTTTTTGATCCTGAATGAGGTGGGTTGCCCTATCCACGAACAAAATCACTAAAAAGCAAAGCAGCAAATCACTTAAAACAACGCCTACGGCAAGTAGTGAGCCGGTTTTATAGCCATGTTTAATGCCCGTGTTAATCAGGGCAAAAAAAGCCGGTCCAAAGGAGAAACTTAAGATCAGAACAATAACAACGGTTTGATATATTAAACTTAAAATCAAACAGGGAGATGACCATTGTTTTCTAAAAAGGCCAACCACTCGTTTAGCACCTTTCCTTTTAATACTCTTGGAAATTTGCTTTGGCCTCCTAATTTATTTTTGCTGGCTAAAAAATCAATAAATTTTTGGTTCGGGAGCAAAGTTACCCGCACTTGTTTAAGCGCGTGCATACGTTCTACGGCATAATCATCATTGAGTTGCTTGAGATGATTGTCGAGCGCCCGGCTTACCGTTTCAGGATCTGTGTTTTTGTCGCTGCCTATAAACCAATGGTGCTCAAACCTTCCCTCAAACGGCCCTCCGCAAACGCAATATTCATTAATGCTTATGCCAAGCTCGTTAGCGGCCAGCAAAACACCTTTGTTCATATTGTCAACACTCAAGTGCTCGCCGCACAAGCTTAAAAAATGTTTGGTTCTTCCGGTAATGATAATTTCATTCCGGCGAACGTCGGTAAAGCGAATAGTGTCTCCAATCAGATACCGCCATGCACCGGCACAATTGGTTATGATTAATGCATATTCTATTCCTTCTTCCACGCGTTTCAGGTCAATCGCCTCTGCTCTCGGCTTAAGGTTTCCTTCCTGATCAAAATTCTGCTCATCGAAAGGAATAAATTCCATGAAAAGGTTATTGTCGGTAATAAGCTTCATGGTCTGTTCCTCGTTTGGTCTTTCCTGAAAAGCAACAAACGCCTCAGAGGCCATATATGTGTCGATATAAATCAAAGGCTGGGCGCAAAGTGCGTTTATGGTGTTTTTGTATGGCTTTATAGACACGCCCCCATGAACAAACACTTTAAGGTTGGGCCAAACATCGTGGATGGTTTTAAGCCCATAATGTTTTATGATGCGCTCAAAAAGAATTTGAATCCAGGCAGGCACGCCACAAATAAAACCAACGTCCCAACTTTTTGCATTGTTTACTATGTCCTCAAGTTTATCTTCCCAGTTTTTCAGCCCCCTTATTTCGGGTCCGGGCAAAGAAAAATTTTGAAACCACCTTGGTTGGGTACCGGTGGTTATCCCACTTAAATCTCCACTAAAATAAGTGCCGTTGTAATTTAAATTGGTGCTTCCGCCTACAAACAAAATCTCGGTTTCGTATTGTTCTTTAGGAAAATTAAAATTTTTTGTGGAAACAATTTGTTTGAGTGTGGCCCTGTGTATGGCTTTAATAAAGGATTTGGTAATTGGAATGTGTTTGCTCGACGATTCAGACGTTCCTGAACTCAATGCAAAATATTTTATTTTCCCCGGCCAGCAAACATCTTTTTCGCCTTTAAGCGCACGGTGCCACCAGGCATCAAAAATACTCTGGTAATCGTGGAGGGGCACACGGCGCTGGAATTCGAGCACCGGGTCTTCAGCTTGCAGAATACTGCTAAATCCATACTGAATACCAAAATCAGTGAATTCAGCTTTAGCAAGCAATTTTCTCAGCTGTTTTAATTGTTGTTTATATGAATTGCTTCTTGAGGGAATCCGCGAGCGGATGTCAATTGCTCCTTTTATGAGTGAACCAAGTATTGGCATTTTAGGAAGGTATTGCTCTTAGGGTTTGCTTACTTAAGGTACCTGAAATCCTGATTGTTTTTAATGGCCTTTACCGAGTGGTAAATTAGCTTAATCACCTCCTCCACATCGTCCTTGTGTACACTTTCAACGGTGGTGTGCATATAGCGGAGGGGGAGCGAAATAAGCGCAGACGCTATGCCGTCGGTTGAATAAGCAAAGGCATCGGTATCTGTGCCAGTTGCTCTCGATGCGGCCTGACGCTGAAATTGAATTTTGTTTTTGTTCGCCGTTTCAATAATGAGTTTTAACAGATTGTTTTGAACTGCCGGCGCGTAACTTAAAACCGGCCCATTGCCACAAGCCAAATCTCCGCTGCTGATTTTATTCATCATGGGGGTTTGGGTATCATGACAAACGTCGGTAACGATGGCCACGTTGGGGTTTATTTTTCTGGCAATCATCGTGGCCCCGTTCAAACCAACCTCTTCTTGAACCGAGTTAACAATATAGAGCCCAAAAGGTAGTTTATCTTTGTTTTCTTTCAGCATGCGTGCAACTTCGGCAATCATAAAGCCCCCGATTCGGTTATCTAGAGCCCTTCCTACATAAAACTTTCCATTGAGCTCCATCAGTGGTGCCTCATAAGTTACCACGGTTCCAACATGCACGCCCAGGCCCTCAACCTCTTTGTCTGATTTACAGCCCAGATCCAGAAAAATATTCTTTAAGCTGGGCGCTTCTTCCTTTGCAGCGTCCCTCACGTGAATAGCGGGCCAACCGAATACACCTTTTACAATCCCCTTGGCGCCATGCAGGTTTACCCGCATTGAGGGCGCAATCTGGTGGTCGCTGCCCCCGTTTCTTCTCAGGTAAATAAAACCATCTTTAGTGATGTAATGTACGAACCAACTGATTTCGTCGGCGTGCGCCTCAATTACCACCTTATACTTGGCGGAAGGATTAATGATGGCGGCCACGGTACCATAGGTGTCTACTATATAATCATCGATATACGGTCTGATGTAATTGAGCCACAACTTTTGTCCTGCGGATTCAAAGCCTGTTGGCGAAGGGTTGTTTAAATAAGAATAAAGGAACTTAATACTCTCTGTGTTCAGAATGCTTTTTGGTTTGGACATAGATTCCGATTTGAACCTTAAATTAACGTAAAATATTGGGGAAAAAAAAGCTAAAATTCATTTAGGTTTGGTTCTGGATGAAGACTTTTTCCAAGCCGCATACGCTTCATTTGTTTCTTTTTGAAAGGGCGCGGGCCTCTGGTCGGGCTCGCAGGGAAACAAGGTCTTCTTGCATTGCTGAGGTAGTTTCTGGTAAAGTTCGGTGCCTTTGGTTTTCCAGGCCAGCATTTCATCGCTTACGTCTTTAACCACTTTGGCAGGATTCCCTACCAAAACTTTTCTCTTTTCGGTTATGGTTTCTGAGGCAACAAAGGTAAGGGCACCAATTATACATTCTTCTGCGATAATGGCATTGTCCATTATAACCGAATTCATTCCTACAAGAACATTTCTGCCAATGATGGCGCCATGGATGATTGCACCATGTCCAATGTGGGCGCCCTCCTTCAAAAGCACCTCAGTTCCAGGAAACATATGAATGGTACAATTTTCCTGAACATTGCACCCGTCTTCTATGGTTATTTTTCCCCAGTCTCCTCGAATTGCTGCGCCGGGGCCAACGTAAACATTTTTGCCTATAACCACGTTACCGGTAACGGTTGCATTAGGGTGAATAAACGCGCTTTTGTGTATTACTGGTCGGTAACCATTGAATTCAAAAATATTCGCCATGCGGGTTTAACTCTGATATCGTTTTTGGCGAAATTACTAAAATAAAAGGGCTCCTTATTCCCAGATGCTATCCATTTGCATTTTACTACATATTGTAGCAACACAATGCTTTGAATTGTAGTAACTTTGTGTTGTTAGTTAAATGGATTAGAAGATTTAAAACGAAAACCATGAATAAACAATCCCAAATCAGCTTTAGTACCACTTCTGCCGAACTTAATGCCTTTCATGCTTTGCTTTATCATGCTAAGTTCGACAAGTTCGAAAACGTCATCCTTTCAGGAAAGAAGGAAAAGTCGAACATATTTGTTGAGCGCCTAAAAAAGAGGTTTCATTAATAAATCTTTTAAAATTAAAAGTTACAATTATTGATTTCAGGTCAATATAAGTCAGCTAAGCGCGTATTAAACAATTCCTTGCTTTAAGATATCATATTATAGAATTCAAATTCAATAGTTTTGCGGGCACTTTGTTAGAGTTTTTCGATCTCATATCAAGGTAACCGATTGCTTTTTCTTGACTCAACTTCATGCTAGATTATCAAAAATGGATCTTCAGCTTAATAGCCCTGTTATTTTAATAAAGGTTATACTCTAATTGCCTCGAGCTTTTCCGGGAGTGTTAAGCTATTTTGCTTTTTTGTTGAATACCCTTAAACAGGATGAGTTGAAATGCTTTGTACTATCAAAAAAACAGGATAAAATTTTGAGCTCTAAAATCGAAAATTAGGTCTTTTTGGTCTTTAGGCTGGCTAAGACTGATTAGTGATGCTTAGGTGTTTTACCCTTGTGTTTAGTTGTTATATTAAATCCCTGTAACGCCTAAAGCTAAAACATGAATTCACAAACAAAGGCCAAGGACCTATAGAAAATCAACGATTACATAAGGTTTGGATATATCTGTTTTACTCTTTACAAGCACGTGGCCAGCATCAGGTGCTAAAAGCCTAATTAGAAGTTATTTTGAATGTAATGGAAAAATTGACTAATGGCCAGCTATAGTCTTTATGGGGTTTTGTTAATTAAATGTGCTCTTATCAATTTGCTTGCCCCAAAGGCTAACTTGGTGAATCGAAAAAGGCCGCTGAATTAACTGCGGCCTTTAAAGTTTAAGAAAAATTGAAATTGAGGCTTCTATTTTGCCCTCTTCAGAACATAAATCAAGCTGGAGTATTCTTTGCTATTTATTGCTTTTATATTGGACATTAGGCCAGTCAAAGCAGCGGCGAACAAGCGCAGTCTTCCATGACGGTATTTTTCACTTAACATGCTTACATAAAAGCTATCAAAGTACATTGGCTTAATGGCTATCAAATCAAAGCCGTGTTTGTTCATGAATTTTTGAAGCGTGTTCCTTTCAAAGTGGTAGAGGTGTCTGGGAAGATCTAGTGCTGCCCAATGGTCCTTGTATTTATTTGCATCAAAACTTCTAATGTTAGGTAAAGCGACAAACAACACGCCCTCCTTTTCCAGAACCTGTTTTAAAAATCCCATAAGGGTTTCGAGATCGGACACATGCTCCAAAACGTGCCAAAGGCTTATGGCGGAAAAAGTCTTTTGTTGATCTTGTGACAAAAGATCTTCTATGGATTTATACACCGAGCGTACGGATGAGGCGGCAAAAGCCCTCGCTCTGTCGTCTGGTTCAACCCCCGAAACCTTCCAGCCCTTATTTTGACAATAAGAAATAAAATGGCCAGAGCCACAACCATAATCCAATAAGGTTCCACGTGAAACATAGGATAAAAGCAACTTCTCTTTAGAGGAGAGCGTAAATCTTCTAACCCATTGGTATAGCTTTGAAATCAATCCCTTTTTGGTATTTGAGTGTGAAATGTACTCCTGAGATTGGTAATAACGTCCTAAGTCAGAATCGGAGGGTCGGGGGTTAGTGAACTTAAATCCACAATCGTTACAGATCTCTATTCCGAATATTTCATGGCTTAAAAAGAAGTCTTTTGATTGTATGAACCTACTGTGATTTTGAGATCCACAAACGGGACAGGAGTTTAGTTTATTCATAATAAAGGTTCCACGTGAAACATTAACGACCCATGTGTACCAGGAGTACTGAAATGTCTGCGGGATTAATTCCTGATATTCTGCTCGCCTGACCGATGGTAGCCGGCCTGTGTTTATTAAACTTTTCAAGGGCTTCTGCGCCCAGGCTGCTAATGTTGTTATAATTGAAATCTGGACGTATTTTTAATTCCTCCAGACGACTTAGCTTTTCAGCATTTTCTTGTTCCCGTTGTATATAGCCCTCATACTTCATAAGAATTTCGGCTTGCTCTATGGCATCTTTAGAGAATGAGGATATAAAATTAGAAAGTGTAGCATCAGCTTTTGCCATTTCAATAATGTCTATACCAGGTCGCGACAATAAATTGTAGTACCTCACCTTTTGGTTAATATTAGCAGAGCCTATTAAATCGAGAAAAGGATTTAGCACAACGGGTTCCGCGCTGTTATTTTTAAAAAAAGCAATAATAGCCTCTGTTTCTCTATACTTATTTTGCACACTATCCACCCTGCTTTGAGAAGCTAGGCCGAGAAGATTGGACTTAGCGCTGAGCCTGAAATCTGCATTATCTTGTCTAAGCAGTAGTCTATATTCAGCTCGGGAAGTAAACATACGATAAGGCTCATCGGTTCCCTTATTCACAAGATCATCAATGAGAACCCCAATATAGGCTTCGTAACGACTAAGTATGAGAGGGTCTTTAGAATTGAGTTTAAGGTGAGCATTCATACCCGCCATCAATCCCTGGCAGGCCGCTTCTTCATAACCGGTTGTTCCATTAATTTGTCCCGCAAAATACAGATTGTTAAGCAGTCTGGTTTCAAGACTTAAATTCAATTGGGTTGGGGGAAAATAATCATATTCAATGGCATATCCAGGACGAAACATTTTAGCGTACTCAAGACCTGGAATTAAAGCCAAAGCGCTTTGCTGAACCTCTATAGGTAAAGAACTAGAAAAACCATTAAGGTAAACCTCAACGGTATTCCAACCCTCCGGTTCAACAAAGAGTTGATGCCTGTCGCGCTCACTAAACCTATTTATTTTATCTTCAATGCTGGGGCAATACCTGGGACCTAAACCCTGTATTCTTCCTTGGAACATCGGCGACTTTTCAAATCCAGTTTTTAGTTCAGCATGCACCGCGGGGTTTGTATACGTAATGTAACAAGGTAACTGCTTACTAGGATTGGAATGAATTTTGGAATCAACGTTCAAATAGGAAAAACGATAAGGTAAAGGGTCCCCATCTTGCCGTTCCATTTTATTATAATCTATTGTTCTACCATCAATCCTGGGCGGAGTCCCCGTCTTCATTCGAGACGAAACAAAACCATATTGGACCAATTGTTCTGTTATACCAACACTTGCCGATTCTCCGGAACGACCTCCACCAATTTGTTTCTCTCCAATATGGATCTTTCCATTTAGGAATGTGCCATTGGTTAAAACAACTGCTTTTGAATAAAACGGAACACCCATTCCGGTTACAACACCTAAAACAGAACTACCATCCTGAGAAATGATTAATTCCCTTACCATGTCTTGCCAGAAATCCAATCCTTCTATCGATTCCAATTCTTCTCTCCACAGAGCAGCAAACAAAGCGCGGTCGTTTTGAGTTCGCGGACTCCACATGGCTGGCCCTTTACTTCTGTTTAGCATTCGGAATTGTACAGCACTTTTATCAGATATTATGCCGCTAAGCCCCCCTAAAGCATCAATCTCTCTAACGATCTGACCCTTGGCTATACCGCCCATAGCCGGATTGCAACTCATCTGTGCAATGGTTTGCATGTTCATGGTAATTAAGAGGACCCGTGAACCCATATTTGCTGCGGCCGCCGCGGCTTCGCATCCGGCATGACCTGCACCAACAACAATGATATCGTATTCCGTATTCAAAACAAGCATACAAAATTAGTGATAATTCTGCCAATGCTGTGAAAGACAGTGCGAAAAGAAGAGTAGGGTGTATCGTTTCGGTTAAAAATCTATCTTTTTAATTCTATCCAGATGCCTGCCGCCTTCAAAGCCTGTGGAAAGGAAATTTTGGATGCATTCATAAGCAAGCTCTGGCACCATGTATCTTGCCGGTAAAACCAATATATTAGCATCGTTATGTTGCCTTGCGAGAGTTGCAATCTCTGAATTCCAGCATAAAGCCGCTCGAATACCTTTATGTTTATTAGCGCTCATAGCAATTCCGTTTCCCGAACCACAAAGTAAAATACCCATACTGGCCTCGTGGGATAGAACACACTTTGCAACCTCATGAGCAAAATCAGGGTAATCAGCTCTTTCATCAGAAAAACAACCCTTATCCAGAACTTCATATTTATTGGCGGTGAGGAATTGTATTAACTGCTTCTTAAGAGTAAAACCGGCATGGTCAGATCCTATAGCAATAATGTTTGACATAAAGATTAAGAATAAATAATTCCTCGAATAAAGTTATCAGTACATAAAAAGTTTGATAAATATACACACTGAAGTTCAGGCACAAAAAACTATTTTAATCAACATTACTAGGGTTTATAACTAATCCTATGGTTCATTTCTTTTAATATTGAAATAGACACTTAAATAGAAACCTTTTGCTTAACAAAATAATAATGTAAACCAAACCATAACAACAAAAAATTACCAATGCTTATTCCAATCTAATAAACAACTAAACCTCTTACTACAATCGATAATTACGAACAACAATAGTCATTAACAACTGTTAATACTACAAACCACTCTTGGCATTCAATATCTTATGTATTAAATTTGTTAATTATGTGTGAGTATTTTTCCATAACTCTTAAAAACAAACTTATTCAAAAAAGTAATCAAGACAATTAACACCCTATAATATATATATAAATAAGAAAATTTTTAAAATGAAGACTGTATTATATAAAGAGGGGTGGTTAAATCTTAAACACGAGCCGGGTATTGACTTTGTTCAGGAAATCAATTATCTTAAGAAGAAAAAAAATGCTGTTTTACTCGCGCATTATTATCAAAATAATGACATTCAGGATGTTGCAGACTATATAGGCGATTCTTTGGGACTGGCTCAGGAAGCAAAAAAAACAACAGCTGACATCATATTATTTGCAGGTGTACATTTTATGGCCGAAACAGCAAAAATATTGAATCCAAACAAAAAAGTACTTATTCCTGACTTAAAAGCAGGTTGCTCACTCGCAGATTCTTGCCCACCTGAACAATTTAAGGCATTCAAGGAGGCACACAAAGATCATGTTGTAATTTCCTATATCAACTGCACAGCAGAAATTAAAGCACTTTCAGACATTATCTGCACCAGCTCAAATGCTTTGCGTATTGTTGAAAGTTTACCTAAACAACAGAAAATAATTTTTGCACCTGATAAAAACCTTGGAAATTACATCGTTAAAAAAACAGGCAGGGAAATGATTTTATGGGATGGTGCCTGCATGGTTCATGAAATTTTTGATTTAGAAAAATTAATCAAATTAAAAATACAACATCCCGATGCTGAAGTTATTGCTCATCCTGAATGCGAGCAAAAAATTTTAGACTATGCCGATTTTATAGGCAGTACAACAGCTTTATTAAATTATACCACCGGGTCATTTGCTAAAAAGTTTATAGTTGTAACCGAAACCGGCATACTCTATCAAATGCAAAAAAACAATCCTGATAAGCAATTTATTGCAGCTCCTCCCAATAATTCCTGTGCGTGCAACGAATGTCCTTATATGAAAAGAAATACTCTGGAAAAAATTTATACCGCATTAAAATACGAAGAGCCTGAAATTACTATGGATGAAAGGCTCATGACAGCTGCATTAAAACCCATGTTACGGATGCTCGAATTATCTGAAAAAGCAGTGTAATTAATCCTTATATTTAATCTAAAATATGCTGCTGAGAGCTGTTATAACTATTCTAATTTTTTTTGTAACCTGTTTACCGTTCGAGGCTCAGCAAAATAATCCGAATGGATACAATAAATTCTACTACGAAAACGGGAAACTGAGCAGTGAAGGTTACATGATACAAGGTAAACCCGACGGATATTGGATTAATTATTATAAAAACGGTAACATTAAAATAGAAGGGAACAGGAAAAATTTTTTACTGGATAGTATTTGGAAATTTTATGATGAAAGGGGTAAGGTAACAAAAACGGTTACTTATCTGGAAGGTAAAAAAAACGGACCCACCACACTTTTTGATACAGCTCAGAAAGTAGTGTCGATAGAAAATTTTAAGAATGATTTTAAACAAGGTCAATCCATTACTTATCACACAAATGGTAAAATAAAAACAATCTCCCTATTCAATAACGGAAAGCAGGAAGGCTATGCATACGAATATAATAAAGATTCAGTGCTTGTTGCCATCTCTTATTACAAAGGGGGAATTCTGCAGAGTTTTGAAAAAATAAATCAAAAGGATGAGCAACAACGCAAACAAGGTATTTGGAAAGAATTTGACAGTAACATGGTTTTGCGAAAAGAGCAAAAATTTAATGACGACTCTTTGGATGGTTATGTGAAACTCTATGATAACAAAGGAAATTTATTAAAAACAAAAAAATACAATTACGGAAAAGAGATAATTAATGCCCCTGAAATAGCAAATGTTGAAGTATACAAGGAAGTTTTCGAAGATGGAACACTAAAGTATGAGGGAGTTTATGTGGATGGTTTAGCCATAGGCACTCATTACAAATACATTAAGAAACTTCGGTGCGACAGCACGGTCTATTTAAAAGACGATTCAAACATGGTGTATGCCAGAAGGCTGGTGTGTAAAAACACTCCCATACCGGATTCGGCTATAGAGTATTTTGATGGTGTTATTGTTGCGTCAGGGGCGGTGGATAGCATAAGAAACAGAATTGGGGTGTGGAACGAATACCACAATACGGGAGAATTTAAAGCCAAAGGAAATTACAAAGAAGGTTTCAGAACAGGCGAATGGGAGTTTTATTATGCTTCAGGCAAACTCGAACAGAAAGGAAAATACGATAAAAAGGGAAGAATGCAGGGCGCCTGGAAATGGTACTACGAAAACGGGGCAATCCTTAGAGAAGAGTTTTATGTAAACGGGAAAAGAGAAGGCGAGCTGAAAGACTATAACGAGGACGGAAGCATTACGCTTGTCGGTGAATATATCGACGATAAAAAGGAAGGCCTATGGACTTACGAAACCAAAGAATACCTCGAAATAGGCAAATACAGCAACGATGAACCCGACAGCTTATGGAAAACCTATTATATGCCCGGCAAGTCCCGCCGTTTTGAAGGCGCTTTTCTTGCCGGTGACCCGGAAGGGATTCATGTGGCCTATTTTCCAAACGGTCAAAAAATGTATTTAGGCAAATACGTTGGAGGCATGAAAGACGGCGATTGGAAATATTTTGATGAACTGGGAACCAATTTTTTAACCATAACGTACAAGAATGATATTGAAATTAAATGGCAAGGCGATAAAATAAGACCAACCTATGAAGAAAGCCTGAGAACGTATAACATAAAAATTAACGAAAACAAAACACAAACCATACGTAAGTAATAAAAAGGAAATACAAACATGGGGGAATTAAAAGGCGCAGAGGAGCAAGACCGGTTTAAATTAACGAACGTGTTTCACTTTCCGTATTTGATTTTTGATTCCGGAAAAATTTATTTTCTGAACAAACAGGCAAAAAAACTGCTTAAGGAAACAAGTGCCGCACCCAACACCATCTTAAACCTTGATGCGCTTGGGTTCGCTGATGAAGGACAAAAAAAAGAATTCAAAAAAAATTGTAACACCGCATTAAAGTCAGGTAAACCGGCAGAAATCACCTTTTCAACAAAAAACAAAACAACACCATCCCTTGTGGCCTCGGTAAGCACTTTGGTTTATGGTAAGAAAAAGTGTTTGCAGGCAGTCCTTACTCCCGCAATAGCAGGCGGGAAATCAAAAAACATAAGCGCCGAAACGGTTTTAAAAGAAATAGCCGCCAACAGTCTTGATGTGGTTTTTAGCATGGATTTTCATCCAAAATCCAAGATCACATTTATAAGCGATTCCTGCGAAAAATTGTTGGGGTTTACGAAAGAAGAGATTTATAAAAACCCGTCAATTTTAGTTCCTTACCTTAATGAGAAAGACAGAAACAACCCCTTGAATTCGCAAAAAGGGGACCTCGTTGATTCAAAACAAACGAAAGAAAAAAAATTACAGGTTCATTTTAAAAACAAAAAAGGGGAAATTAAATTGATTGAGGTGCTAGCCAACCCCGTATTCGGGAGAAGTAAAACACCACAAGGTATTGTGGGCAGCATGAGGGACATTACCGACCGTATGCTTACCGAAGATTTATTGGTAGACGCGAAGTCAAAGTTTGATCTTATTACCAATTATGGAAACGACATCATTACCTTTTTCACTTATTTACCAAAAGAAAAATACATTTATGTAAGCCCCAACATTGAAAAAGTTTTGGGGTATAAGCCCGAAGAGCTCGAAAAAGACGCTTCGTTTCTAAGAAAAAAGGTCTATGACGATGCCCGTTCTTTTGATGAAGGAGAAGAATTGATGAGGCGCTGCCAGAAAAACGGAGAATTAAAAAATTATAAACACGTTTACACCTCCACCAACAGCAAGGGAGAAAGAGTTTGGCTTGAAAACACATCCACACCAATTCTAAACAGTAAAGGAAAAATAGGATTTTATATTAACATCATTAAGGATGTAACGGAAGAAAAAAACAAGGAATTTGAAATACAAAAACAATACATTTCTTATCGCGAGCTGCTCGATTCTTCGCCCGCACCGCAAATCATACACGATCACGGCATAGTGCTGTATTGTAATCAGCAAGCACAGCAATTGTTGGGGGCCAATTCGTTAAACGAAGTGCTTGGTAAAAACGCCCTCGATTACTTCGTTGGAGAAAGTAAACAAAAGGCCGCCGAAAGAATAAACGAGATTTATAAAAACAAAAACTTAAACCGCTTCAACAATTACACCATCAGAGATTTTGGTGGGCAGCACATAGAGGTTGAGATTAAATCGGTTTTTGTAAAGTTTGAGAACAAGGACAGGGTGCTATCCACAATTAATAATCTGAGTAAAAACAGAGTCTTAGAAATTGAAAAGGAAAAATTTAAGGCCGCCACCTCACACAACCTGAGATTGGAGGTTGAAATAAAGGAGAGAGAAGAAGCCGAAAAGAATTTGATTGAAAAAACAGCCCACCTCACATCTATTTTTGAGAGCTCAACCCACCTCATCTGGACGGTGAACCGCGCATATCAAATCACATCCTTCAATGAAAATTTTTCGAAAGTTATAAAACTGCAGCACGGCATTGATGTTTCTCTTGGAGATCGCATACACGAAAAACTTAGTGAACCAAACACCGCCTATGCGGACTACTGGCATCCGTTATACAATGAAGCGTTTAAAGGAAAAAAATTAGAGTTTGAAAAAAAGGACGTTTCGGAAAATATCGGGGAAGTGCACAGAAGGGTATTTATTAATCCAATTATTAATGAAAAAGGCGAGGTGAATGAAATAAGCTGTATAGCCAATGACATCACGGACTCGAAGCTTTACGAGAAAAAGCTGATTAACCAAACCGCAAAGCTTACTGCAATTTTTGATAGTAGCCACCATTACATTTGGACCATTGACAGGCAGGAAAGACTTACGTCGTTTAACAAAAACTACTTCGACATCATTTCTGCACTTTACAACACAAAACCCTATTTGGGATTAGTTTTAAACAGGGGCATACTCTCAGGCGACACGGATTATAACAAATTACTTAAACACCATTATAAAATTGCTTTTGAAGGAATGGCCAGCACATTTGAAGTGGACATTCTCGACAAAAACAACAGAAAAGTACACCTTGAGGTGTTTTTAAACCCCATCTTTGAAAAAGACAAAGTAATTGAGGTAAGCGGCATAGCCCATAACATCACTGAAAAAAAACAAACCCAACAAAAGATAGAGGCCTCATTGAAAGAAAAAGAAGTGTTATTGAGGGAGGTGCACCACAGGGTAAAAAACAACATGCAGGTGGTAAGCAGCATACTTAATTTACAGTCTTCTTACGTTTCTGACGAATATGCCCTGGCTTTATTAAAGGAAAGTCAGAACCGCATCAAAACCATGGCAATTATTCACGAAAGCCTTTACCAAAACAAATCGTTTAGTTCGGTAAATTTTTCAGAATACGTTAGAACCCTAATCAGCAACATTATTCATTCTTATTCCCATTCCAAGGAAAAAATTAAGGTTGATCTCAATCTTGAAAACGTGATTCTGCCCCTCGATAGTTCGATACCCGCCGGATTAATTTTGAACGAGCTGGTTACAAATTCTATCAAGCACGCCTTTCCTGGCACGCGCATCGGCACCATAACCCTGGATTTAAAATGCGAAGAAAATTTAGTATTTTTAGAGCTGAAAGACAATGGGGTTGGTTTTAGCGAAAATGTGAGCTTTCAAAACAGCCATTCACTCGGCCTTCAATTAGTAAACACACTTATTGAGCAGATTGATGGAAAATACGAGTTTAAGTCAGAGAAAGACATTGGAACGGAAATAAAAGTAATTTTTAAGATGTAAGAGAAAATGGAAAAAATAAATATTTTTATTGTTGAAGACGAAAGCATTGTTGCGAAGGACATTCAAAACAGCCTTATAAAATTAGGGTATAACGTTGTTGGGATTGCCAACAATGGGGCTGATGCCATTGCGAAAGTGGTGGAATTGGCACCCGATTTGGTTTTGATGGACATCATGATTAAAGGGAACCTAACCGGGATTGAAGCCAGTGAAAAAATAAAAGAGCAAATTAATGTACCGGTAATTTTTCTAACAGCCTATGCCGACGAAAGCACTTTAACGCGCGCAAAAATAACAGAGCCTTACGGGTACATCTTAAAACCATTCAAAGAAATCGACCTTCACTCAAACATTGAAATGGCCATCTACAAACACAGGAAGGATGCTGCCCTATTGAAGGAGAGGGACTTTTTGTATTCTTTGGTAGAAAATAAAGAGGAAGGCAGTAACGATATGCTTTTTGTGAAAGCCAACGGAAAATTGGTGAAAGTTCATTTAAAAGACATCTATTATGTTGAGGCCCTCAAGGATTATGTTACCATAAACACGCTTTATGCGCGCTACACGGTACACAGCACCATGAAGGAAATTGATAAAAAATTAGGCAACGGGGAGTTTGCCCGCATACACCGCTCATTTATTGCCCGTTTGGATAAAATACAAAGCATAGATTCTCAAAATGTTATTTTAGAAGACGATAAAAAGGTGATTCCTGTAGGCGGAGCGTACAAGGAGGAGCTGCTTCAGCGCTTAAACATGCTTTAGTTGGGGGTTTAAACTCAATTTACCCTTTACAATTCCTCACCATGGCAAAATCCAAGGCTGTTTTTTTCTGTCAGAACTGTGGGGCACAATCTGCCAAATGGGTTGGAAAGTGCAACGCCTGTGGGGAGTGGAACACGTTTGTAGAAGAAATTGTACACAAAGAAACCAAAAACCAAAGATTAAAACTGTTTGGGCAGGGTGCAGAAAAAGGCAATAATGCCCCGGTTTTGTTGCAGGAAATTGGTTTACATGATTATCCGAGAATAGCGGTACCCGGAAAAGAATTGTCCAGAGTATTGGGCGGGGGAATTGTTCCGGGCAGCCTGGTGCTGTTTGGGGGCGAACCGGGCGTTGGAAAATCTACCCTTATGCTTCAGCTGGCTCTGAGGCTAAAGAACCTCAAAGTGCTTTACATAAGCGGTGAGGAAAGCGAACAGCAAATCAAAATGCGGGGAGAAAGAATTGGTGTAACCACCGAAACTTGTTTTATTCTTCAAGAGACCAATACACAAAACATTTTCGCACAAATTGCAAAAATTCAGCCGCAACTCATTATTGTTGACTCAATACAAACGCTTTATACGGATTATGCCGACAGCAGTCCGGGAAGCGTCAGTCAGGTTAGGGAATGTGCTGCCGAATTTTTAAGATTTGCTAAAGAGAGCAATACCCCTGTTTTTATGATAGGTCATATAACCAAAGATGGGGGTTTAGCGGGGCCAAAAGTTTTAGAACACATGGTGGATACTGTACTGATATTTGAGGGCGACAGAAACCATGTTTACCGCTTGCTCAGAGCAACAAAAAACCGGTTTGGCAACACCAATGAATTGGGGATATACGAGATGCAAGGAGAAGGCTTGCGGGAAGTTTTGAATCCGTCTGAAATTCTTATCACCCAAAGAGAACAAAAAGTAAGCGGGGTGGCTATAGCAGCAACCATGGAGGGCAACCGGCCCCTGCTAATTGAGACCCAGGCGCTGGTGAGCACAGCGGCTTATGGTACCCCTCAGCGATCTTCTACCGGCTTCGAATTAAGAAGACTTTCCATGGTGTTGGCCGTGCTCGAAAAACGCTGCGGCTTTCAGCTGGGCATTAAAGATGTGTTTATTAACATTGCCGGGGGCATTAAAACAGAGGATACGGGAATTGATTTGGCGGTCGTTTGCGCGGTGCTTAGCAGCAACCAGGATGTGCCTTTGCCCCTGGATTTGTGTTTTGCTGCCGAGCTTGGATTAACAGGTGAGATTCGCCCGGTTAGTCATATCGAACAGCGGATTTCCGAGGCGGCTAAACTTGGCTTTAAACGAATTGTTATTTCTGAAAATAACATGAAAAGCGCAAAGCTGCAACATAAAATACAAATTCATCCGGTGAGCAGCATTGGGGAAGTGTTTGCTCTGTTGTTTTCTTCCTCCTGATCAGTTGCCTGAAGCCTTAATGGCCTCGGTGATGCTGATCCGTTCACCGTTTTGAAAGGCCACTACAAAACAATCGGTAAGGCCCTTGTTTCTGAGTTCGTTTTTGTGTGCAGTAGCTTCTTTAAAGCTGTCAAATTTACCAGATGTGTATTTTAAGACGTTGTTGATTTTGTAAAAGTCAGGATCAACAACGGCCGCAAATTTAATTTGTTTTAGATTCATCGGGGCGTCACTGCTTGCAAATTGTACACTGTAAACGACGACCTTGTTAACAGCGGGTGAATTTTCTTTTCGTTTTTCTTCATCAGAATTTTTCTTTGCTGTAATGGGATCAGTGGACGAAGACTTTTTCAGGGAATCCAATGGAGCTTTTTCTAAAGGAATATTAGCGAACTTATCATCATCCACCTTCACCTTGTCAGGAGTAGTTTCCTTTTGGAGCACCGCTTCAGGCTTTAGCTCGGCTTCATCTTCTTTGAGTTCCGGTTTTTTACCAACCGTATTGCCCGCCAGAATGTTTTCGTTTTTAATTGGTTCCTGATTTTCAAAAGAGTCGTTGTAAGTTCGTTTTATACCCTCCAGTTCGTCTTTGTAACGCCTGAGCCCTCTGAAAATTGCAGTTGCAATGTATTCTTGCCCTTTAGAACTTCCCAGAAATTTTTCTTCCAGCGGGTTGGTGAGGTAACCTATTTCAGTTAAAACACTGGGCATAGAGGTTCTCCACAAAACCCAAATGCTCTGCCGGTGAACTCCTTTGTCAATTCGGCCCGCTTTTTTTGCATACTCTTCCTGCAATTTGACGGCAAGGTTAGCGCTTTGTATAACGTAAGCAGAAGTGTAATTGCTCATGATGATGTAACTTTCTTCACTTTCCGGGTCGAAGCCCCCGTATTTTTTTTCGTAATCGTCCTCATAAAAAATAGCAGAGTTTTCACGTGTGGCCACTTTCATTTTGCCTTCTTCATTTTTTAAACCCATCACGTAGGTTTCAGTGCCATATGGCACCGGATTGCTTACCTCAACAGGAACATAACGGCCTTTGCTGTTGCGCACCAGTTTAGGCCGCATTTTGCCAGTTTTCGGGTCTTTTATCATAACGGGCTTTCCGGCTGCATTACAGTGGATGGATAAGAACAGGTCGGCCTTGGCCCTGTTGGCAATTTGTGCGCGTTCTTCAAGATCAACAAATACATCGCTGGTGCGGGTATAAATCACCTTAATGTCTTTGTAGTATTCCTGAAGTAATTCTCCTAATCTGAGTGCTACTGCAAGCGCCACCTCTTTTTCTTTGTGAATGGCGCCCTGACAACCTGGGTCTTTGCCGCCATGCCCGGGATCTATCACAATAATTTTTATACCATTTGTGCTCCCTCTTTTAAATGCGCTAAAACCAATCCCAAGGGCCAAAGCCAGGCTTATGAACAAAAGATATTTCATTTTTTTAACCATCCTGAGGGGGAATGCAGAGGGCATTACCCATAAGTATTGTAGCTTTGCGATAAGCACAAAGCCCTTTAAAATTAGTACATCCCTTTTGATGAACAGGCGATATAAACAAGTAGTTTTCTTCCTTGGTCTGTTAATATCTCTCTGTTGCACCAGTATTAACGCTCAGGAGCTGAGGGGAGATTCCTTAAAAAAGCTTAATATCGACACACTTTCCTATCCTGAGGATGAGGAAAGTATGGGTGATGACATTCATTATGAAGCGCAAGACAGCATCGTTGCTATAGGGGAGGGTCAAGTGCTGATTTTGTATGGAAAGTCTAAAATTGCCTATGGCAGCCTTACCATCGAAGCAGAGGTTATTGAAATGGATTATTCCAGAAACCTAATTACAGCCTATGGCAAACAGGACAGTTTGGGAAAAGCCTATGGCGAGCCTGTTTTCAGAGATGATGAGCAGGAGATTAAGGCTCAAAAAATCATGTACAATTTAAAAACAAAAAGAGGCAAAATTTTTGGAGCTCTAACCCGGCAAGGGGAGTTTTTGGTTTACGGTAACGAAATAAAAAAAGACAGCAACAACGTGGTGTATTTAAAAGGCATGAAATGCATTCCCTGTAAAGAAGAAGATTCAAGAACTGTCTTTAGGGCCACGAAAGCAAAAATTATTCCTGATGATAAAATTGTTACCGGACCGATGTTTCTTGAAATTGGCGGTGCGCCAACTCCGCTGGGTCTTCCCTTCGGTTTTTTTCCAAACGCAAAAAGAGCACACAGCGGAATTCTTATTCCAACATTTGGTAATTCGGCCAATCAAGGGTATTTTCTTCGCGATGGAGGCTATTACTGGGGCATTAACGAAAAAACTGACATGATTATCAGGGGCGACATCTTTAGCAACGGCAGCTGGGGCTTAAGAACATTTAATACCTATAATTTGCTTTACAAATCAAGGGGTTCATTTAATCTTGGATACAGCGAGTACATAATCGGAGACAAGGATATACCATCCAGCTATTCAAAACAAAACTCCTATACGATTAATTGGCAGCACACGCAAGACAACAGAAGTAATCCATCGGTGCGCTTTCTGGCGAATGTGAACTACATGAACAGTCAGTATAACAAATACAACGCGTTCAATTCAGGACAATTTCTTACCAACACCTTTCAATCAAACGTTGAATACACAAAGGCCTTCAAATGGAGCTCCCTTAGTTTAAACGCCAGGCACAATCAAAACACAATCAACCGGCAAATGGACCTTACTTTGCCTTCGCTTACGTTTAATGTGAACCGATTTTTTCCACTTCGCGCTTTGGGTGCAACAAAGGTTCAGGCGCTTGATAAATTGGGCATCAGTTATAATCTAATTGCTCAAAATTCTATTTCGGGCGCTGACAGCACCCTGTTGAAAGGAAACATTGCCGATAGTTTAAAATATGGAATAAAACACAGCCTGCCCATCAGCACCAATTTTAATATGTTTAAGTACATAACGGTGTCGCCTGTGTTAAACATTAATTCTTATATGTACACGCGCACGCTACAGAAAGCGTATTTTAAAGACACCGATTCGATTAGCAGTCAAACCATAAAAGGCTATTCAGGAGCTTTTGATTATAATTTCAACGCGGGCATGAATACCAAGCTGTATTTTGATTATTTTTTTAAAAAGGCAAGGCTTTCTGCACTAAGGCACCTGATGATTCCTACAATTTCATATGGCTACAGACCTGATTTTGGAGATGAAAAATATGGGTATTGGAAAAGCGTGCAAAGAGATACTTTAGGCAATCAAACACGGTATTCGATTTATGAAAAAAACATTTACGGAGGGCCTGCGCAGGGTGGGCAAAATGCCCTGGGAGTTAACATCAGCAATAACATTGAGGCCAAAATTAAACAGCGTACAGACAGCGGTTATGCCTTTGTGAAGACCATTTTGTTGCAAGATTTAAGCATTAACGGCAATTATAATTTTGCTGCAGACAGCTTTAACATGAGCACAATAAATTTAAGCGCGAGAACAAAAGTTTTGAAATATTTTGATGTGGTGGCCAATTCTGTTTTTGACCCGTATGCGTATAACAACGAAAACAAGCGCATTGAAGTATATGCCTTTGATTACAACGGAAAACTGGCTAATTTTCAATCCGCTTATTTCACAATTAACGCAGCGTTTGGCAGCAATATGCTCGAGGCCATAAAAAAAGCAAGACAAGCGCCTGATCTTACAAATGCTGTAGAGCGCGGCGCGAAGCAGGATAAAGACCTTATACCGCAAAGTCTAAACTGGAATCTTGCGGCGTACTATAATGTAGATTTGAGAAGAGATGCCGAAGGAAGAACGCGGCCTACGCAAACCTTTAATTTCAGAGGCGACATAATGCCAACGAAATATTGGCGGGTGGGCATGACCAGCGGTTATGATTTTAATTCAAAAAGTTTGAGCTACACCAGCATTAATATTTACAGAGATTTAAAATGCTGGGAAATGGCAATTGAATGGGTGCCTTTTGGCTTTAATAAACGGTATAGCGTATTTATTAACCTAAAAACACCTTCTTTAAGCAGTGTAAAAGTGCCACGACAAAAAGGGTGGTTCGATAACATTCAGTAAAAAAAATCTCCGCTAATTACGGAGATTTTTTATCATGCTAATATCAATTGCTTTTTGGCGCAGCGGGCTTTGGTTTCGGTGGAGCGAAATAGTTTTTGGCTTTTTCGTTGGCCGGATCAAGATCTTTTACCAGGTTCCAGGTTTCATCGGCTTTTACTTTATCATTGGCGGTTACATAAAACGCACCAAGGTATTCATAAGCCTCAATTAAATTGCTTTTGTAAGTGCCGGTTCTTTCCTCCGGTTTAGTTATCAAACTAATCATTTTTTCATAATACGGTTTAGCCTGCCAAAGCGCATTACTTGGGTCGAGATAAGAATTGGCTCTTGCTCTCCAGAAATACCCAATGGGCCATGTGGGACTTTTTTGAGTGGTTTTAGAAAAGGCGGAGTCTGCTTTTATGAAAAGTGTTTTTGCCTGATCTTCTTTTGCTAATACTTCCGGAGTTTCCGTGGGTTTTTTCTTTTTAATTTGACTGTCGCGCACCTCGCTGGCCTCTTTCTTTAAAGCCAGGGCTGAATAGAAATAGGCTCTGCCAAGAGAATAATAATCACTTGATGTAAAACCAAGGGAGTCGGATTGATATTTTAATTCATAAAATCCCGATCCTGCATCGTATTTTTTTAACCTCATGGCATTGGCTGCGAGTTCAGAGTAAATTTCGGGTTTAAGCTTTGGCTCAAGACTCATGGCTTTATTGAGTTCTGTATTTGCCAAGGAATCCTTTCCTGTTTTTAGCAGTAACAAGCCTTTGTATTTATAATCTGTGGCAATGTATTTGAAATCAGCACCAGCCAGATTAAAAAATGCATCCAAAGCAAAGAGGCCTTTATTATAGGCTTCTTTATCGGTTTTATCGCCCATTTCATAATAGCTATAGCCGGCCAGGCGCTCGAAGTATAAATTACTAAATCCTGTTTTTTTCAATGACTCGTATTCTCTGACTGCCTCTGCGTATTGTTTATTCGAGAAAAAGGCAGCCATATATCGGTAACGGGCATAATCACTGTTGTTTAGTTTCAGGTATTTTTGCCAATTTTCGATTGATTTTGCGGGTTGTCCGGCTAAGTAATAAAGTTCTGCGATTTCGCGAAAGGCTGGGGCGAAGGTGGAGTCAATAACCAGCGCTTCTCTATATTTTTCGAGGGCCAATTGGTAATTTCTTCCCCTTTGGTAAAGTTTTCCTATTCTAAGTATGCCCTTTACATTTTTAGGATTAAGTGTTGTGGCAGTATTGTAATTTTTTATTGGTGTGCTGCCATCGGAGGGGTTTTTTTCTAATTGTGCATCGCCCAAAAGAATATAGTTTTCGGGGTTTTTAGGCTCAAGTTTTATGGCTGCATTGGCTAAATTCATAGCCTCATCGGGGTTTTTTATATCGGTGATTAACCAGGCTTCTGCTGTTTTTCTGAGCAATTCTGCATTTTTGCCGGCACCCAGGGTGTTGGCTTTGTAAAATTGTGTTTTTGCCTCGTCGGTTTTGGATTCAAGCAAAAGGCATTTGCCTAAGCCCACATAGTTTAGAGGATACGTTGCATTTGTTGCAATGCCTTTGTTGTAGAAAACACGGGCGCTGTCGGTATCTCCTTTTTTGTAGAAGTTTTCAGCAAAATAAAAATAATACTCTCCTTTACCCGGGTTTTTTGAAATAAGGCTTCTTAAATCGTTCTCTGCCAAATCGTAACGTTCATTCTCTGTTTTGGCAACAATTTCCTGCAGGGTTTGCGCTTGACTAAATAAGCCTGCCAAAATCAGGAAGGCGGCCACTAAAGTTGTTTTCATACTATTCATGTTTTAAAAGTACCTATTCCGTTTTCACAAAGCAGGTGCCAAATGTCAATTTTCAATTTTATTTAGTGTATTTTAAGAAATAACATCAATTCTTTACATTAAGCGCTTCGAAATTTACACTAATCGCTCTTTCTTGTTGTCGGGAGGGCAATAAGCCTTGTTTCAAAAAGATGGTTTGTCCTTTCGGGCCCGCCACAAAGCTTTCAAAGCCCTTAGCAAGAGTGAAATCTCCGGTTTTACGCATCACATACACGTTGCGGGTAAAGGGGTAAGTATTAAGTTTAAAACTACTTTGATGCGGCCTTTCATATTTTCCGTTCGGGGTTTTAGCCCCTATTGCCAGGGGTCTGATTTTTGCGGAATAGGATTTGTAAAGTAAATCGTCAACATCACTCAAAACAGCAAAATCAATAAATGCAACGGCGTTGGTGTGGGTTGCAACATAGGCAAGCGTTTCTGTGGAAGAGTTCAGCGAACTAAAGTAATTGGGTAGTTTGTCGCTGTGTACAAGCGAGTCGATTATGTAATGATAAATTGCCGACCCGTTTTTATCGATCAGCAAATTCAGTTGTATGGAATTTCCAGCGGAGTCGGGTATGCTATTGGATTCTTTCACAAGCGAAATTACGTCTGCATAACTGAGTTTTTTTACCGGCAAAGAGGCGTTACAAACCAAGGCCATGCCGGTTTTAGCAACAAGTGAATATTTGGGAACGTGTTTTTTGGAAGCAAAGGTTTTTAATTCTTCATTACTTAAAAGGCGTGTAATGACTATAGTTTCGCAGCTATCGTTATATAGCGCCTGAATGGCCTGGTTTTCATTACAGGAAAACAAATTCAGTTTAGCCCGTTCGTACAAGGCCTGAAAGGTGTAAGCCTGGTTGAGCACGTGTTTTTCAATCCCCGACTCAAAATACACATTCAGGACTCCGGATGTGGGTGTGGTATCTGGTTTATCCGGCCGGGAAGCAGGTGATCCGCAAGAAAAGAATATAAGCGCGCACGCTATAAATAACCTATGCGGCATGCTTCTTAAAATTCTTAAGCAGCACAAAAAGTCGGTAAGCGCGGTAAACTCCATAAAGCCAGAGTAAGAAAATAAAGGAGTTACGTTTAAAGCCCTGCATCTCCATTTCCATGAAGGAGGTGAAGGAGAATAGAACAGCGAACGTCAACACCATCAAAAGCATAAACACACCCATTATAACCGAAAACATGCGCATGGTAAAGGCTCCAATAAGGTCGCTTGATTTGGATCGGGCGGTTATTGAATTTTGAAATTAATTGGCAGGTTAAAAAAACATTTTACGGATTTTCCGGTCATTTTCGCTGCTTTCCATTTTGGCATGGATTTTACCACACGAATGGCTTCGCGATCGCACTCTGAACAACCTGGCACGCCTTTCAATACTTCTACATTGCTAATTTCACCGGTTTCGTTTACAACAAACTTCAGAAAACATTTTCCGCTAATGCCCGCTTCTCTGGCCATTGCAGGGTATTGCACATTTTGTTGTATGTATTTGTACATGGCAGCGGTTCCGCCAGGAAATTCCGCCTGTTCTTCCACAATGGTGAAAATTTCCGGCGCAGCTTCTCCTGGGCCTTCATTCTCAGATGGAGGAGCAACAATTTCTTCGCCTTCCTGGTCTTTGGTGCCAACGGTTGTTTCTTTGACGTCTTCCTGAAGTTTTTGAGGCTCTTCTTCAACCGCATCGTCTTTAATTACCGGTGGCGTAAACTTTACCATTTCAACCATCGGTGGTGGTGGTGGTGGTGGCGGCGGCGGTGGTGTTTCATCTACCGGAGGCGGCGGCGTAAGGTCGATTTGGGTTATCTCCAAGCGCTCTTCTACTACCTCATCTTGTGGCCTGTCGGAGAATTTTTTTGCCCCAAACAATACAAGTCCAAAGAGAGCAATGCCGCCCAAGATATACGTGACTCTGATATTATAGTTTTTACGTAACTCAAATGCACCGTAGCTTTGGTTTCTGCTGGCGAAAACAATTTCGTTGCGTGCATCAAAAGTAACGTCGTTCCAATTTTTGAACATAAATCCCTCCCTTTAATTATTTGCTGTTTTTTCTAAAACAAGGTCCATCTCACTTTTCATGATATCCACCATAACGTATTTGCCAACCACATTCACGTTTAATTCATCAATCACATCAATCACGTTTTTGTAAGTGGCCTGGTCGTCTGTTTTTATCAGAAAGGTATACGACTCTTTGTCGGCCTTGCGTTCTTTTACCAAACGTTTGAAAGTAGAATCGGCTAGTTGATTATTATCGTGTTTGGCTTTAAGTGCTGAAATTTGCTCGTGCATGGGTTTGTTTTTTTCGAGCAAATATTTGTGCAGGCTCTTTTGAGAATCTTGAGAGAAATCAAGTTCCTGAATTTCTGTTTTAGGGCCTTTGTCGTTCGCTTCTGCTCTGAACTCGCCTTCGTAATAAAAAATGCGGTCGTCTTTAGTGAGCAAAAAGGTGATTCCTTTTTTGATTTCATCCGGCTTTTGGTCCGGTGGCGGAGGAGCCGGAAAAGTGAGCTCCATAGTTTTTGGTTTACTAAAGGTGGCTGTTAAAACGAAAAAGGTGAGCAAGAGAAAGGCCAAATCCACCATGGGGGTCATGTCGACTCTTGTGGATAATTTTTTGGCTCTTTTTTTACCGCCTTTGTGGCCACCGCCACTACCGCCTTCTGCTATTTCTGCCATGTGTTAAGCGTTAATGAGTTTATTTTGTGGGTTCAATCACAGTGCCTCCGCCCTCCAGCGAAGTGATGAGGTTGAACTGATAAATTTTTAAATCGGTAAAAGTTTTAACTACGCCTTTTACATTCATGTATTTTGTACCAGCGTCGCATTTAATGGCGTACCTGGGTTTTTCAGCTTTAAATTCCGAGTTGGTTTCTTTGGCTTTTTGTTTTGCGGCTTCGTATGTTTTTACTGCCTCAGAGCCACCAAAATTAATCCAGTCTTTCAACTGATTGTTTGGGGTAATTGTGTCCATAGGAATGCCTCGTTGCGGTTGAAAGTTCTTTCTTTCTTCTTCGCCCGCATCAATATAACGGGGCAAGTCTTTAAGATCTACCCCTATGCTGGGTAAACCACTGAACTTTACAATTTGCTGATCGGTAAAGGGCACATTATAACGTTTGCTCATTTCGCGTAAGGCCGCCATTTTGGCCGTGCTATTGCTGATACCAAAGAAGGCGCGTCCTTTTTCATCTATAGTTACCATAAGATGGTTATCCGGGAGATCAACTTGTCCGATTGAGGAGGGGGGGTCAACAGAAACAGGTTCGGCCATGCGAAACGATGCGGTCAACATAAAAAAGGTTACCAGCAAAAAGGCCAAGTCCACCATGGGTGTCATGTCTAAAGCCGGGGCTCCTCCTTTGGATGGTTTCTTTGACATTGTAAAGCGTATTTAATTTAAAATAATGGTTTAGGATTACTTACCGGAAGTTTGGAATTCTTCGATAATCGAGAATCCGGCTTCATCCATGGCATAAGTAATCTGGTCGATTCGGTTACTGAAAAAGTTATAAAAAATGATAGCGCAAGCCGAGGTTAAGATACCTACCAAGGTATTTACAAGGGCCTCGGAGATACCTGTTGCAAGCGCAGAAGTGTCGGGAGCGCCGGCGGCAGAGAGGGCGGCGAAGGCACGAATCATACCAACAACGGTACCAATCAAACCAGCCAAGGTTCCGATTGAAGCCATGGTTGAAATTACCACCATGTTTTTGGATAACATCGGTAGTTCAAGTGAAGTTGCTTCTTCAAGGGCTTTTTGAATAGCGTGAACTTTTGCTTCCTTATCCATAACCGAATCGTTTTGCACAAATTCGTATTTTACAATGCCTTCGTAAACCACATTGGCCAGAGAGCCTTGTTGTTTGTTGCATTCGGCTTTAGCACCTTGAAAATCGTGCGCTGCAATCAAGGCTTTAATTTTTGCTACAAATTTTTCGGCGCTGCCTTTACCGCTTGCTTTTGAAATGGTTACAAAACGCTCAATGGCGAAAGCAAACACGGTAAGCAAAAATCCAATTAGTATTGGTACAATAAAGCCACCTTTATACATGGTGCCCAACAAGTTGTGCGGATGGCCTTTGTCAGGGTCACCACCATCGAAATTGGAGGGGGCCCCCAAAATCATTTTAAAGATAAATACGCCAATGCCAAGACAGATCAGAATAGCCAGCGCTGAAATCACCAATGGGAATCCACCCGATGTTTTTTTTGTGCTCATGTGTATTGTGTTGTTTTTTAGTTTAAAATTTAGAACGCCAAACTTACTTAAAATCCCTTTCAAAAAAAATCCTTTGTGCAGGAATTCATTTTATAACGGCATTGTACCACAAATATTTTGATTTATTTCTTTGCAACACGCCGCTCTTTTATAACTGGCGCGGCTTTCATTATATTTGGGAGAAATATTAAGAAATTGTTATGTGAATGCAGAAGACATCAGAAACTACTGTTTGAGTTTGGAAAACGTAGAGGAATGTTTCCCGTTTGGGCTGGAAACATTGGTTTTTAAGATTCGGGGAAAACTATTTCTGTTACTTGCCTTGGATGCAAACCCATTGCAGTTCAATGTGAAATGTGAGCCTGTTTTGGCCCTGGAATACCGGGAGCGCTTTGCGGCCGTAAAACCCGGCTATCATATGAACAAAACGCATTGGAACACAGTAATTAGTGATGGCAGTTTGAAAAGGTCTATGTTAAAAGACATGATTAACCATTCATATCAGCTTGTGGCAGAGAAAAATAAGAGCAAATCAAGGAAAAAACCGAAAAAGAGGCAAGGATAAGGGAAAAAAGAGCTAAATTCGCGTAAAAATAAACAAAAATGAAAAGAACAATTACTCTATTATTTCTGGCTCTGACCATTTCTTTTGGTCTTAAAGCTCAGGTGATTTTCTCTGAGAATTTCACCGCAACCTGGACTCCGGCAGCACAAAGCTGGACTACCATCAACAATTCTTCAACACCGGGCACAACCACAGTGTTTCAAGGTAATGGCACGGTATTTCCTGCTTTTAATGGCGGGGCGAACGATTATGTGGGAATGAATTTCAACAGTCAAGACGCAAATGCTGCAGGAGGTATTAGCACCTGGTTAATTACCCCATCGCTGAACATTTCAAACGGAACTGTTTTGGAGTTTGCCACAAGAACAATTGCCGGCCATCCTTTTGCAGATCGTATGCAAGTGCGTTTCAGTCCGGTTGACAATACCACAATTCCTTCGGGAACCACCAGCGTTGGAACCTATACTACTTTGTTGTTGGACATCAACCCAAATTTAACTACGCTTACTTCATCTGTTGTTTCCGGTGGGGTAGTGAATGGTTATCCAGATGCTTGGGCGGTGTATACCGTTGCCGTTAGCGGATTAGCCAGCCCTGTTACCGGAAGGTTTGCCTTCCGCTATTTTGTTGCCAACGGCGGATTTGCCGGAGCGAACAGCAATTATATTGGACTTGATGGCGTAAAAGTAACCAACCCATGTACCCAGCCCGTTATTTCCGTGGCACAAAGTGCGGCAGGCGTTTGCGCAGGCAATGCTGTAACCTTAACGGCAACTAGTACAGGAACAAACGCTGCAACCACCTTTACGTGGAGCAATAACCAAACCGGTTCGGTTGCCGTGGTTAGTCCAACTAACACAACAACGTATCAGGTAAGTGGAACAGGCCCGGGCAACTGTGTTGGCACACAAACGGCTGTAGTTACTGTAACCGCTACACCAAACGTTAGTGTACCAAGTTATACTGTGTGTTCAAGTCCTGCAACTACGGCTACCTTAACTGCCACCGGAGCAAGCAGTTATTCCTGGAGCACAGGCGCTACAACAGCTTCAATTTCAGTAACCCCGACATCTACTACAGTGTATACTGTAACCGGATTTGGTGCGGGCGGTAACTGTCCTTCCTCAGTAACCTCAACGGTTACGGTTGGCGGTCAGTTATCAATGATCATTACAGCAAGTTCCAACTCTGTGTGTTCCGGACAAACCGTTACGCTAACAGCCGCCAGTGCCGCCACGTCGTATTCATGGAGCACAGGCGCTCTAACTCCTGTAATTACTGTAACGCCTAACAGCACCACAACATACAGTGTTGGTGGCATTTCAGGCACTTTCCCAAGCGTGTGTGCGGGTGGAAATTCTATCTCAATCACGGTAAATCCTAGTCCTACCCTTGTGACTTCCATATCGCCTAGTGTTGTTTGTCAGGGTCAAACCTTTACTTTGTCGGCATTAGGTGCAAGCACGTACACCTGGTTTAACTCACCAACTACCGGATTTACCGGAAGTGTTGTTGCTTTAACAGCTGGGGCTGCAGGACCTAGATCGTATACTTTGATTGGTACCGGCTCTAACGGTTGTTTAGCCGGCGTATTGGTTGATTTTACAGTAAACGCCACACCAACCGTGGTAGTTTCTTCGCCATCCGCAGCATGTGTTAATAATACCGTTACCCTTAATGCAGGTGGCGCTGCAAGTTATGTTTGGTCAGGTGATGTTACCGGAACAGGCAATAGCATTAGCTTCAGCAGTGCAACGCCCGGAGTGAAAACCTTCACCGCCACAGGAACTTCGGTTCAGGGTTGTGTTGCTTCAGGAACAGCCAGTTTAACCGTTTCAGCTTGCACTGGCATTGAATCTCAAAGCATAGTTCAAAGCGGAGTGGTGTACCCTAATCCATTCACCTCTGAATTGAAAGTGAGTGATTTTACAGGTAAAATCGAAATCTATAACGCTATCGGGCAACTGGTGGTAAATCAATCTGTAAATGCTACAGAAACCATAAACACAGCTGATTTAGCAAAAGGAGCCTATATTGTGAAGTTGTTGTCAACAAACGGAGACACCATCAAAACAATAAAAATGATGAAGAACTAATCATTTAAACCAGATACTAAAAAAACCCGCTTTAAAACAAGGCGGGTTTTTTGTTGTTATTCAATTCAAACTGAATACTAACTTTGTTAATTACAATGAATACTGAACAGCTTCTGCAACGGGCATTAAATTTTGAATTTCTAAGTATAGAGGAAGGTCTTTTCCTTTTTGAAAATACGCCATTGGCTGAGCTTGTGTATGTGGGAAACGAATTGCGTAAAAAGCAAAAAAAGAATTCGAATAAAGTAACCTGGATTATCGATCGTAATGCCAACACCACCAACGTGTGCATTGCGAATTGTAAATTCTGTAACTTTTACAGGATTCCGGGTCACGCTGAGAGTTACATAACAAGCATTGAAACCTATAAAACAAAAATAGAGGAAACTTTTCGTTACGGTGGGGAACAACTTTTGCTACAAGGTGGACACCATCCTGATTTGGGACTGTCCTACTATGTAAACCTGTTCAAAGAATTAAAAGCCCTTTACCCCAAGTTGAAACTCCACGCTTTGGGGCCGCCGGAAATTGCGCACATCACCAAGCTGGAAAAGAGTACACATTCCGACGTGCTGAAAGCCTTAATGGAAGCCGGATTAGACAGCTTGCCCGGTGCTGGAGCCGAGATTTTAAACGACAGGGTGAGGCGTTTGATCAGCAAAGGAAAATGCACCGGCAGAGAGTGGCTGGAAGTAATGAAAGCAGCCCATCAATTGCATTTAACCACAAGCGCCACCATGATGTTTGGTCATGTTGAAACCCTTTATGAACGATTCGAGCATTTGGTTTGGTTGCGTGAGGTTCAGGCGCAGAAACCAAAAGATGCCAAAGGGTTTTTGGCCTTTATTCCCTGGCCATTTCAGGACGATGGAACCTTGTTAAACCGCTTAAAAGGCATTAAAAATAATGTTAGCGCGGAAGAGTATATACGCATGGTGGCCATGAGCCGCATTATGCTTCCAAATATTGAAAACATACAGGCCAGTTGGCTCACTGTAGGCAAGGCAACGGCGCAACTTTGCCTTCACGCAGGAGCAAATGATTTTGGCAGTATAATGATTGAAGAAAACGTTGTAAGTGCAGCCGGGGCACCACACCGGTTTACTTACACGCAAATTCAGGACGCCATAAGAGAGGCCGGTTTTGAGCCGCAACTCAGAAATCAGCAATATGAGGAAAGGCAAATACCGGAAAATATAGAAGAACAAATCATCAGTTACTGATTACTCATTTAAAACCGCAAAACAATGAAAAAGGCATTCAGCGCGATTCTGCTCTCCACACTATTAATTGGCAGTGTCAAGGCCCAATTTAATTGTTTAAGTCACGATTTTTACAGCGAATTGATGCAATCTGATTCAATGTTCAGGAAAAATCAATTCATCCTGGAGGCCGAAACAGAGCAGCTACTTCTAAATAAAAGCCATGCATCGTCTGCGGCCACATACGTAATTCCTGTAGTGTTTCATGTTATTTACACCACGCAGGCCGGGAACATTTCAGACGCTCAGATTCTCGATCAAATGGACATTCTCAATAAGGAGTTCAGACGACAACAAGCCGACACCATTCTAACGCCGGCTGCTTTTCTTCCTTTTGCTGCGCCGCTTGACATTGAGTTTAGGTTGGCCACAATAGATCCGGCAGGAAATTGCACCAATGGCATCAACAGAATTTACAGCAGCTTAAGCAATTGTTCTTACACAAACAATGCTGTAAAGGCTTTGTCCTACTGGCCCAGCAACAAATACCTCAATATTTGGGTCGTGCAATCGATGCGTTATAACACCACTGCGGCATGTGATGGCGGTGGATACGCACAATTTCCGGGAGGCGCACCAAATACCGATGGTATTAATATACGCGGCGATGTTTTGAGTAGCATTGGCACAGCAACCAATTCAAGCTGGGGCAATTTTTTAGGGCGCTATCTCATTCACGAACTTGGTCACTGGTTAAATTTAAGACACATATGGGGAGATGCAACCTGCGGGAACGACCTTGTTGCCGACACGCCACCGCATGTTTTTTCCAATAGCGGATGCCCTAATTTTCCGCACAACCCCAACAGTTCTTGTGCAGGCAGTAATGCCAATGGAGAAATGTTTACGAATTATATGGACTACACTAATGGTCCCTGCTTAAACATGTTCACCGCGGGGCAGGTTGCACGCATGACAGCAGCGCTAAACTCAGCTGTTTCCGGAAGGAATAATCTTTGGTCAAATCAAAATCGTATTGCCACAGGCACCGCTGACCCTTATGTCTACCCGGCCCCATGTGTATCAGTACCGGATGTTTTTCCTTTTGATCCCATAACCACCTGCGTTGGTGATTCGGTTAAAATAAGCGACAAATCATATGGTGGTATAACAGGAAGCCGATTATGGAGTGTGCCAGGCGGGCAGGCAGCAAGCTTAACAGACAGTACAATTTATGTAAAATACGCAGCGCCCGGCCTTTATAACATCTCACTTACCAATACCTATTTGAGCAGCAGCAAGAGCAGCACCTTTACCAACAAAGTGCTTGTTTTAAACAATGTGCCAAACACGAATTATGCTTTCCCGTTTAACGAGGATTTTGAGAATCCTGTAAAATTTGCAAACGATTGGACCATTCGAAATCTTGACAACGACGCTACAACCTGGGAGTGGACACAAAGCACAAGTTTCTCGGGCGCAAGTTGTTTGGGTCTCGTTAACTTTAATAAGCAGGCACCCTTAATTGATGAGCTGATTACACCGGAATACGACCTTACGGCAATACAAAATCCCACATTAACCTTTCAATTGCATTTTGCAGGCCGTGTAACCAATAATAACGACAGGTTACAGGTGTTTATTTCCAACAATTGCGGCAAAACTTGGAATTCCATTTACCAGAAATCGGCAAATGCCTCCTTAAGAACCACATCAGTAAATATTACTTCATCGTATACTCCTGCTGTTGCAAGCAGTGAATGGCGCAAAGAACAGGCCAATTTATTAAATACCTGGGCAGGAGGTAAAGTTAATTTCAAGTTTGTGTTTACCAGCGGAGCAGGGAATAATATTTTTATTGACGACATAAATATTGATGGCATTAACACCACCGGTTTAAATGAGCAGAAACTGATACAACAGCTGCTTATTTATCCAAATCCGGCAAATGACGTGGTTTACCTTGAGTGTATTTTACCTGAAGGAGGGGAAACGAAAATTGAAGTGATAGATGTGTTGGGTAAAACACAACTACAACAATCCTTTATTGCGACGGCCATGACAAAAGAAAACAAAACAATCAATCTTGCCGGCTTACCGATGGGAACCTACATGTTAACCGTAACACAAAAAGGCGTTGTAATCAGGAGTTCTAAGGTGATTAAATACACTAAGTAATTGTGAAGCAAAAAAAAGTGATGCTGCTTGGCAGCGGAGAGTTAGGAAAAGAGGTCGTGATTGCCCTGCAGCGTTTGGGTCAGTATGTTATTGCTGTAGATAGTTATGCCGGAGCTCCAGCCATGCAGGTGGCTCACGCCTTTGAAGTAATCAACATGCTCGATGGGGCTGCATTGGATGATGTGGTTGCAAAACACCAGCCTGATATTGTTGTGCCTGAAATTGAAGCCATACGCACCGAACGGTTTTATGAATATGAAAAACAAGGCATAACGGTTGTGCCAAGCGCTAAGGCCGCTAATTTCACAATGAACCGAAAAGCCATTCGCGATTTGGCTGCAAAGGAACTTGGTTTAAAAACCGCAAAATATGCCTATGCCTCCGATGCTGCAGGTTTTGAACAAGCCGTGCATGAAATTGGTATTCCCTGTGTGGTAAAGCCTTTGATGAGCAGCAGCGGCAAAGGGCAAAGCGTTATAAAATCAAATGAAGATATTGCAAGGGCCTGGAACTATGCCATGGAAGGCTCTCGTGGAGATTATAAGGAAGTAATAATTGAAGAGTTTATAAAGTTTGATGCCGAAATTACTTTATTAACTGTTACGCAAAAAAGCGGACCCACCCTGTTTTGCCCACCAATAGGACACAGACAGGAAAGAGGAGATTACAGGGAAAGCTGGCAGCCTTGCGCAATCAGCGCAGAGGCCTTAATGGAGGCACAAAATATGGCCGAAAAAGTGACCACCGCTCTGGGTGGATTCGGGATTTGGGGAATAGAATTTTTTCTTAGTCCGAATGGAATTTATTTCAGCGAGCTATCCCCCCGTCCGCACGATACCGGCATGGTTACTTTAGCCAACACGCAAAACCTGAATGAATTTGAATTACATGCAAGGGCAATTTTAGGCCTGCCCGTTCCTTCAGTTCAACTGCTTCGTTCGGGCGCATCGGCGGTGATACTGGCTTCGCAGGAGGGCGGCAGGCCTGAATTTGAAGGACAAGAAGATGTGTTAAAACATGACAATACAGAACTACGGCTGTTTAATAAACCCAGCACGCGACCTTACCGCCGCATGGGCGTGGTTTTGTGTAATGCGGCACCGGAAGAAAACGCCCTCTTGCTTAAAGATAGAGCCTACTCACTATCAAAACACATTCACATACGGTATACATGAAGATCTTCGCCTGTATGCTATTGGTTTTAAAGACCTGGTTTACTTTTGCACAAATAGGGTCAACGCCGCTTCAAAACAAAAACACCTTACTTTTTAAACTCGCTGATGGTGATTCCATGATTTATTATCAGTGCCATGTTGAGGCGGCAGAGCAAGAACTTAGAACCGCTTCCGGGCACACATTAAACAGTACGGCCAAAAATTTAAGCATCACTGAAAAGTTTGTGCTAAGGAAACAAAATGGCGCTTACACACTTACACATTTTGTTTCGGTTTTAACCATGTGTCCTAACCGAAGATTTTCGGGACTGAAATTCAAAGAAAAAGCCTATTGGGAGTTTTTTTACAAAGAAAGCAAAACGCTTTCGGAAAAAGATCTGTTGATTCTGGAAGGTATTGAAGCCATTGGCAAAGAGGCCAACGAATACGATTTTGCCATCAGTACACAAAACAACAATCAAATAATCGTCTTAAGCGGGAGCCAATCAAAACAATTGGGTTTGCCCAATGGCTTACTGCTTTCTAAAGTTTTTAAGAAGTAAAAAGCAGTACTAATTTAAATTGCGGGCAATAAAAAAGGGGTTTTCAGGGTTTGCTTTGTTATAATGCAAAGGCTCATTGCTATCAAATGTGTTTAAGGAACAGCCCGCCTGCTCTAAAATACACTGCCCAGCTGCAGTGTCCCATTCCATGGTTGTTCCCAGTCGTGAATACTCGTGTGCTTTGCCTTCGGCCACCCAGCATTGTTTGATGCTGCTGCCGGCATGAATAAGGGCAACATTCTGATAAACTGTTTTAAGCTGACTGATGCGTTCGTTGATTTCGTGACTCAGGTGAGAACGACTGGCTACCAGAGTATAGGTTGAGGGAAGTCGTTGCAGCGGAAGTTTTTTTGAAAGGCTAATCAGCTCGGTAAGTGTCAACTCAGA